>JANYKK010000141.1 GCA_025361585.1 Methylobacter sp. | reverse complement strand
GTGGCGGATTGCCTCAGCCCCCAGTCTATCGCACTATGTTCAGGTTATATCAATTAAGTTGATGAATATTCAATGCTCGATGTTTTTGGTGTTAGCTTTAAAGCCGTATATTGAATAAACAATGATGATGATCAAATACACGGTAAGCGCCGTTATAAATTCACTGGGGTTCTCGGCGGAAGCTTGAGGAGTCGTATGGTTGTTAACGATATGGGTAACCGGTAAATTTTCCCGGTTTAGTTCTATTTGCTCAGTTGTGGTGACCGTCGGGACTTCCTGAGCCTCAACTGTAAAAATATTAAGCGTCAGGGTTAGAGCGGCTAGGTAAGTTAATATGCTTTTCATGTTCATTGCGGTACGCTCGCGGAAAGAGGGTTGGCTGAAAAAGATAGCGATACGAAACTATTATCGGTTTATTCCGCTACGAAGACAACATTTTTTAACGGGAGCGTTTTATAGGGCTGGTAATCTTAAAGCCAGCAAATACCTGAGCAAAAACTGATGCGCCGATGAATACCGCCCACAATACTGGATAGTCTCATCGGCGGTGGGATGGCAAACTCTGTGCGGGTGCGTCATTACGTCGAAAGCAATTTGGTAAGCCTCGGTACTTTACGATGGAATCCAAAAAAAGTTTTTTAACCGCAAAAAACACAAAAGTTAACCGCAAAGTTGCGCGGGGTTCGCTAAGTTTGTTTGGCGTTATTTTGCAGTAATAATTTTAAATCTTTCTTCTTTCTCATTTCTGCGAGTATTGATGCTGGCTCGCGGTTGAGAATGCCTCGTTTTTGTGGTTTAATGCCATCGATTTACGTCTTAATGCGCCTCTTGTTTTATTTGTACTTGAAATAAAAGGATGGGATCAAAGCAACTTGATTGGAGAGCAGGCTCACACTATGCAATTTAGTATTAAAAAAGGTTTGGATCTACCGATTACCGGAGAGCCCGAACAGCTTATTAGGGATGGCAATAAGGTTAATTCCGTTGCGATTCTGGGGGGGGATTATGTGGGCGTGAAGCCTACCATGATGGTTGCTAAAGGCGACATGGTCAAGTTGGGCCAGGTACTCTTTACCGACAAGAAGAATCCTGGTGTTAAATTTACTTCTCCCGGAGCGGGCGAGGTAAAGTCCATTAATCGCGGCGCCAAGCGGGTTTTGCAGTCTGTTGTTATCGAGCTGAGAGGCAATACTCAGGAGCTTTTTACCAAATATAAAGAGTCCGAGTTAAATAAATTGTCGGCGCAGCAGATTAAGGACAATCTGTTGGCTTCCGGCTTATGGACGACGCTTCGTACCCGTCCTTACGGCAAGATTCCTACGGTAGACAGCAAGCCGCGTTCAATTTTTGTGACGGCTATCGACACCAATCCGTTAGCGGCAGACCCTGCGGTTATCATCCAAGAGCGCAGAGATGATTTTGCCAATGGTTTGACGATTATTTCCAAGTTGACGGAAGGCAAGACTTACGTGTGCAAGGCGACCGGCGCCGAAGTTGCAACCGGCGACGCGCCTGTAACCGTCGCCGAGTTTTCCGGCCCCCATCCTGCAGGCTTGCCCAGCACCCATATTCATTTAATTGATCCGGTCAGTATCGATAAATTCGTCTGGCACCTGGATTATCAAGCGGTGATGGCTATCGGCGCCTTATTTACTACCGGTAAGCTCAATGTCGAACGCGTTGTGTCATTGGCTGGGCCGACCGTTACAAGGCCGCGATTGATTCGTGCCCGCGTCGGCGCAAACACCAATGATCTGGTGGCCGGTCAGGTGGAAGCCGTCGAAAATCGGGTGGTTGCAGGTTCGGTGCTGTATGGGCACCTTGCGGCGGATCATATGGCTTTTCTGGGTTGCTACCACAATCAGGTTTCGGTGTTGCAAGAAGGCCGTGCCCGCGAGTTGTTCGGCTGGATAGTTCCTGGTAAAGATAAGTATTCATCACTGAATGTTTATACCTCCAGCGTTGACCGCAAGTTGAACCGCAAATTTCCGTTAACAACCGATAAAAACGGCAGCAACCGGGCGATAGTTCCTGTCGGTATTTATGAGACTCTGATGCCGCTGGATATTTTACCGACACCGCTGTTAAAAGCGCTGGTAGTCGGCGATTCGGATCAGGCTCAATTATTAGGCTGTCTGGAGCTGGATGAGGAAGATATGTCCTTGTTTACGTTTGTGGATCCCGGTAAACATGACTTCGCGCCTGTTTTGAGGGCGAATTTAACTAAAATTGAGAAGGAAGGATAATGTCGCCTAGAGATATTTTAGACAGAATGGAGCCGCATTTCACCAAAGGTGGACGGCTCGAAAAGTATTACGGTCTTTATGAGATGGTGGATACTTTTATTTATACACCGGCGGATGTAACGCGCGGCACCACGCATGTTCGTGACGGCAACGACTTGAAACGGACGATGACTTTCGTGGTGATTGCGACGTTTTTTTGCATCCTGATGGCCTTGTATAACACCGGTTATCAAGCCAATCTGGCGATGGCAACGATGGGTCTGGAGCAGGTTCCGGGTTGGCGCAGTATCCCGATGATGGTGTTCGGCTACAGCACGATGAACCCGTTTTCCAATCTGGTTCACGGCGCGTTGTACTTCTTGCCTATTTATATAGTGACGCTGGCTGTCGGCGGCGTGTGGGAAGTACTGTTCGCAACCGTTCGCGGTCACGAAGTGAATGAAGGCTTTTTGGTGTCGTCAATGCTGTATACGTTGATTATGCCGCCCGATATGCCTTTATGGCAGGTGGCTTTGGGTATTTCTTTCGGTATCGTTATCGGCAAGGAAGTATTCGGCGGTACCGGTAAAAACTTCCTGAACCCTGCGCTGACTGGACGGGCATTTTTATATTTTGCTTATCCTGCGTCTATTTCCGGTGATTCGGTTTGGGTTGCCGTTGACGGCTTTACCGCAGCGACGCCTTTAGGCTTAGCGGCAAATGGCGGTCTTGATGCGGTTTACGCGGCTAATTACAGCTGGATGCAAACTTTTTTCGGTTTTGAGCCGGGCTGTCTTGGCGAAACTTCAACATTGGCTATTTTGATCGGCGCGGCGTTCCTGCTGTATACCAAAGTGGCATCGTACCGGGTCATGGGCGGCGTGTTCGCAGGCATGGTGGCGACTTCGTTGCTGTTCAACTTTATCGGCAGCGACACCAACCACATGTTTGCGTTGCCTTGGTACTGGCATTTGACCATGGGCGGTTTTGCGTTCGGTATGGTGTATATGGCTACCGACCCGGTGAGCGCGGCAATGACCGATACCGGTCGTTGGATATTCGGCGCTTTAGTCGGAACTATGACGGTATTAATCAGGGTTGTTAATCCCGCATTCCCGGAAGGCATTATGTTGGCAATTTTGTTTTCCAACATGTTCGCGCCTACGATTGATTATTTCGTCATTCAGGCCAATATTAGAAGAAGGATGAAACGTCATGCCTAAGTGTGAACAATTCGATAAAATTTGCGCCAAGCTGGATAGCTGCGAGCATTACCAAAAATTCAGAGTCTATTGGGACAAAGTCCTTGCCATGGGCAATGACAGTCTGGAAAAAACCATCGCGATTGCGACCGCGCTTTGCTTGGTTTGCGCGGTTCTGGTTTCATTTTCCGCTGTTGCCTTAAAGCCCCTTCAGGTCAATAACAAAGAGCTGGACATGAAGAAAAATATTCTTGATGTGGCGGGCTTGCTCCAGGAAGGCAGCGATATTGACAAGGCATTTAAAGACAAGATCGAAGCTAAAATAGTCAACCTGGAAACAGGCGATTATGTCGAGGATATGAATCCTGCTGAATACGACCAACGTAAAGCGGCAAAAGATCCTGCTTTAAGTGTTGCTATTCCGAAGGATAAAGATATTGCTCACATCAGGGTCAAGGCTAAATATGCGAAGGTCTTTTTGGTAAAAGAGGCGGGCGCGATTAAGTCGGTTATTCTTCCGATTAATGGTTACGGTTTATGGTCGACCTTATACGGTTTCCTGTCTTTAGATGCTGATGGACAGACCGTACAAAGTATCAACTTTTATGATCAAGCGGAAACTCCGGGATTGGGCGGTGAAGTCGTTAACCCCAACTGGCGTGCACTGTGGAAAGGCAAAAAAGTTTATGCGGAAACCGAGCAGGCTGGGTTAGAAAAAGGTTTGATAGAAAGCGCCGAAATTGGTGAGCCTGCGTTGGCTCTGATTAAAGGCGTGGTCGACACCAGTAAACCGGGATCGCAATACCAAGTCGATGGTCTGGCTGGCGCGTCATTAACCAGTGCCGGTGTAACTAATCTGGTCAGATACTGGATGAGCAAAGAAGGTTTTGCCCCGTACATAGCTAAAGTAAGAGCGGTTAAAGGAGTTAAATCATGAGTGAAATTTTAAATGATGAAACCAAAAAAGTACTGATAGAGCCGTTGGTTGATAACAACCCGATTACTTTACAAGTTCTGGGTATCTGTTCGGCGTTGGCGGTGACTTCGCAAATGTCGACCTCACTGATTATGGCATTGGCGTTGACGTTGGTGACGGCGTGTTCCAGTGCGGCTATCAGCGCGATCAGGAATCATATTCCCGGCAGCATTCGGATCATCGTGCAGATGACCATTATTGCGTCGTTGGTTATCGTGGTCGATCAGATCCTGAAAGCCTTTGCTTATGAAATCAGCAAGCAGTTGTCGGTATTCGTGGGTTTGATTATCACCAACTGTATCGTAATGGGTCGCGCTGAAGGTTATGCGATGAAGAACCCGCCTTTAGCCAGCTTTATCGATGGTATCGGCAATGGTTTGGGTTACAGCTTGATTTTGATTGCGGTGTCTTTTATCAGAGAATCATTAGGTTCAGGTAAATTGCTGGGCATTGAAGTCTTCAAGCTTACCAAAGATGGCGGCTGGTATGATCCAAATGGCTTGATGTTGTTACCACCGAGCGCATTCTTTATTATCGGTTTGATCATCTGGGCTGTCCGTCAATGGAAGCCGAAACAGGCAGAAGCTGCGGATTTCAAAATCCTGTCGATAGCTCATGGTGAAGGAGGACATCACTAATGGAAGCTTATATTAGTCTATTTATAAAGGCTGTCTTTATAGAAAATCTGGCGCTGTCCTTCTTCTTGGGCATGTGTACTTTCATCGCGGTTTCCAAGAAAATCTCGACGGCGATGGGTTTGGGTATTGCCGTGATGATGGTGCAAATCATTACCGTACCGGCCAATAACTTTATTTATCACGCCTTGCTAAAGGAAGATGCCCTGTCCTGGATGGGCATTAAAGGCGTCGATTTAAGCTTTTTGGCGCTGTTAAGTTGTATCGGCGTGATTGCGGCGTTGGTGCAAATTCTGGAAATGATTTTAGATAAATTTTTTCCTGCTTTGTATCATGCGCTAGGCATATTCCTGCCTTTAATCACGGTGAACTGCGCGATTTTAGCCGGCAGTTTGTTCATGATCGAGCGCGACTACAACCTGCCCGAAAGCGTTGTGTACGGCGTGGGCAGCGGCTTCGGTTGGGCGCTGGCGATTACCGTGATGGCCGGTGTGCGCGAAAAACTCAAATACAGTGATATACCTGCTGGTTTGCAAGGACTGGGTATTACCTTCATAACTGCGGGTCTGATGTCGCTTGGCTTCATGGCTTTCTCTGGAATCCAACTTTAAGGGTGCGACATGCTTGAAATTCTATTAGGGATTATTATTTTCACGGCTTTTGTGATTGCGCTGGTTTTTGTGATTATCGGTGCGAAAAGCAAATTGGTCGCTGAAGGGGATGTGGAGATTCTGATCAATGAGGAAAAGAAAATTCATGTGCCGGTGGGATCGAAATTATTAACTGCGTTGGCTGATAACGGTCTGTTCGTCTCATCAGCTTGCGGCGGCGGCGGTACTTGCGGACAATGCAAGGTTAAAGTGCATTCAGGCGGCGGCGAAATTTTAGCCACCGAATTAAGCCATATCAGCAAGCGGGAAGCGGCTCACGGCGAGCGTCTTGCTTGTCAGGTTTCGGTTAAACACAACATGGACATTGAAGTCGAAGACAGTGTTTTCGGCGTTAAAAAATGGGAATGTAAGGTTAAATCGAACAAAAATGTCGCCACGTTTATTAAGGAACTGGTGCTGGAATTGCCGAAAGGTGAGCAAATCAAGTATCGTGCGGGCGGTTATATTCAGATTGAATGCCCTCCTTATGTCGCCAAATACAGCGATTTCAACGTCGAGAAGAAATTCCGCGATGATTGGGATAAGTTTAATTTGTGGCGTTATGTGTCCGACGTGAAAGAACCGACGTTACGCGCTTATTCGATGGCGAGTTACCCTGAAGAAAAAGAAATTATGCTGAACGTGCGTATTGCGACGCCGCCTCCCGGTGCGCCGGATAGCGTGCCTCCAGGCATCATGTCTTCTTTTATCTTTAACTTGAAACCAGGCGATAAATGTATTGTTTCCGGGCCTTATGGCGAGTTTTTCGCCAAAGACACGCAAAATGAAATGGTCTTCATCGGCGGCGGTGCGGGTATGGCGCCGATGCGTTCGCATATCTTCGATCAATTACGCAGGCTCAAATCCAAGCGTAAAATGAGTTTTTGGTACGGTGCGCGTAGCAAACGCGAAATGTTCTATGTAGAAGATTTCGATATGCTGGCTAAAGAAAATGAAAATTTTGAATGGCATGTTGCATTGTCTGATCCATTGCCGGAAGATAAATGGACGGGCTATACCGGCTTTATTCATAATGTGCTTTTTGAAGAATACATTAAGAACCATCCAGCTCCTGAAGATTGCGAGTTTTACATGTGCGGGCCGCCGATGATGAACTCGGCGGTAATCAAGATGCTGTTGGATAACGGCGTAGAGCCTGAAAATATCCTGCTGGACGATTTCGGCGGATAAGTTATCTTGAGGTTCTCTTTTTTGGAGAATCAAAAGCATCAAACAAAACGAGGAGTGCGGCTTAGGCCCGCTCCTCGTTTTTTTATTGTCGGCCTTTAACTATTTTACGAGGTGATGTCATGGCTTATTTTCTAGTGACTTTTTTGTTTATGGCTGTTGTTATTGCCATTATGGCGATAGGCGTTATTTTCGGCAGGCGCGCTATTAAAGGATCCTGTGGCGGGGCTGCGAACAATGCGGATTGTGTTTGCGTGGAAAAATGTGATAAAAGAAAGAAGCTCGAAGCGGAAGCTCGTTTGAGTCAAGGATCGTAGGTTATTTTGCAATAACAACAATCAGGAGATCACCATGCTGGCGAAAATTACTGTTGAAGGTTATATGTCGAAAAGATTGGTTACGCTTGCTAAGGATACCGATGTAATCGACGCCGTAAATAAATTATTGGATCATAAAATCACCAGCGCTCCGGTTGTCGATCAGCAGGGGCACTTGCTGGGTATGTTTTCTGAAAAGGACGTGATGAACATTGTTTTGGAAACTGTTTACAACCAAAGCATGAGCGGCAAGGTGGGTGACTATATGTCCACCGAAATCATCAGTGTCGATGTAGATTCCAGTATTGTAGATTTGGCGGAGAAGTTCCAGCAGTCCTCGGTCAGGAGTTTTCCGGTTTTTCAGGATAATCATTTGGTCGGGATAGTCAGTCGTACAGATGTCTTAAGGGCCCTGGCTTCAAATAATTAAAATTTCTGTTTGTTTATAACCGCTGCTGCGGCATTTTTATCATACTTGTCGGGCAAAATTAATGAGCGGCGCGCAAAGCTTCTATTGGCACGATTACGAAACTTTCGGTACTGATCCTCGAAGAGACTGGCCCGCTCAGTTTGCCGGGATTCGTACTGATTTTGACTTCAATATCGTAGACGATCCGCTAGCCGTTTACTGCAAACCGGCGGCAGATTGCCTGCCTCATCCCGATGCCTGCTTGATTACCGGCATCACCCCGCAGCTTGCCGAACAAAAAGGCGTTTGCGAAGCTGAATTTATTCGTCTGATTCATGACCAATTAGCCCAGCCCAATACCTGTACGCTCGGTTACAACAGCCTTCGTTTTGACGACGAAGTCACCCGTAATTGCCTGTATCGCAATTTTTACGATCCCTACGCAAGGGAATGGCAAAACGGCAATTCCCGATGGGATTTAATTGATGTGCTCAGGGCGGCCAAGGCTTTGCGCCCGGAAGGTATCGTCTGGCCGGTTAACGGGGAAGGCGGCCCCAGTTTCAGGCTGGATCAGCTCACCCAAGTCAATAACATAGCCCATGAAGCAGCCCATGATGCGTTGTCAGATGTTTATGCCACAGTGGCAATCGCCAAGCTGGTCAAGCAGGCTCAGCCCAAACTCTACGAGTTTTTGCTGCAACATCGGGTTAAGGCCGAGGCGCTTAATTTGCTTCAGTTTGGCAGTTTTAAGCCGGTGGTGCATATTTCCGGCAAATATCCCGCCGTTAAAAACTGTTTAGCCATTGTGCTGCCGGTTTGCAAACATCCTACCAATAATAACGGCATCATCGTCTATGACTTGTCCGTCGATCCTGAACCGATGCTAAGTTTATCGGCGGAAGATATTCAGCAAAGAATTTTTACCGCAACGGCCGACCTGCCGGAGGGCGTGGCGAGAATTCCACTAAAAACCGTGCATATCAATAAATGTCCGGTGTTGGCGCCGGTGTCGGTCATCAGGCCGAATGATGCAGAGCGGCTCCAAATCGACCTGGCACTATGCTATGCCAATATCGACAAGATTAAAGCCGCTGTCGGATTGGCTGAAAAACTGGCGGCGGTGTTTAGCGGTCAGAGTTACGCCGAACAAGACTCCGATCCTGACTTGGAAATATACAGCGGCGGTTTTTTTTCCGACAACGATAAAAAACAAATGATTAAAATCAGGGCTATGCCGCCTGAACAATTGGTCAAGTCCACATTCAAGTTTACCGACAGTCGTTTGCCGGAAATGCTGTTTAGATACCGTGCCAGAAATTATCCCCAAACCCTGACTACAGATGAGCAACTCAGGTGGAATGCATTTTGTGTTGACCGGCTAACCGGGCGTCAGGCGGGCGGCGGTATTTTGCTTGATGATTATTTCAGGCGATTGGAGGAATTGCGTAGCGCTGATAATATAAATGTAGCGATTATTGATGCCTTGGAAGCTTATGCGTTTGATAAAATGCACAAGCTTGGTATAAACCAAGCCAGCTAAGTGCCGGTAAGTAGACAGTAAAATGCTTTTATTCACCACGAAGACACGAAGGA
>JANYKK010000058.1 GCA_025361585.1 Methylobacter sp. | reverse complement strand
CGCAAATGCTGGCGATCGGCATGTTGCTGTATCGTGATGATTTGCTGGGCATACCGATAAATTATTGCGGCTACGGCTTGCTGTATATCGCGGCGACATTGACCTTATGGTCGATGATTAATTACTTGAGGGCAGCATTGGCAGTGCTGACTGCAAAATAAACATCTATACAATCGATTTGTAATAAATCGATTGGATTTTCACTAACACACAATACAGCGCATTGAATCAGCTGTGAAAGAAGAACATGGATCAGGAAATAGAAGATATTCAGACACAATCTGAAGTGCAGGATGAGATATTAGTGGCGGCCTTGAAACTGTTTGCAGCAAAAGGTTATTTCAATACATCGTTAATCGACATTAAAGAGGCGGTAGGATTAAAAACTACCGGCACAATCTATCAGCACTTCAAAACCAAACAAAGGATTGCAACGCAGCTGCATGCCGATATTTTCGACAGCTTAAGCGTCTCTATCGACGATATAAAGCGTACTAACGAAAAACCATCCGAGCAGTTACGAGGCATCGTCGATTTGTTGTTCAAGTTGACCGATGAGGCACCCGATGTGCTGCGGTTTTTGTTGATTTTGAACGTCAAAGAGTTTTTGCCGGAAGCAAAACCGTTGCATGAATCCGCACCCTTCAAAAAAATCATCAATATTATTGAAGCCGGTATCAAGGCAGGTGAAATACGCAATATCAGTCCGCAACTGGGATACGCCGAATTCTTCGGCATTATTGACAACACCCTGAGACTGACGCTGACCGGTTTTTTTGACAAAAAAGCCGATTTTTATCAAGCGCAAGCCTGGCTCGCGGCGTGGAATGCTATTGCTAAAAAGTGATGTGGTTGATGTAACACCACAGATATACGAAGTTTTGTATCTAAAGTTTCGGAGTTTATTAAAGCCGGACGAGGCATGTTATCCCGATTTCAGGTTTCTCGCATAGGTCTAAAGATAAGCCGCATCAAAATTTTGGGATGGAATTTGTAAATCCTGTGCCGCGTGAAGTCAGATTCTAGGGTATATTTTTTATTTTGGCATATGCAGATTTTTAAGTATCTCAACAACATTAAATCTGGAAAGCCAATCAACTTTGATTGCTTTTGTAAAAAGTTATATTCGAAAGGCTATGATAGCCAAACTATTTTTGAGATTTTTTCGACACAGAAAATTTCAAAGTCGAGTTATCTGGTCAGTATTATTGATGCGGAACGTTTTGCCCTGCTCCAGACTGACTTTCCTGAATATGCGGTAACCAGTAGAGTGTCGGCGGCACTGGCTGGCGATAGTCATAAGCATCCGGTTAGTCAGGCGATGATTATTCTCTGGTCAAATCAACAAACTCACCCTGTAGTCGTTCTGAATGATACCTGCGGGATAAAAGTTCCGGTCACGTTGGGGCAGCGTTTACTGATTATCGAAAATCAAGAGAACTTTGTACAAAAAAATGAAACTGTGGCTTTTTTAAAACGGCAGTTTCCTGACTTTAATGATGAAGCTCTTGATATTGCATGGGGCTCCGGTAATGCGATCAGCAATCGCCTGAATAAAGCATTTTTCAATCACTATCAGCACATTGATTGTTTGCTCGACTTGGATATTGGCGGACTTGCAACTTTTGCTAATATATATGAATTAACGTCTCATCCCAGAATCAGTTTTTTACTGCCGCCCTGTGCCGATGAACAGCTAAAAAACTCAAATATTGATTTACAAAACGAACATTTACCAGCCTTACGCAAATTTTGTGAAAATTACCCACGTTTAAGATCAGCTATTGAATTGATGATCCATCACAAAAAGATGCTGGAACAAGAAATGTATTTACCGGATTAATTATGGAAAATTTGGAATTACTGGATAAAAAAATCGCCTATTCGGTGAAAAAGCTGATTGCGATCAACTCAATCAGCTATTGCTATACCGAATTGCCGATTGACCGGCATTGCGCTTTGTTCGGACGCAACAACTTGGGTAAGACCTCACTTTTAAATGCGCTGAAACTGCATCTGTTTCCGGAAATTAGTTTTAATGACTGCAAAGTAAAGTTTTCTTTTAAATCCTCCAAGGGTGAGTTGTATTCCACCGAAGACAGTTATAGCTATTATTTCCCAGCCGACAGCAGTTTTTTAATTCTGGAGGCGGAAAATATCCACGGTGCTTTTTGTCTTATTCTGTTCAAATCTAATAGCAGTTTTGGTTATCAGCGACTGGCATTGCCCTGTGCTTACGATAATATTCGTGCGCAGTTTTGGGATATTCATAATACGGAAGTTAATAACGGCTTGGGTAGTCCGGTGTCTGATTTGGGTATTCCAAAAATACATGCGTTGTATCAGCAGTATAAATCAGCGGGTGCGGTGTTGCTGACAACCAAAAAAGACATCAAGGAAAAACTGTTCAGCCATAACCCGATGCAGCCAGCAAAAGGCCGTTATTGTTTAGTGCCGTTAAAAGAAGGCGGCATAGAACGTGAGCTGAGCGCTTTTCGCCAGCTGATGAATTTTACTTTTGAAATTGCTAAAACCGACACTAAAGGCCTGACTGAAACCTTCGCCACTATTATTGAAAGTGGTAAGATCAATACGCAGGATAAATTGCATCAGGATTTGCAAGTGATTCTGGATGAATACAACGAGTTGCGTCAGAGTCAGGATAAGTTGAAAGCCATAGCGAATTATCGTGATGATTTTAAATTGCTGAACGAGATGTCTCAGAGCCTGCAAGATCATCAGTCACGCTTTGCCGGTACTTTTATGGCTTATAAGAATTGTCTGGATAAGATGATAGCTGAATTACAACAGCAGACAGTGAAGCTTGAGCCCAAAGTAAAAAAGCTATTAAGCGAACAGCACAAACTTAAAAGCATAGAAAACGAACAGCGGCAAAGCTATGGCGAGTATACAGGGCAGTTAAAGGCTTTGAATAAGATCATTGATGAACTCAAGCAAAAAATTACGCGTTTTCAAAAGATTCAAAGTCAATACCCGGATACTGAAATTGCCGACATCCGTAATGTTTTGCAATTGTGTCTGGGTGAATTGGATGAAAAAATCAATTGCCTAAAAGATAACCAAAAGGCGATTGACACTCTGACTTCCAAAGTTATGTTGCAAAAAAGCAAAATTATTGATCGGAACAAGAAAAAACAGATGGTCGAGAAAAACGACACATTGCTGATCAATCAAATTGACGAACACAGCGCCACAGTATTGAGTAATTTGAATGCACATTTCTTGGGAATAATAGTTAAACCCGATGCGGAGCAAGCAAAGATTATCGGTCAATTCGGTCAGTTATTTAGGATTAATGAAGCCCGCATGGATTTTCTGGGTGAAAGCTTTATTGCGGAGTCTTTAAAATCACCGCAGCAAATTAAGGAAGAGTTGCAACAGGGGCTGAATAGCCTGGAAACTGAAATCCAAAAATTGGATCGAGAGATTCTTGATTTGAAAAAAATGTCCAGTGTGTCGGGTGACTATCAGCAGGCGCAATTACAGGAAGCGGAAAATAATTGGCTGGCCGTTAAAGATGATCTGAAAATGGTCAACGCATTTGAGGATACGCAACAGCAGTGGCAGTCTAAAACCATCGAAATAGAAGAGACTAAAGATGCACAGAAACAGCTGGAAAAGCAACGGGAAGAAACTTAGGATTTACTAAAACAAAATCTTAACGATTACACAGCGGCTAAAGAAAACCTGGAGTCATTGAATAAACAGGCGCATGAAGCGGCCTCCCTGTTACAACGGCTGAAAAACATGGAGTCTGATGAACCGGCTACATACGAATCCAAAGTAGTCAGTAGTGTCTCGGCAAATAATCTGGTTGAGCTTGAAAGCGAACAAGCAAAAAACAAGCATCTGAAAGAAAATCTGGATAAAAAAATCAATGAATTTGTCCAATGTGGTCATTTTTCTGTGCCTGTCGAAATAGCCTATAGCAGCTACAGCAACGAACAGCAAAACGCCATTCTGGATGCGTTGAACAACACTTTTGTCGCGTTGTCCGATCAACAGGAAACTTTGCAAAGCCGTATCATTGAGCATAACAAAATGACCGGCACAAAGATTAGTGAGCTAACCGGTAATCGCAGTCATATCCGCAGCTTCATCAACAAAGTCAATAAACAATTTGAACTTTACAGCATTTCCAATCTGAAGGAAATCAGAGTGGAAATTGAGTTGGATCATCGTTTTAACGAACTGGTTAATGAGTTGGATCGCACCAATCTGAATACAACCGACATTCACGATGATGGTTTATATCAGCGTCTGAACCAGTTCTGTGCGGATTTTTTCATTGGTGGCCGTGGCAACCGCATTCTGGAAATGAGCAAAATCATCACCAACGTCAAATACAGTTATAAAAAAGAGCATCAGGACAAGCGCGAACAAAAAGACCAGAGTAACGGTACCAATGCGCTGATTAATTGTACTCTGCTGACTATTTTGCTGAGCGATTTATTGGCGCAGGACAGCGAACTGACCTTGCCGGTGATTTTTGATGAATTTAGCAATCTCGATGAATATAACCAGCGTACCGCGATAGATGCTGCAAACAAACATGGTTTTGCTTTGTTCTGCGCTTCGCCAACGCAAACGGCTGAAGTGGTCGCCGTTGTCGATCACTATATTACTCTTGATGATTTTCATGCCAATACGATTTACGACGCTAGCGGAGAACGGGATGTGGTGTTCCATCATTTTTCGGAGCGGCTTTATGAAGTGAGGGATCCGCAAGCCTTATGAATGTCGCTTTAGATCGCACCCTGATTTTGCTGATCGAACATAAGGATATGATGTTTCAACTGATCGATTACATGGATCAGAATCAGCGCAAAGATTTACCCACCGAGGTATTTTACAATAGCATCCGTGTCAAGCTGGAAAATATAGGGAATAAAAAGGAGGCGGATCGGGATCGGCTTAACAATGCTTTTGATCTGGGTAACCTGATTAAAACCGGAATTATTTTCGAAGCCAATAAATCTCGCGGAACAATCGCCTTTCAACCAGCCGTGCTGGATATTTTTCGTTTGTTTGATAAAGAACGGGTACGCGGATTGAGTAGTGCGGACTTGGAAAATATCCGTGTACAGCTGGAAGGCGCACATCAACGACTTGAATCGTTAAGCTTTGCCGACGATAACCTCGACTTCCTTGAACAGCATGATCAGCTTTTTGATTTATTGCGCAGGATTAACAGTCAGATTCAAAGTAATACCGATCATTTGCAGTTTGAAGCCGACCGATTGTCCCTGCGCTTGGATCATGACCAAGCGCTATTGTCATTGAATGAATCCCGTCAGCACCGAGAAATTCTAGCTCAGGTGAAAAATATTTATGACCGGGAGATTATTCCCACTCTGGAGTTTCTTAACATCAGAGAATACAGCAAAACCAAAGCGCCGCTGGCCGTGATTGACGATATTAGTCGGTTGTATGATATTCGCGGTTATGAAGACGACAGCTATTACATTGACCAATATAAACTGTCGATACTCAGCCATTACAAAGCGGTGGAAAAGGTTAAGCAGGCTCTGCAACGTTATTTGCATCAGGAGCGACGGCACAGGCTGACCTATGACGCGATTGAAAAAGCTTATTTAAACTTACAGACTTTGGCGCACAGTACTTTTACCGAAAGCCTGAAAGAGAAATACATCTTCAGGTCGCTGGATTCGGAAACACTCTATTTTTATGGTCTTAAAACGCATTCAGCCGGGCAGGAAGCCCGTATCGAATGGCATGATAGAAACCATTTGATTTACTTCAATGAATACCTGATAAGTCAGAATGCGCGAAAACGTAGCGATAGCTCGGCCCAGATCAAGACGTTTAATGATAAGCAGCAGAATGAGCGGCATAAGGACATTAAGCGGCGAATCGAACAGCTGGTCAAACAGTTTGATATTAAACCGCCAGTCGATGATCTATATGTGGTTGTACACAACCTGCTGGTGGAAGAGTTAAAGCAGGATTACCAACTGAACTATTTGCTGTACGGCGTAAGTAGTTTTAAACAACGGTATGGCAAAAAATTCAAGGTGCATGTGAGCTTTAACAGGCCTCAGCAGAGTATCTGCTATCAAAATCTAGTGCTGGAATACAACAAACGCGAGTTTATCTTATGATTAGTAACGAACTCAGCCAAGCAATTTACAACGATCTGGTTAAGGGCAAAACCATTAACAAACACAGTTATGTCGTTAAAACAAACGAGTTGGAAGAGAATCCGCTGTATAACGAGGTTTTTATCAATTTCGATGAATATCGGCAGCTGTATCAGCGTATTAATTTTGATTTGATACATAAAAACGACAGCTTTTTTTTTATCCGTGACATTAGCGGCGGCGATGCGAATGAGGCGACTATTAAGATTCAAGCGTTGCTAATTATGATCGGACGCATCGTTACAGAGAAAGGCTACCTGTTTGATGTGCTCACCGATCATCGCGCCGGAATCGGGTTGGAAGATCTTTCTGTGGCTATGTTGGAAGAGCGTTACAGCGATATTCTGCATACTTGTAAACTATGTGTGTCGCGTAGCATTGAAGACGAAATCAATAGTCATTTAATTGCCCGAGGCATTATTTTTAAAAACAGCCGTGGACATTATGTGTTGAGCGATGCTGGGGCCGCTTTTTTTAGTGAGTTGACGGTTGTACCCTAAGTTGTTTTTTGCAGTTCTGGCTGGCAGTTTATGAGGTATCTCAGAGGGGCTGTAAAGACTAAGATATTTGTAGATTTTAATAACGACAAATTTAATGCAAGAATAGTATCAATATTATTCGGAGTAAGCCAATGCAAAGCATCGAAACAGTGGTAAATGTGAATCAGGATCATCTTATTACGATTGCCTTACCGCACGATATTTCTCCTGGCAAGCATCGTGTCGTTTTGGTGATTGATGAGGCGACCAGTGATGACAAACCTGCATCTATAGACGATGCGCCGCGATTAATGCAGATGGCGGGAAAAGTTACTGCGTTTAACGCAATTGAAGATCCTGTCGCATGGCAACAGCAACAGCGCGATGAATGGGAGCGCGACGGAAGTAATGATGGCCGTTGATTACCTGTTCGATACCAATATATTGATTTATTTGCTTAATAATCATTTAGCGGAAAAACTACCTAGCGGACGCTACGGATACACGGATATCTCAGAAATCGAGCTGCTATCTTTTCCCGCGTTGAGCGCTGAAGACATAGAAATTATTAATAGCTATTTAAGCAACATTACGTTGGTAAACTTAACTAAAGCCATCAAGCAAAAAACTATCAGCTTACGTCGAACTTACCGTATAAAACTTCCCGATGCCATTATTGTTGCAAGTGCTATTGAAGCTGGAGCAACTTTGTTAACTAATGACGTTGCTTTGCATAAAATTGAGAGTTTATCTTGGCGATCCTTGCAGATAAATGATTTACCGTGAAGTTATTGCTGGCCGACTCTCTTGCAAAGAACAAAATATACGGACATGGTGAGTACCTGTACGGCAAAAAGGGCACAAAGCAGCCTTGATTTCGGTATATGTATTTTTGGAGTCCAAAGCTGGCTTTGGGCGGATATTTGGCCTGGAGGAAAATTATGGGCGATGTAGTTCAATTTAAACGGCCCAAAACATCAGAACGGCATAAAGGCAATACGCTATGCCGTAGTGGTTTTCATAAGTGGGAAGTTTTAAATGAAAAGCAATTTGATGTGAAACAGGGGAAACTGATCACCGTCTATCAGTGTAAACGGTGTGGGAAAACAAAATCTAAAGCGCTTTAGCCACGGTTGTCGTTGCTAAAGCGCTAAGTCATTACCTCGGCAGTTCCGATGATCCCATCAAGAACTCGTCCACCGCTCTGGCAGCTTGCCTGCCTTCGCGTATCGCCCAGACTACCAGCGATTGACCGCGTCTTCCATCGCCTGCGGCAAACACTTTATCGACAGAGGTGCGATATTGTTTATCATTGGCTTTGATGTTGTTGCGTTCCAATTCAACACCCAGTTCCTTTAACAAGCCTTCGTGTACGGGGTGAACAAAGCCCATCGCTAAAAACACGATGTCCGCTTCCAGCGTGAACGCGCTGCCCGCTATTTCACTCATTTTCCACTGTCCGCCTTCCTGCTTCCACTCGACTTCGACCGCATTCAGGTGGGTTATTTTGCCGTCTTTGCCGGTAACGCTTTGGGTGTTGACGCTAAAATAACGTTTTTTGATGCCTTCATCATGCGAAGAGGTGGTGCGCAGCTTGTTGGGCCACAGCGGCCAAGTCATCAGTTTGTTTTCTTTTTCAGGCGGTTGCGGCAGAATTTCAAGCTGCACCACGGAGGCTGCGCCTTGGCGTATCGAGGTGCCGATGCAATCGGAGCCGGTGTCGCCGCCGCCGATGACCACGACATGCTTGTCGGTCGCGGTAATGGCAATGTCATCGGCGATGGTGTCGCCAGCGTTGCGCTTGTTTTGCTGACGCAAAAAATCCATCGCATAATAAACGCCTTGAAGTTCGTTGCGCCCTGCAACCTCCAAGTCGCGCGGCTTTTCAGAGCCTACCGCTAAAACCACCGCATCGAATTCGGCGAGTATTTTTTGTGCGGAAATATCGGTGCCGATATGGCTGTTGGGCCTGAAGCTGACGCCTTCGGCCTGCATTTGCGCAATGCGCCGGTCGATGTGCGATTTTTCCATTTTGAAATCGGGGATGCCGTAACGCAATAAGCCGCCGATACGGTCGTTCTTTTCATAGACCACGACTTCATGCCCGGCGCGTGCCAGCTGCTGGGCGCAGGCCAATCCAGACGGCCCTGAGCCGATTACTGCGACGCGTTTGCCGGTGCGAAGTTCCGCAATTTGAGGCTTGACCCAGCCCATAGCCCAGCCTTTGTCGATAATCGCGCATTCTATCGACTTGATGGTTACGGGTTGGTCTTGCAAATTGAGTGTGCAAGCCGCTTCGCAGGGTGCAGGGCAGATGCGTCCGGTAAATTCGGGAAAGTTGTTGGTGCTGTGCAAAATGTCCAGCGCTTGTTGCCAATCGCCTCGATAAACGCCATCATTCCAATCAGGGATGATGTTGTTGACCGGACAGCCGTTATGGCAAAAAGGGATGCCGCAATCCATGCATCGCGAACCCTGCTCAGCCATTTCGGAGTCGCTGGGGGCTAGTGTAAATTCGCGGTAATGCTGGATACGATCACTCGGCGATGTAGTGTGCCGCTCAGTGCGTGGTAGTTCCATAAACCCGGTTGGTTTACCCATCTTTAATACCTTCTACTTAAATAGTGTCACAACGTTTATGCGGTCGCGGATGCTTCGCCTACAGGACGTAGGCGAGGGGCGTTAGCAGGACGCGGTAGCTTGTTCTGCTTGGATTTGTTTCAGTGCTTCGCGGTAATCGACCGGCATGACTTTAACAAAACGCGGCAAATAATCCTGCCAGTTATCCAAAATATGCTGCGCCCTGGCGCTGTTGGTATAACGTTTGTGTTTTTCGATCAAATGCTTCAAGCGTTGTGCATCATGACGGTTCATATCGGACATGATGTGAACGCGGCCATGTGTTTCCAGGTCGCCGCCCTGGTGGGCAATGGCTTCCAGCGTGTCGTCTTCTTCCGGGATAGGTTCGAGTTCGACCATCGCCATATTGCAACGCTTTTCGAAATCGCCTGCTTCATCCAGCACATAAGCCACACCGCCCGACATGCCCGCCGCAAAATTGCGGCCGGTTTGTCCAAGTACGACCACAACGCCGCCGGTCATGTATTCGCAGCCGTGATCGCCCACACCTTCAACGACTGCGTGTGCGCCCGAATTGCGCACTGCAAAGCGCTCACCCGCAACACCGCTGAAATAACATTCGCCGCTGATCGCGCCATATAACACGGTGTTGCCGACGATAATATTTTCCGCAGGCGTAATAGGGCAATCTTTAGGCTGATAAATGGCGATACGCCCACCGCTCATGCCTTTGCCGACATAATCGTTGCCTTCACCTTCAAGCTCAATGCTGATGCCTTGCGCCAAAAACGCGCCGAAACTTTGCCCCGCTGTACCCTTAACATGAATCGCAATGGTATCTTCAGGCAAGCCTCTGTGTCCGTAACGCTTGGCGACTTCGCCGGATAGCATTGCGCCGAAAGTGCGGTTAATGTTACGGATAGGCGTATTGATGACCACTGCTTGGCCGTTTTGCAGCGCAGGCTGAGCCGCTGCAATCAAGGTATGATCCAGAGCCTGATCCAAGCCGTGATCCTGTTTTTCGTGACGATAAAGGATAGTACCCTTGTCAACTTCGGGTTTGTAGAACACCCGGCTGAAATCCAAGCCTTGGGTTTTCCAATGGTTTAGCGAGCGCTGCATGTCCAGCTTGTCCGAGCGACCGATCATGTCGTTGAACTTGCGGAAACCCAGTTTCGCCATCCACTGACGAACATCTTCCGCAACCATGAAGAAATAATTGACGACATGCTCCGGTTGTCCGGTAAAGCGTTTGCGCAGTTCGGGATCTTGCGTCGCTACGCCGACTGGGCAGGTGTTCAGATGGCATTTGCGCATCATTAAACAACCCGACACGATTAACGGCGCGGTAGCAAAACCGAATTCGTCTGCGCCTAATAATGCGCCGATGATTACGTCGCGACCGGTGCGTAGTCCACCATCAACTTGGACGGCGATGCGTCCGCGTAGTTTGTTTAATACCAGTGTTTGATGAGTTTCGGCAAGACCGATTTCCCACGGCAAGCCCGCGTGTTTGATCGAGGTCATCGGGCTTGCGCCAGTACCGCCGTCAAAGCCTGAAATAGTGACATGATCGGCGTGGGCTTTGGAAACGCCCGCCGCAACGGTGCCGACACCGACTTCCGAGACCAGCTTGACGCTGATCCTCGCTTCGGGATTGACGTTTTTCAAGTCATGGATCAGCTGCGCCAAATCTTCAATCGAATAAATATCATGATGCGGAGGAGGCGAAATCAAGCCTACGCCGCGCGTCGAATGACGTACTCTGGCGATAACCGCGTCGACTTTATGGCCGGGCAGCTGTCCGCCTTCGCCGGGTTTAGCGCCCTGGCTGATTTTTATTTGAATGTCGTCGGCATTGACCAGATATTCGGTGGTCACGCCAAAACGACCGGATGCGACTTGCTTGATTGCCGAACGCATCGAATCGCCGTTGGGCAATGGTTTGAAACGTTCAGGCAACTCTCCGCCTTCGCCGGTGTTGGATTTGCCGCCGATGCGGTTCATCGCAATGGCCAGATTGGTGTGCGCTTCGTAGGAGATCGATCCGAACGACATTGCGCCGGTCGCAAAACGCTTGACGATTTCTGCGGCAGATTCCACTTCGTCCAACGGCACGGGCGTAGCGTCTTCGTTAAACGACATTAAGCCGCGCAAGGTCAGCAGGGATTCGCCTTGCTCATCGATCAGGCGGGAAAACTCGGCATATTTTTCGTAGCTGTTGCTGCGTGTTGCATGTTGCAAGGTGCTGATGGTCGCAGGCGTCCAGGTATGCGCTTCGCCACGTTGACGGTAAGCGTATTCACCGCCAATATCCAGCGCATCTCGGTATAGAGGTGCATTGCCGAACGCAATCCGGTGACGACGGGTGGTTTCTTCGCTGATTTCGGCCAAACCTGCGCCTTCGACGGTGCTGCTGGTGCCGGTGAAATAGCGATCCAGAAAAGGTTCCGACAAGCCAAGCGCATTAAAAATTTGCGCGCCGCAATAAGACTGATACGTCGAAATACCCATTTTCGACATGACTTTAAGTAGGCCTTTGGAGATCGCCTTGATATAACGTTTGTGTGCTTCGTATTCGCTAAGATCCGGGATGTCCTTGCAGAGCACGGAGAGTGTATCGAAGGCCAGATAAGGGTTAACTGCTTCCGCGCCATAGGCGGCCAACAGCGCAAAATGATGGACTTCGCGTGCTTCGCCGGTTTCGACAACCAAGCCCACTTCGGTGCGCAGACCTTCGCGGGTCAAATAGTGATGCACGGCAGATGTCGCAAGCAAAGCAGGGATGGCGATATGTGCGCTATCCATGTTGCGGTCGGACAACGCCAGGATATTGCTGCCCTCTTCAACCGCCTGTTTTGCGGCGAGACAGACTTTATCGAGCGCCGCTTCCATGCCGCTAGCGCCCAAATCGGAAGGATAGCAAAGCGTCAGGGTTTTGGTCTTAAATTTGCCATCGGTGCGTGTTTCGATGCGGCGAATTTTTTCCAAATCCTGATTGGACAAAATAGGTTGTTCCACTTCCAGGCGCATGTGGGTGCCGCCTTCGTCCAGACCCAATAAGTTGGGGCGCGGGCCGATCAGCGAAACCAGCGACATGACCAGTTCCTCGCGAATCGGGTCGATAGCCGGGTTGGTGACTTGGGCAAAACCTTGCTTGAAATAATCGTACAGCATGCGCGAACGTTGGGATAACACCGCCAATGCCGCGTCAATACCCATCGAGCTGATTGGTTCCTGCCCGGTTTGCGCTATCGGTTTTAAGATAAACTCAATGTCTTCGCGGGTGTAACCGAAAGCCTGTTGCTTATCCAAAAGGGTATGCGCATCCGGTGCCATGGCGGAAATTTCCGCAGGCAGATCGGCGAGCAGAATTTGTGTTTTGCTCAGCCATTCGGAATAAGGGTGGCAGGCGGCCAAATTGGTTTTCAATTCCGCGTCATCAATGATGCGGCCTAATTCGGTGTCGATTAGCAACATTTTGCCCGGTTGCAAACGCCATTTTTTGATGATTTTGTGCTGGGGGACTTCCAATACGCCCATTTCCGAGGCCATAATTACGAAATCGTCATCAGTGACCAGATAACGCGCAGGACGCAAGCCGTTGCGATCCAGGGTTGCGCCGATTTGACGCCCATCGGTAAAGGCGATTGCCGCAGGGCCGTCCCAAGGTTCCATCAGGGCGGCGTTGTATTCATAAAACGCGCGCAGTTTTTCGTCCATTAACACGTTACCTGCCCAAGCTTCGGGAATCAGCAACATCATCGCGTGGGCGAGCGAATAACCGCCCGCTACCAATAATTCAAGCGCGTTGTCGAAACACGCAGAATCCGATTGTGCTTCGTCGATCAACGGCCACAATTTATGCATGTCGTCGCCCAGCACTTTGGACGCGATGGAGTGGCGACGTGCCGCCATGCCATTGACATTGCCGCGCAAGGTGTTGATTTCGCCGTTATGGGCGATCAGACGGAACGGATGCGCCAGATCCCAAGTCGGGAAGGTGTTGGTGGAAAAACGCTGATGCACCAACGCCAACGCGCTGACCATACGTTCATCGCTTAAGTCCGCATAAAACGCGCCGACCTGATCCGCTAGCAGCATGCCTTTGTAAACGATGGTGCGTGACGAAAGGGAAGGGATATAGAAAGAGTGGCCGTGATCCAGTTTCAAATCACGGACAGCGTTTTCAACTTGCTTGCGGATAACAAACAGCTTGCGCTCGAAAGCATCTTGGTTCGCACAGTCTTCGCCGCGTGCAATAAAAACTTGCCGAATGAAGGGCTCAACCAGCTTGACCGTCTCGCCTAAAGACCGATTATCGACCGGCACATCACGCCAACCAAGCAATACCAGCTTCTCACGGGCAATAATGTCGGTCAGCAATTTATCGCAAGTGGCTCGATTAGATGCGTCGCGCGGCAAAAACACCATGCCTGCGGCATAATCGCCAGCTTTAGGGAGGGTGATGTTTAATTTGCTGCATTCTTCGCGCAAAAAAGCATCCGGCATTTGAATCAAAATGCCAGCACCGTCGCCCGCATAAATATCAGCACCGACCGCGCCACGGTGGGTCAGGTTGGTAAGTAATTCCAAACCCTGACGTACGATTTCATGGCTTTTTTGACCTTTTATATGAACGATAAAACCCACGCCGCAAGCATCATGTTCATTGCGCGGATCATACAAACCCTGTCTGGTCGGTAGCGTACTTTGACTCATTGTCACCTCTAAAAAATTTTAAAAAGGGCGGCTATTTTCTAGCTATGATAACCCTTGCTCCGTACTCGTCCTGATGCTTGCATCAAAGGCTGCGGTACGGCAAAACCAGTTAATTATACGGATGACAGGGAAATCTGTCACGCAGTCTTTTGTCGATCAGGTCGGTAAACGGTCGTAGATAGTACAGTTTAGAAAGTCCAGTCAGCTTTAAATTATGGTCGATTTATTAAACGCCGGACAAAGTTATAACCTCATCCAGCAGAAGTGTTGAGAACTTGAAGGGATTACTTTGGTTTTTCTTCGTGTCCGTCGTGCCTTCGTGGTTTAATAATCAATATACATGCATTATTTAAGTGAATTCGCGTTTTATTTGGTTAATTATGAAAGAAAATTTTGATGTGGTAATTGTCGGTGGGGGCATGGTTGGCGCTGCTGTTGCCTGTAGTCTGGGCGGGAGTTCATTGAAAGTGGCGGTGATAGAAAGTGCGCCGCCAGAAGCTTTCGCACCAGAGCAACCGCATGATTTAAGGGTTTCCGCACTCAGTATCGCGTCAAAAAATATACTTGAAGCCGTGGGTGCCTGGGATGGCGTGGTCAAGCGTCGGCTGTGCCCGTTTCGCAGGATGCGGGTTTGGGAAACGGCGGGCGACACCGAATTTTGCAGTGATGACATTAATTACCCGGAACTGGGCTATATCGTCGAAAACCGGGTCACCCAGCTGGCTCTATTGGAGCGCTTGCAGGATTTTGCCAATATCGAACTGATGTGCCCGGCCATCATCAATAAAATCAACTATGTCACAGGAATGCCGCCTGAAGTAGAGTTGGGCGATGGCCGGATTTTGTCGGCAAAAGTGCTGGTTGCCGCAGACGGCGGTCAATCCAGAGTCAGGCAAACCGTAGGTTTGGGCGTAACCAGCTGGGATTATAATCAACATGCGCTGGTGATATACATCGAAACGGATTACGGGCAGCAGGATATAACCTGGCAGCGCTTTGTACCCAGCGGGCCGCAGGC
>JANYKK010000056.1 GCA_025361585.1 Methylobacter sp. | reverse complement strand
GCTACTTTTTTACCTTTGATGATTGAAAGGTCGGCATCTTTGTCGTAATAAACTTGCATGATTTTTTCCTGTTTTTGGTGTGTTTGAAATTAATTAGGCGAAAGGCTAAAGCTTACAAATGCAGCCCTTTTTCGCCTCTTGAAATACCTGTCGGCCCGGAGCGGACGACTTCAATAATGGTGTCGCCATCAATAGCGGCGATAAACGCATCCAGTTTACTGGAGGGGCCGGTCATCTCGACGACATACGTGGTCGGCGTCACATCGATAATCTTGCCACGAAATATATCAGCCATTCCTCTGATCTCTTCGCGCGTATGCTCAGTGGTTCTGATCTTGACCATCATCAGTTCCCGTTCGATATGAACAGAGTCCGCCAAATCTATCAATTTAACCACATCAATCAGCTTATTCAGCTGCTTGGTGATCTGCTCGATGATGTCATCGCTGCCCCGAGTGACCAGAGTCATCCGCGACAGACTAGGATCTTCGGTTGGCGCAACTGTCAACGACTCGATATTGTAGCCGCGCGCGGAAAACAAGCCTGCCACCCGCGATAACGCACCGGATTCGTTTTCAATCAGGATAGAAATAATATGTCTCATTACGCCAACTCCCTGTCGGTCGATGTGCCGTCCGCGACTCTTAAAGTCATCTCGTTATGGGCTTTGCCAGCTTCAATCATCGGGTAAACATTTTCAGTCCGGTCGGTCAGTATGTCCAAGAACACCGTGCGGTCTTTCATCGCAAACGCTTCTTCCAGCGCAGGCCTGACATCCTCGGGTTTATCGATACGCATACCGACATGACCATATGCCTCCGCCAATTTGACGAAGTCCGGGATGGTATCCATGTACGAATGCGAGTAACGGCTTTCGTAGGTAAATTCCTGCCATTGGCGAACCATGCCCAAATAACTGTTGTTCAGGTTGATGATTTTTACCGGCGCATTGTATTGCAGCGCGGTCGATAATTCCTGAATGCACATCTGGATGCTGCCGTCGCCGGTCACGCAAGCGACTTCGGAATCGGGAAACGCCAGTTTAACGCCGATGGCCGCAGGCAAGCCAAAACCCATCGTGCCCAAACCGCCGGAATTAATCCAATGCCGCGGCTTGTCGAACGGATAATACTGGGCCGCCCACATTTGATGCTGGCCGACATCCGAGGTGATATACGCCTCTCCTTTGGTGACTTCGTACAACTGCTCAATCACGTATTGCGGCTTGATCAAGCGGCTGTTGCGGTCGTATTCCATACATTTGACAGCACGCCATTGGTCGATCTGTTTCCACCAACTTTCCAAGGCTTTCTTGGAGGGTTTCTTTTTGCTTTCCCTGATCATTTCCATCATCTGTTCCAATACCGGTTTGACTTCGCCGACGATAGGAATCGCAACCTTAACGGTCTTGGAAATGGATGCAGGATCCACATCGATATGAATGATTTGCGCATGCGGGCAAAACTCGTCCAGCTTGCCGGTGACGCGGTCGTCAAAACGTGCGCCGATAGCAATAATCACATCGCTGTCATGCATCGCCATGTTGGCTTCATAAGTGCCGTGCATGCCCAGCATGCCCACGAACTGCTTGTCGGTTGCAGGATAAGCGCCCAAACCCATCAAGGTGTTGGTGATCGGAAAGTCCAGCAATCGAGTGAATTCGATCAATTCCTTGCTGCCCTCGCCCAAGATCACACCGCCCCCTGCATAAATGATCGGCTTTTGCGCGGTCAACAATAAATCGACGGCTTTTTTAATCTGCCCTTTGTGGCCGGTAACCGCCGGATTATAAGAGCGGATAGTGACTTTTTTAGGGTACTTGTAAGGCACTTTTATCCGGGGATCGGTGATGTCTTTAGGCACGTCGACAACAACAGGGCCAGGACGGCCAGTAGTCGCCACATAAAAGGCCTTCTTGATGGTTTCGGCCAGTTTGGTCACGTCTTTGACCAGGAAGTTATGCTTCACGCAGGGACGGGTAATGCCGACCATGTCGACTTCCTGGAACGCATCGCTGCCGATGACCGGTAACGGAACCTGACCGGAAATAACCACCATCGGAATTGAATCCATATAAGCGGTGGCAATACCGGTAACCGCATTGGTAGCACCGGGGCCTGAAGTGACCAGCACTACGCCCGGCTTGCCGGTCGCGCGGGCGTAGCCGTCCGCCGCATGGGTCGCGCCCTGCTCGTGCCGAACCAGGATGTGTTTAACATCATCTTGCTGAAAAAGGGCATCGTATAAATGCAATACCGCCCCGCCGGGATAGCCAAAAATATATTCTACGCCTTCATCCTTGAGACTCTGAATTACAATTTGTGCGCCGTTTAGCTCCACGCTAATACCCTCAAATAAACTTTCGAATTAAGCCGATTAACTGTTTTTTCAAAAACTCAAAACCCAAGCACCCGGTTTGTTTTATAAAGTCGTCAGATAATCTGCTGCTGGCAGCCGCCTTTTTCAAGCGACATATGTTGGCCATTTTACTAGGTTTTTGGCGGGATTGCACTTGCATCTCTTATCCTTTTTAATTCTTACTCGGACTAGAGGCGCGACATTTATCCCGCTGTCGAAAACTCAACCTCGTAACCGGCAAACTTGCGGATATTAATCACGCCGGTATCCAGCAATAAATACTGACCTTTAATGCCGTGCAACACCCCTGATACTTCGGCGTCTTTATCAAGATTAAACGACCTGACCTTGACCGGATAGCTGTCCACCGGAAAATAAATATCCACAACCGGCTCATCGACCAAAAATTCAAGCGCCTGCTGTCCAAAACGCTGGAGAATTTCATCCAACTCGGCTTTGCAAACAGCGACTAATTCGCCCCGCTTTGCAACCAGATCGACAGGATCGGCCTTGCTTTTAAGCATTTGCTGCCAACTGGTTTTGTCGCTGACATGTTTGGCAATGGCGATTTCGACCAAGCCGGAAATATAGCGTGATTGAACTTTAAAAATCGGTAGCGCCTGCACCGCGCCCTGATCGATCCAGCGTGTCGGGATTTGCGTCTGCCGAGTAATGCCGACCTTAATGCCGCTGGAATTGGCCAGGTAAACCACATGTGGCTGAAAGCAGAATTCCTCGCCCCAAGAAGGCTCGCGGCAGGTACCGGCCGCATAATGGCAGGTTTCAGGCTTCATGATGCACATGTCGCATTGCGCCAGCGAGGTAAAGCAGGGATAGCAATAGCCCTGATTAAAGCTTTTTTTAGTCAGCCGCTTGCAGTGGACGCAAAAAATCTTACCGGTATAGATCAACTTGATCGGTTTTCCGAGTAACGAGTTTAACGCGACCAACTGATCACCTACCGGCAACTCGTATTGAACCGGCTTCGATGTATCGTCATCCAACCGGGCGTACATTTTTCTTAATGGCCCCTGCATTTTGGTATTTCCTAAAATATAAACCGTAACCGATGAAGCTTGAAAAAGCGTCGTCCACGAAAAGCACGAAAATTCTCAATAAGAATTAACACGGCGCTATATTTTAGTGTCGCCTGGAGACGTCTACTTTTGGCTTTCGTGTCTTTCGTGCTTTTCGTGGACAACTTGCTCTTAAAGATAACCATCCGTATTTTTTACCAGCCAACGCTCGACCTCGGATTCTAACAGCTCCTTTTTCCAGAAAGGCGCTCTCGACTTTAGCGCCTCCATAATGTATCGGCTCGCATCAAACGCATCGCCACGGTGCGATGTCCATACTGCCACCAGCACTATCGGTTCATTAGGCAGAATATCGCCTACCCGATGCACCACCAGCGCATCGATAACCGGCCATTGTTGCAACGCTTCGGCAACGATTTTTCCCAACTGCTTTTCGGTCATGCCGGGATAGTGCTCCAGCGTCATGCCTTTAACGTCATCACCTTCATTGAAATCGCGCATCGTGCCGATAAAAATATTGGTCGCGCCGAACTTACCGGCTATGTCCGCTACCGAATGCTGATGAGACTGAATTTCCTGCCAGGGATCGAAAGCTTCCGAGCAAATTTTTATGTCCATAGTCAGCCTCCGGTCACCGGAGGAAAAAAAGCCACCTCATCGCCGTCCTTAACCGGACTACTTAATTCGACATAGTCCATATTCACCGCAGCCAAAGTATTATCCGGCAGCGCTTTATTCGGGTTAGCGTAGCGCCATACATCGCCGACGGTAGCCATACCTGCAAGCCCCAAAATATCTTCTGAGCGCCCGATACTTTCTTTCAAGCTGGCAAAATAACGCACCTTAATTGACATAGTCACTCGCTCAATTACAAAAAATAAAGTCGGAATAAAAAGAGACAGCTTGATTTTTCTTAACCGCCAGTTGTTATAATAAACTGCGCCTATCTCTTTACATTGATAATTTTACAGAAAAATGACTGCCTTAACCCACTTTAATCAATCCGGTGAAGCTCGTATGGTTGACGTCGGAGAAAAGGCGATCACCCAGCGTACCGCCGTCACCGAAGGCTATATTGAAATGCAGCCGGAAACACTCAAGCTGATCATAGACGGCGGACACAAAAAAGGCGATGTGTTGGCTATAGCAAGAATCGCCGGCATCATGGCCAGCAAAAAAACGGCGGAGCTGATTCCTCTCTGCCATCCGCTGCCGCTAACCCATGTAGAAATCCAACTGAACCCGGAAATCGATAGCAACCGGATACGCTGCCAAACCACTGTAAAGACCAACGGCCAAACCGGCGTAGAAATGGAAGCGCTAAACGCCACTCAGATTGCGTTACTGACTATTTACGATATGTGCAAAGCCGTAGACAGGGGCATGGTTATCCAGTCAGTCCAATTACTGGAGAAAGACGGTGGCAAATCGGGACGCTGGCAGCGCAATAAAAATTGACATTTTGAGCGCTGAAAAACAGAAAAATAAAATCAAATCGGTTACATTAAAAACCTTATCGTTCCGGCCAGCATCCAATGTCCATGATATGGTTGTTTATTAAATTTGTTACACTAACCTTATATTTTCAAAAACGTGCCGATTGTTTTGGCGCTATATTTAAGAATGACAGCAGAGACAAATATGCCGATTATATTAAAAGAACTTGCCGATTTTTGTGGTGCGCGAATTGAGGGTGGCGATCCATCAGCAACCATCCATTCAGCGGCGGATATTACCTCTGCACACCAGGGCCAAGTCACACAACTGACCAACAGCCGCTATTCCCAGCATATCAAGGATTCAACAGCGTCCGCCTGTTTTATTGCGGAAGGCTTCAGCGTTGAAAATGTACCCGAAGGCATGGCGCTGTTAGTCTGTGCCGACCCGGAACTCAGCTTTATTAAAGCAGTCGAATTACTGCACCCTGCCAGGACTTATAGTTCGCAGATTGCGCCACAGGCAGTGCTTGAGGCCAATGTGACGTTAGGCAATGAACTGTATATCGGCCCTTACGCGGTCATTGGTGAAAGCGCTAGCCTAGGCGACGGCAGCGAAATACATGCCGGTGCCTATATTGGTAAAAATGTAAAAATAGGCAAAAACTGCCGGATT
>JANYKK010000030.1 GCA_025361585.1 Methylobacter sp. | reverse complement strand
TAAAACTATGGTTACAGCGTCCCATTTCAATTCCTTATAAGCTTTGGCTAGCTGTACTTTCCATTATAATACCGGCTCTTTCACAGCTATTTCCTGAGCTATGCCCAGAAACACCTTTTTCCAACGCGCCGCAGACGCGCCGCCTATCCCTTCCGGCACGGTAAGGTTTATTTTGTACTGTTTGGCCGATTTTAGGGGCTGGCTTATTTTGATGCTGGTTCTGGAGGCAGGGCAGGCGGCGGGCGGCATTTTGGTGCCTTATGCGGTCAAGGCCATCATGGACGGGGTGACGCATCCATCCGGTGCGACGGTGCTGGAAAGCTTGCGCGGGCCGTTGCTGCTGCTGGCGGGTTTGAATGTGGCAGAAATCCTGTTTAGCCGGGCCAGCGGCGCGGTGCTGATTATTGTCGGGCCGCGCTTGCGCCAGAGTACCACCAAAGCCTTGTACGCCTATTTGCAATACCATGCGCCGCGTTATTTCAGCAGCCATTTTGCGGGCGCTTTGGCCCATCGCATCAGCGAAACGGCGATCAGCGTCAATCATACGACATGGTCGGTGTTGTGCGATTTCTGGCCTATCCTGGTCACTTTCGCGGTTTCCGTAGCGCTGTTGTTAAACGTGCATCAAGGCTTGGGCCTGATGGTCGCGGGTTGGGTGTTGGCCTATGTGAGCCTTTCGTATTTTTTAGCGACGCGCTGCCAGCCTTACGCGCAAGGTTATGCCGCGACGCGCAGCATGGTCAACGGCAAGATTGTCGATGCGGTGACCAATATCCTGAATGCCAAGCTGTTTGCGCGTCTGCGTTTTGAGCGGCAGTATCTGGACGGCTTTTTGGAAACCGAAGTCAAGGCCGGGCGGCGCACTTTTTGGTATATGGAACGGGTGCGCTGGTTCCAGTTTATCGCTGCGGCGACGCTTAAAGTCGGCACGGTGTATTATGCGCTGACCCTGTGGGATGGCGGTTTGATCGGCGTCGGCGATTTCACGATGAGCGTTGGATTGGCCTTGTTGATTATTAACGATGCGCGCAATCTGACCCGGCGCTTTCTGGAGTTTTTCGAATACGTGGGCAATGTCGCTAATGGCGTCGAAACCATCGTTCAGCCGCATGAGATTGTCGATGCGCCGGATGCAGTGCCGCTAAAAATCAGTCAGGGCCGGATCGAGTTTCGTAATGTGTGTTTTGGTTACGAGCCTAACCAGCCGGTGTTCGACGGTTTGAATGTGGTCATCGAACCGGGGCAGCGGGTTGGACTGGTCGGATTTTCCGGTTCCGGCAAATCGACTTTCGTCAGCTTGATGTTGCGCAATTATCAGCCGCAAAGCGGACAGATTTTGATCGACGGCATGGATATTGGGCAGGTCTTGCAGGATTCATTGCACGAACAGGTGAGCCTGATTCCGCAAGACCCCAGTCTGTTTCATCGCAGTCTGAAAGAAAATATCGGTTATGGGCGTTTGGCCGCGGATGATGCCGCCATCCAAACTGCGGCGCGGTTGGCGAATGCCGATGAGTTTATCCAGGTCATGCCCGAAGGCTACGATTCGTTGGTCGGCGAGCGCGGGGTGAAATTGTCCGGTGGCCAGCGTCAGCGCATCGCGATTGCACGAGTGATGCTGAAAGACGCGCCGATTCTGATTCTGGATGAAGCAACCTCCAGTTTGGATTCGGTCACCGAGAAAACTATTCAGGACAATCTGGATCGTGTCATGGGCCGCAAAACCGTGATTGCCATTGCCCACCGCATGTCCACGATAGCGCATCTGGATCGGATTTTGGTATTCGACCAGGGGCGCATCGTCGAAGATGGCGGTCATGAGCAGTTGTTGGCGCAGCAAGGCGTTTATTATCGTTTGTGGACGATGCAGGCGGGCGGCTTCCTGCCGGAACGGGCGGATAACGACAATTGTTGAGGCCATGTACTTGGAGCGGTTTAACATTTGCGCACAGCAACAATCAGTGACTTAGCGCAGCCTTTAAATGAGCGGCTTATGGTTCTCTAATAGATTGTAAGTTATTGATATTTTTATATTTATGGGTTTGTTGAGTTTTTGTACAATCTAACAAAACATGAGTAAAAACCGCAGCTAAGCGATAAATAAAACAATCAATGCACAGGTTTATCCACAGATTTTGTGAATAACTTTTGGGCGCAGGATTGGCGGGGAATAGCAGTTTCATTCCTGCATTAATATGCAGGAATGAAAGGTTTGATCAAAGATTCGATAAATATTCGGGCAGATGCTGGCGAATTTCGGCGGCACTCTGCCGGGTGATTTCTTTATCGAGTTCGAAGCAAACCAGTCTTTTAATCGGCTCCGGTAATTGGTTACGCAGCAAGCCAAGAAAAGTAGGGGGGGCAACAATCAGCAGTTGTTCAAAGCGGTTTGTGTTGTGCGCGTCTTCCAGAAACTGAGCCACGTGATGGGAAAAATTGTCGGCTTCGTGTTTTTTCGGATCGGTGGGTTGTTCAAAAGCGTGTCCGCCTCCACCGACGCTTTTGATCCTTCCCGGCAGGTCGGAGGTTATTTCCCGGTCATGCAAACGACCTTCGGCATGAGAAAAATCTTCGATTTCCTCTAAAGGAGAAGAAGGCGTGTCGGCAGTAAAAATGCGTGCACGAGTGCTATCAGCGACGAGTATCCAGGTTAATTTCATGATTGTTCCCTCTGTGACGAATTGGTTTAAATGACACGCACTGCAAAACCCATTAAGGTTTTGTACTGTAGTTTGTAGGATAGAGGAATCAGCTCATTCAATCAATAAGTATTAATACCAAGCGGATGAGGTGTATAGAGGGCTATTGTTAACAGTTTTGCGATTGTCGTTATGTTGGGCACACGAAATTTTCGCGGACGGGGTAAAATAGCTCGTCCAGTATAATAGTAAATCTGAATCAACTTTATAATCCCCATGCAGCCAGCTTTTGTCCATTTAAGACTCCATACCGAATTCTCCCTGGTTGACGGCATCGTCAAAATCAAGCCTTTGGTCAAGCGTCTGGCTGAGTTGAATATGCCTGCGGTTGCGGTTAGCGAGCACGCTAACCTGTTTTCACTGGTCAAATTTTATAAAGCGGCATTAGGGCAGGGCATCAAGCCGATAGCCGGTTCCGATGTGCTGGTTTTTAATCCCGAAGATCCGGCTACGCCGTATCGGCTGACCTTGCTGGTCAACAATCACGCAGGTTACATCACGCTGACCGAGTTGATTTCAAAAGCCTATCAGGAAGGTCAACATCAAGGTGTGCCGATGCTTCGGCAGGAGTGGATAGCAGCTAATCATAATGGCCTGATTGCGTTGTCCGGCGCGATGGAGGGGGATATAGGCAAGGCGCTGTTAGCCGAAAACGTTGATGTCGCCAAACGGTTGGCGGAGTTTTGGGGCGGCTTGTTCGAGCACTGCTTTTATCTGGAATTGCAAAGGGTAGGGAAGCCTGATGAGGAGCGCTATATCGCAGCCGCCGTCGAGCTGGCGGTGGCGACCGGTTTGCCGGTGGTGGCGACCAATGATGTACGCTTTGTTTATCAGCAGGATTTTGCCGCTCATGAAGTGCGGGTCTGCATTAATCAGGGTCGGGTGCTGGACGACACGCGCCGCCCCAAGGATTACACCGACCAGCAGTATCTGCGTAGCGCCGAGGAAATGCAGGCGCTGTTCGCCGACATACCCGAGGCGCTGGAAAACACCGTAGAAATTGCCAAGCGCTGCAATTTAAAACTGACCTTGGGCGAAAATTTCCTGCCCGACTTTCCTGTGCCGGAAGGCATGAACCTGGGCGAGTTTATGGCGGCGGAATCCATGAAGGGCCTGGAGGAACGGTTGCAGCATTATCCTGCGGTAGGGCAGGGTACGGACGAGGAAAACCGGCGCGTTTATTATGACCGCCTGGATTTCGAGCTGAAAATGATTACCCAGATGGGATTCCCCGGCTACTTCATGATTGTTGCCGACTTTATCCAGTGGGCGAAAAACAATCTTATCCCGGTCGGGCCGGGACGGGGTTCCGGTGCGGGCTCGTTGGTGGCTTACGCGCTTAAAATTACCGACCTCGATCCTATCGAATTCGACCTGCTGTTTGAGCGGTTTTTGAATCCCGAGCGGGTTTCGATGCCTGACTTTGACGTGGATTTTTGCATGGATCGCCGGGATGAGGTGATCGATTATGTTGCCCGGCATTACGGTCGCGATCATGTCGCGCAGATCATCACCTACGGTTCGATGGCGGCGAAAGCGGTAATCCGCGATGTCGGCCGGGTGTTGGGTTTCGGCTACGGTTTTGTCGATAGACTGGCCAAGCTGGTGCCATTTGAAATCGGCATGACGCTGACTAAGGCGCTAAGCGACAGTCCGGAACTCAAACAGCTTTACGATACCGAGGAAGAGGTCAAGACCCTGGTCGACATGGCGTTGTCGCTGGAAGGCACGGCCAGGAACGCCGGAAAACATGCGGGCGGCGTGGTGATTTCGCCGACCAAGCTGACCGACTTTACGCCGCTGTATTGCGACCAGGACGGCAATAATCTGGTCACCCAGTTCGACAAGGATGACGTGGAAGCGGTCGGTCTGGTCAAGTTTGACTTTCTGGGCCTGCGTACGCTGACCATTATCGATTGGGCATTGCAGGACATCAACGCCAAACACGAGCTTCTAGGCAAGCCGTCGGTCGATATAACGACCATCCCCCGCGATGATGCAGCCTCCTACGACTTGCTGAAAAACGCGCAGACCACCGCCGTGTTCCAGCTGGAATCGCGGGGCATGAAGGAGCTGATCAAAAAGCTCAAGCCCGATTGTTTCGACGACATCATCGCGCTGGTGGCGCTGTTCCGTCCGGGGCCGCTGGAATCGGGCATGGTCGACGATTACATCAACGTCAAGCACGGAGCCAAGGCGGAGTACGCGCATCCGTTGCTGGTGCCAATATTAAAACCCACCAACGGCGTTATTTTGTATCAGGAACAGGTGATGCAACTCGCCCGCGAAATGGCGTTGTACACCTTGGGCGGAGCGGACATGTTGCGCCGGGCGATGGGTAAGAAAAAACCGGAGGAAATGGCGAAAGAGCGGGATAAATTTACCGCCGGTGCGATAGAAAATCAGGTTGATGAAAAAATCGCCACTTACGTGTTCGATTTGATGGAGAAATTCGCCGGTTACGGTTTCAATAAATCGCATTCTGCCGCTTACGCGCTGGTTGCCTATCAAACGGCTTGGTTGAAGGCTCATTACAAACCTGAGTTCATGGCCGCGGTGATGTCCGCCGATATGGACAATACCGATAAAGTGGTGATTTTGATTGAAGAATGCAAGCAGATGAAGCTGGAAGTCTGCCCGCCTACCATCAATGTTTCCAAATACAAGTTCACCGTCAACGACGACGGTCATATAGTCTACGGCTTGGGCGCGCTGAAGGGCGTGGGCGAAGCGGCTATTGAAGAAATGCTGCTTGAGCGTGACGAACACGGGCCGTTTTCCGGCCTGTACGATTTATGCAAGCGGGTCGATTTGCGCAAATTCAACCGGCGGGTGCTGGAAGCGCTGATACGCGCGGGGGCTTTTGACGAATTTGATGACAACCGCGCAGGGCATTTGGCAGAGCTGCCGACGGTATTAAAAGTCGCCGAGCAGCACGGCAAAAACGCGCAAACCGGTCAGGGCGACATGTTCGGCTTGGCTGTTAATGTCGATACTACGGATGATGCACATGCTTATGCCACCGTGGTTGAGCCGTGGTCGGAAAATGAACGGCTGGCGGCAGAAAAGCTGGTGTTGGGCTTGTTTTTGACCGGGCATCCGATCAATCAATACGAGGCTGAATTAAGGCAGTTTACTCACGGAACTATAGAATCGTTGTTGGCTAATGTGGAGCGATCCAAAAGCCGGAAGATGGAAGCCAAAGTAGCCGGTTTGGTCGTCGAAGTGCGCACACGCCAGACCAAGAACGGTAAAATCATGGGCTTTGCGACCATTGACGATAGAACCGGCAGACTGGAAATTGCGGCTTTCGGCGATGTCTACGAAAAATACCGGGGCATTTTTACCCGCGACAGCCTGCTGATTGCAGAAGGCGCATTGGGCATAGACGATTATTTGGGAACGCTGCGCTTAACGGTAGAAAAACTGTACAGCATGGAGCAGGCCAGGGAGGCTTATGCCAGAAGCATACAGCTGGTGTGGAATGCGGCGGGCTATGAACCTGAATTTATGGCGAAGCTGACTGCCGTTCTGGAGCCTTTCAAGGGCGGCGGCTGTCCGGTAGGTATCAGTTACACCTCGCAGGTTGCCAAAGCCAATTTGCAGCTGGGTGACGAGTGGCGCGTTCATCCCGCCGATGAATTAGTGGCGCGCTTGAGATCGTTGTTGGGGAGCGGGGCTGTAGAGGTTAGGTATAGGTGAGGAAGGCTGATTAGTAAGCGGCTACAGTTAGCAGCGTCATACCGGCAGGGACAGATATTTGCTCCTCGGCAATAGCTCCTGCATTGCTCTACTACACGCCATCCATGGCGTTATGCAATATAGGCATTCCCCACATCCCTGTGGGTTATGCCGGTATCCAGTGCCATGGATGGTGATTTTTTAATACTGTCGTTGTATGACTTGGGCTTGATGCCAGTTATAGCTCCACGTCCCTGTGCCTAGATTCCGGCATCCCTGCCGGAATGACGGGTTCTTCAGCCCCAGCTTGGGAACCAGCTAAATATTCCCAAGTTAAAACCGCATTTTTAAGTACATCTTCTGGTCAGCGCTTCAAAAAAGGTTTAAATTCTGTTTGCTGTAAAATTTTCAAAAAACGATATTTTAAGGAAACTAATAATGAACAATAATAAAGTATTATTTTCGGCCGGTGCGACAACCTTAGCTTGCTCTCTATTGCTGGGATGTAACGCCGCAAATGTAGGACAGAATCTGCTTGATAAATCGGTTAGTCCAGCTCCGTCTTCAGCGTCAGCTCAGCCTGCGGCGGGCGGTTCGGCGGCTTCTACCGCAGCGGAAACTTACAAAAACAAAGACCGCAACTTTTCTTTTGTGATACCGGCCGGTTGGTCGAAGCAAAGCGGCGATGTAAATTCCGATACGGTGATATTCATGCAGGAGCCGCTGAGCAAAACGTGCAGTTTTCAGTTTAATTTGACCCGGATGCAAGCTGATTTTCCTGCGGAAGCTTCGGTTAAGGCCTCCTTAGACAGCGCCAAGAAAGACATCAAGATTGATAAAAATCTTTCCGCCAAGCGCCGCGATGAGTCAGGCATGGAAAACGGTAAAAAAGTGCGTTTTACACGGGGTTGGGAGTTGACCGAAAAAGGTCAGGCCGGAGGCCACCAACGCATTATTTATCAAGCCTATGACCGTCAGAACTACTATCTCAACATGATGGCCGCTGCGGAAACCGAGCACTTTGAAGAATGTCGCCCGGCGTTGCAAAAAATCATAGATTCGATCAAATTTGGCGGATAGTCTCATTATTGCCGCACTCAGTCGGTAAGCCCTATAAAAGCCGTGTGGTTGGGTAGCGAAAGATGCAACCCAACCACCGTCCTTATGACACCTGCTTCAACTTGCCCATGCCGTTGGGTTGTTTGACCACTTGCAACTGGGCTTTAAAGCGTTTTTGGACGCCTTCGACATGGGAAATGACGCCGACGGTTTTGCCGTGGGTATGCAAGCCTTCCAGAGTGCTGATGACTGTGTACAGCGTGTCCGCATCCAGATTGCCGAAGCCTTCATCAAGAAATAACGAATCCACGGACTTGCCGTTATTGGCTAGCTCCGAAAGTCCCAGCGCCAACGCCAAGCTCACCACAAAACTCTCGCCGCCGGATAAGGTCTTGGGCAATCTATGCACATTGCCCTGATAAGTGTCCTCAACTTCCAAGGCCAAGCCCTGCTCGCTGGCTGTTTGCCGCAGATAATAGCGACCGCTGACTTTTTCCAGTACCGCGTTGGTTTGGGACAATAGCTGATCGGCGACTCGTTTTTGCACCCGGCGACGGAAAGCCATGCCGCTTTCCTCGGCTATTTGATCGGCCTCGGCCTTGCACAAGCGGGTAATTTCCTCTTGATCCTGTAATTGGGTCTGAACCGTATCGGCTTTTTGCTGGAACTGTTTTTGCTCGTTCAGCAGCCGTTCCAGACGCTGAACTTCCAGTTCGGCTATCGCCAGTTTTTCGGCCACGCTTTTTAGCCTAACATTCAGCTGATCTGGATTCAACTCAGTTGCAACCTGCATATTCTCAGCATCCAATTCGAGACGGCTTTTTTCCAGTTCTATGCGTTTGGCGTCGATCTCCTGATCCAGTTCAGCCAAATGCCGTTCCAGTTCCGGTTGATGTTGCAGCAGTTCCAATACGTCTGTCAGCTCGTGCAGATCGGTAAATTGCGTACTCTGGATTTTGTCTTGCAGCATCTGTTTTAACAGGCCGAGTTCGGCTTCCTGTTTGGCAATCAGCTGTTCTTTGTCGGCAATCAGCTTTTGCTTTTCTATCAGCGCCAAATGTAAGCCGATGATTTCTTCGCTTTGTAATTGGCCGCGGTAATGCTCGAGTTTTTCGTGGCAGGCGGTTATTTCCGCGTGGCAATGATCCGCTTTTACCGACAAGGTTTCCAGTTCCTCGGTCAGGGTTTTTTGACGGAAAGTATGGCTTTGGTAATCCTGCCGACGCGCATTCAGCCGGTCGAACAGCGCATCTTCTTTATTCTTGGAAGGCATTTTCTCGCCCAGCAAGGTTAGTTGTCCAAGCACCTTTTCGGCCAGTTGCTGCTCTTGTTGCTGACAGGCAGCCAATGCGGCATCTAAGTCGTTTCCTTCATGATGGCGCTCCTGCCATTCGGCTTCCAGCTGCTGCGTGTTTAGCTGCAAGCGCGCAATCGTGGCCTCGCCTTTGGTAATTAAGGCTTTCAGTTGATCGATACTGGCTTGCTTATTTCGATAGCTGGCGACTACGCTGGTAACGGTGTTGAACTCGCTGACTTCGGCATTTAACAGGCGTTTCATTACCCGCAATTTGTTGATGTTCAGCTCTTCACTCGCCGTGTTCAGTCGGTTGCACAAGGTCAGCCATTGGGTTCGGATCTTAACCAGCTCGTTCTGATTGACCAGATTTTTTTCGGCTTGTTTTTTTACGGTTTTAATTTCTTGCGACAGCTTATTTGCAGCGGTTATTAAGACTTTTATTTTCGCCTTTTGATCGGTCAAAGCCTGTTGGGTATTGGCCTCTTTCGGCGGATGTTTGGCATAGGGGTGCTCTAACGCGCCGCATAAAAAGCAAGGTTCCCCATCGACAAGATGCTGCCGATCGGAGGTCATTTTTTTTAGCATCGCTTCACGAAAAACAGCCGTTTCCAGTGCAAGTTTAATATTTTCTTCCCGGTTGAGATCCAGTGTTAATACGTCAAACTCAGTTTCCAGCTGATTAAGGTCTTTGCTTGAGTGGTCTTTATGGCTAAACAGGCCGAAAAAAGCAAAATCGCCTTGGGTCAGTTTTTGGTTCGCTGTGGCCAGATTATAAAGTTCCCGGAAATCCTTAACCCGCTCTTGCTGCTCTTGCCGGAAGTCCTCGAGTTCGGCCAGATTTTTGCCTTGCGCTAGATTATCCAGCGCCTTTTCCGCAAGTGGTAACTTGCGTTTTAACTCGGCAATCCTCTTGTTTTCCTGTGCGATGGCGGACTGGTTGGTTTTCAGCGCCGCCGTGGTATCTTTCGACCATCGGGTATATGCTTTTTGCTTTGCCTTTAGCTCGACCAGTTCGGCCCGAATGGTTTTTAATCGGCCTGTTTCGGGAAAACTATCCAGTAAGGATTGATCCGTAACATGATCTTCCAACCATTTCGACACCGTGGCAAGATCGGCTGTTTTTTGATTAATCTGGATATCTAAAGCTTGCGATAAGTCGGATTCAGATTGCCGCTGGGCAGTCAGCAGGCCTATCTGGCTTCTGATCTCGGATAGGTTTTGCCCCTGTTCGGTAACCGATTTATGGAACAGATCCGCTGGCGCAGTGGTATCCGCGCCGATATGTTCCTGAATCTGTTTAAGTTCGCCCCGAAAGTCCGCCAGCGTTGCTTTGTCCTGATGCAGTGCGTGATTTTTTTCCTTGATCGCCTGCACATCGTCTTTAAACAGCAGCGCGTCCTGAGTCTTGGTCAGCTTATCCAGCTTTTGCCGCTCGTCGCTCGCCAGCGCTTGGGTTTGCTGTAGCCTGCTTTCCTGATCGGCAATCCGGCTTTGCAGGGTCAGCACATTATCCAGCGAGGTTTGCTGCTGTTTCAGGTTGTTTTGTTCTTGCTGCAGCTCAGCGGTTTGGTCGATAAAGTCGGTCAAATCAAGTTCGCAGGCTTCCAGCTGTTCCGGGGCCATGGCCGGTATAACCGCCAAGTCCTGTTTTAAATAATCCAGGCGTTGCTGCGCATCGGCGGCCTTTTGCAGGACTTCATTTTTATAGTCGGCATAAATATCGGCGCTGATGATCTTTTCCAGAATATCCATGCGCTCACTGTCCAGCGCGTTCAGGAATGCGGCAAAATCGCCTTGCGCCAGCATGATCGAGCGGGTGAAATTGCGAAAATTCATCCCGGTGATTTCGGTAATCCGCGAGCAGACCTGCTGGGTTGTGGCCGCCAGCACTTCATCGTCGCTCAAGCGGGTCAATTTCATTTCAGGCGGCGTTAACTCGCCTTCGGGACTTGCATCTTCCCGATGAGCATGCCAGCTGGAGCGGTATTTTATGTTGTCCAGGACAAATTCAATCTCCGAAAAACACTCGGCCGTGTGCTTGGTCATCACGTGTTTGGCTGGGCGGTCGAAGCGGAAAGTCTCGCCGTACAAGCCCAGTGTAATCGCATCCAAAATGCTGGATTTTCCCGAGCCGTTAGGGCCGGTGATGGCAAAAACTCCTGTATCCGAAAAAGGCGGTCGCTCAAAATCGATCCGGCTCTCGCCTTCCAGTGAGTTGATGTTTTTGAAGTGGATGTTCAGTATCTTCATAACTATTTGATTTTATTGTGCAGCGTAATCCAAGCAGGTTAGCTGGCACCCATACATAAAGCCCATAAATGACAGGCTTACATGATACAGGATGACGTTATAGACACCAATTTATACTGGGGATTTTCTGTAATCAATGCTCAAGTTATGGCTATTTTGTTTTTTGAGTCAATCCTGCAATTATGCCAGATCCGTAGATCATTAATCAGTAGAAAACCTGTGTGGTGACGCGAGAGGGCCGCAGCCCGGAGAGATCATCAGTCGCTATGATTATTCTAGGTACAATAAAACATCTGCTAAAATGGGGTTAAGGAGGAAACTTAATGCTGAAAAATTTTTTACGCTGGCTGCTGACCTTGATTTATAAGGTCGAAATCAGGGGGCTGGACAATTACAAGAACGCCGGAAAACGCGTCCTGATCATATCCAATCACACTTCTTTTCTGGATCCGTTGCTGCTGGGTGTGTTTTTGCCCGATGACATCACTTTTGCGATCAATACCCAGATTTCCCAGCGCTGGTGGCTAAAGCCTTTTTTGAGGCTGTCCCAGGTATTCCCGATGGATCCGACTCATCCCATATCGCTGAAGGATTTGATCCATCATTTGCAGCAAGACACCCGCACCGTTATTTTCCCGGAAGGACGCATTACCGTGACCGGCTCGTTGATGAAAATTTACGACGGTACCGGCATGGTCGCCGATAAATCCGAAGCGGCCATCTTGCCCGTCCGGATCCACGGCGCTGAATACACGCACTTTTCCAGGCTACGCAATATCGTGCGCTTGCGCTTGTTTCCCAAAATCACCATTCAGATTTTGCCTCATACTTACGTTAATCCGCCTCCTGAATTACACGGCAAAAACCGCCGCAAATACAGCGGACACATTTTGGCGGATATTATGACCGAAATGATGTTTGCAACCAGTCATTACCGGCAAACCATTTTCGCCAGCTTGCTTGAGGCGCGCAAAGTTCATGGTGGCAAGCATGTCGTTGCCAAAGATCTGGAGCGCATTCCGTTATCTTATGACAACCTGATTACCCGTACCATTGTGATCGGCAACGCCTTAAAGGGGATTACGGACGCAGGGGAACATGTCGGAGTTTTTCTGCCCAATTCGACCAAAACCCTGGCGGTTATCCTGGGCTTGCAGCTTTATGGCCGGGTACCGGCTATGCTGAATTATTCGACCGGTTCGGCCGGTATGGTTTCCGCTTGCAACACGGCACAAGTTAAAATCGTTTTAACTTCCCGGCGCTTTATCGAGCTGGGCAACTTAAGCGAAGAAGCCGAACACTTGGGTGGACAAGTCAAGCTTATTTATCTGGAAGACTTGGCCGATCGCCTGTCTGCGTGGGACAAATTCCAGGCGCTGGCGCAGTGTAAAACCGCTAATATTTGGTACAAACACACCCAGTACAGCCCTGATAGTCCTGCGGTGGTTTTGTTTACCTCGGGATCCGAAGGCACACCCAAAGGCGTGGTGTTGTCTCACTCGAACATCTTGTCCAACCTTAAGCAATTGGAAGCCAGGATCAATTTTAATGCGCGGGATGTGGTGCTGAACTTACTGCCGATGTTTCATTCCTTCGGCTTTACCGTCGGCACCATGCTGCCGATACTGAACGGCCTGAATACTTTCTTTTACCCGACCCCTTTGCATTTTGCGGTCATTCCTGAAATCGCTTATGAAACCAGCGCCACTATCATGTTTGGCACCAACACTTTTTTAGCCGGTTATGCTAAAAAAGCCAACGCCTACGACTTTTTCAATATGCGCTACGTGATTGCCGGTGCGGAAAAACTGCAGGAAAGCACTCGTCAGGTTTGGGCGGATAAATTCGGCATACGTATATTGGAAGGCTATGGCGCGACCGAAACCACGCCTATCACCTCGGTCAATACCCCGATGGATTACAAGGCTGGCACTGTGGGGCGGCTTATGCCGTCGATGGAATACAAACTGGAACCGGTCGATGGCATTGAAGATGCGGGCAGGCTACATCTCAAAGGCCCCAATATCATGCAAGGTTATTTGCTGGCCGACAACCCCGGCAAACTGGTTCCGCCCAAGTCGATTTACGGCGATGGCTGGTATGACACCGGTGATATTGTGCATGTCGATAATGAAGGTTTCCTCAGCATACGTGGTCGCAGCAAGCGTTTTGCCAAAGTTAGCGGCGAAATGGTCTCATTAACTGCGGTTGAGCAGATGGCGACCAATGCTTGGCCGGATGCGCACCATGCTGCAATCAGCCTGCCTGATCCCAAAAAGGGCGAACAGGTTATTTTGCTGACCACCCAGAAAAATGCGACGGTTAACGACTTGGCTGAGGCATCGAAAGGTGTGGCTCAAATCCTTTTACCTAAGAAGATATTGGTCGTTGATGCGATTCCGGTGATGGCGACCGGTAAGACCAATTACATAGCGGTGACAGAGTTGGCAGTCAGCAAAATATAAATGTGAAAACCATGTTCCGTAGGGGCGATCCGGTACAACTGCATGGATGCAGGAGGTAGAGCAACGCAGGAGCAGTTGCCGAGGTCGCCCTTGTTTTTAAAGGTCACTCATTACCAGGGCG
>JANYKK010000016.1 GCA_025361585.1 Methylobacter sp. | reverse complement strand
TTTCACTGGCTGCTGGTTGCCGGATTTTTTATCGCTTACCTGACTGAAGATGACTTATTGACGATTCACGTTTGGGCGGGCTATTTGGTCACCGGATTATTGGCATTCAGATTGATCTGGGGATTTGTCGGCAACGACTATGCCCGGTTCTCAAGTTTTTTATGCAGCCCTGCCAAGTCGATTGCCTACATTAAAGACCTGATCGCTTTAAAGACCCAGCGTTACCTCGGCCACAATCCGGCTGGCGCGGCGATGATCGTGTTATTGCTGGCCAGCTTATTAGTGACGGTTATCACCGGCTTTGCGGTGTACGGCGCAGACCAAGCCGCCGAACCGCTGGCTGCGATAGGCTCGGATAACGAAAAAATGTGGGAAGAAGTGCATGAGTTTTTCGGCAACTTCACGCTGGTTTTAGTGGCTGTACATGTTATAGGCGTAGCCGTTGAAAGCTATATCCACCGTGAAAATTTGGCCAGAGCCATGGTGCATGGGTTTAAGAAGAAATAATCCCGATATGCTAATTACCGGGCTGAACGGGACATGTTGCCCCGTTCGAAACGTTTTGCATTGGCTAACAATAAAAACGTTAGGGCTGTGGGTTACCCACGATCCGTATGGAATAAGTACACCTTAGAATTCGAATGAACCCTAGCCAGATCGTCGTTTTTTCCCACCCAACGATATTCGCTATGCTGTTCCATTGGAAGCTGCTCGAGATCAACATCTGCCTGTAACTCGTAAGCAAGAACAACATAATGCGTACCGATGCCCGGCATGCGAGCAAAATTTGTCTGGTACTTATGCGTAAATGCGCCCACTAGCCGGGCATGATCGATTGAATAAGCCTTCCCTAGCTCTGCCTTTGTTATCCTCAGAAACGCATCCTCTATTGATTCGTCTTTTCGGATTCGTCCGCCGGGCACGAACCACGATCCCGCAGCAGGTTCGTTTACTCGCATTCCCATTAGCAACTCGTCATCCTTAGATCGAATAACGAGATCCAACGACACCAGCGGCGTATTCTTCACCACCCTAATAAATTCGTCGTCTTCGAGCATTGTCATCGTTCAAGGTTTGTTGGGCTACCGCCCAATTTGATGTAACGGGCGTTTCCGGGCTATGCGTCCTTACTCATCAATGCCCGGCTTGGCACCCATCAAGTATTAAGGATAACTTTCAGTTTTTTACCAGGAGTCAACGAATTACCTATTTCAGGCGAATTCCATTTGCGCAGGTCTGCGACTGAAACGTTGAATTTACGTGAAATTTGCGCCAGCGAATCGCCTTGTTTTACGGTGTAACTAATCGAACGAGCAGCCGATGAAACTACAGCTTTTGAAGGGATAGCAGCCTTTGAAGCGACCGTCTTTAAAACGACAGCCTGTTGATTCACGGCCTTAATGGTCAGCTTCTGGCCTGAAACCAATGCAGTTTTTGAGTTGAGTTTATTCCAGTCCGCAATGTCCTTGCCGCTAACCGAAAATCTCTGTCCAATATTCCAGATGGTATCGCCTTGCTTCACGACATAAACTTGGGCGCTTCCAGGTTTGTTTTTTGCCGTTAACAATGCACCAGCCGGTTTTTGCGCCATCGGCATCGTTAACATCATGCCGGAGTGAATAGCATTGCTCGTCAAGTGGTTGGCCTGACGGATTGATTGGGGCGTGGTGTTGTTTTTATCGGCGATGGATACCAGATTTTCCCCGGCCTTGACTTTGTGCTGGCCCGGGATCGTCTGAATTTCATCATGGCGAATTTGTGCTATCGTCTCGGCTTGGTAACGTTTTTTATCGACCCGTTCATGATAGGGCAATTGAGCCAGGTTTTGTTTAAACGATTGCGCTTTGGCTGCCGGAATTAACAGATGGTGCGGCCCTTGCGGGGCGGTGCTTGACAGATTAAACCCTGGGTTTAATTTTAAAAATTCATTCAGCGGGGTGCCTGCGAGGTCTGCGGCTACATTTAAATCCAGCTGGGATTTGGCATCGACCAGTTCGCAGTAAGGTCTATTGGGGATATTTTGCAGCTGAATATTGTACTTGTCGGCATTGGCAAAAATCTTGGCTATAGCCAGCAAGCGCGGCACGTAGTCTGCCGTTTCCTTGGGCAGATCCAGAGACCAGTAATCGGTGTCCAGATTGAGGTTTTCATTTTTTTCGATGGCTTTCCTGACATTGCCTTTGCCATAATTATAAGAGGCCAGCGCAAGATGCCAGTCGCCGTCAAAAGTCTCACCTAAATGTTTAAGAAAAGAAGTTGCCGCCTTGGTTGAGGCATAAACATCGCGGCGACCGTCGTACCAGGTATTTTGTTGCAGGCCGTACAGGCGACCGGTAGCCGGTATAAACTGCCAAAGCCCTGACGCATCGCTTTTTGAATACGCCTCCGGCAAAAAGGCGCTTTCAACAATAGGCAATAAAGCCAGTTCGCCGGGGATGTTTTTGGCTTCGACTTCGTCGAGTATCAGATGCAGATAAGGTTCCGCGCGCTGTTGAACTCTGGCAAGATAACCGGGGTGCCGCAAGTACCAGTTTAACTCGCGATCAATCCGTTCATTTTTAATATCGGGCAGCGAATAGAGCGATATTAACCGCTCCCAAACTGTATTTTTGTACTTTGCCGGAACAGTGTATTTTTGTTTTCCGAACGGATGCAACGCATGTCTTACATAGCTGTTATCCGTTTCGGAAGAGTCAGGCGGTCTATCGTTAAAAGAATTTGAGGTTGTAGAACAGCCTGTTACGATTAAAAAGGTCAATATAAATAGAAACTTAATCGACCTGCTAAAGTTAACGCGCATGATCCAAGCCTATATTAAAGAGTGAAGTTTATTATTAGAATGTTATCATTATAGCTTGTTTTTACTGAAAAACATAAGATCCAAATGGTATAAAATACGCATATGAAACGTAATTTCTTATTTGCCTGGTATCAAACCCCAAGAGGCAAGCTGCTGCAACAGCTTGAAGCCGACTACATACAGCGTTCTATTACCGTCAGTTGCCAGCAAACCATTCTGCAGATTGGCGGTTTGGGCTGGGAGAGCGAGTTTATCGACTGTACTTTATATAAGAATTTTACCGTACTTGATGCCAAAAGCCTGGGCTGCGACAAATCCAGAAAAATCAAGGCCAAATCCTACAGCCTGCCCTTGCAAAGCAACTGCGTCGATATGATTATCATCCCGCATTTATTGGAGTTTGACGCCTCCCGGTTCCAAACCATGCGCGAAGTTGAGCGGGTTTTGAAGCCGGAAGGCCTATTGATCGTGCTGAATTTTAATCCATGGAGCTTCTGGATCAGATACCAGTATTTGTGGGATAAACGCATGGCCGACTCATGGGGAGGACACTTTATCTCCCGCTCACGGGTTTTGGACTGGCTGAAGCTATTGAATTTTGAGGTCACCGTATCCTCCGAGTTTAATCTGGATACGGTCAAATCGATGCATGGAAAATTCATCACCCGAGGCCTCTCACTTACCTCGACCGCCTATGCGATTAAGGCGATCAAACGCCGTTACAACCTGATTCCCTTAACTCCGGTATCCGCGCTAAATCCCCGTTTGATTTTGAACAACCCGCTCAACTCACCGACAACACAGAAAAACAGACATGACTGACCACGTCATTATTTACACCGATGGCGCCTGCAAAGGCAACCCTGGGCCGGGCGGTTGGGGCGTGATACTCAGCTACAAGGGAACCGTTAAGGAAATCTATGGCGGCGACCCTGCCACCACCAATAACCGCATGGAGCTGATGGCGGCGATCCAGGCACTGGAAATCCTGACCAAACCCTGCTCAGTGCAACTTAACACCGACTCGAAATATGTGATGCAAGGCATTACCGAATGGATCAGCAACTGGAAAAAACGCGGCTGGAAAACCGCCGCCAAGACGCCGGTTAAGAATGAAGACCTGTGGCGCAGGCTCGATGCCGCGATTCAACGGCACCATATCGAATGGTTTTGGGTAAAAGGCCATTCAGGCCATAAAGAAAATGATCGGGCGGATGAGCTGGCTAATCTGGGCATTGATTCATTGTCGAGCTTGTAAGTTCATTTTTAACTATTCAGCGAATGCTAACTGCAATTAATAGAACACGGATTTGGGCGGATAAGCACTGATTTAACAGCGCAAAAAACATATACTCATCACGCATCAAAATTTAGCACCTACTCCCTCTCCTGCTGGAGAGGATCGGAGAAACCGGGGAGTCGCTATTTTTGCGAAAGCTTTTATGGGCATCCCTGCCCAACAAGCAGCAAAAACTACGCGACCGCTCATGCCTGCGACTGCCCCAGCCGTCCTGCTTCATTCGTTGGATACCCAGCAAGGGGTATCCAACAT
>JANYKK010000010.1 GCA_025361585.1 Methylobacter sp. | reverse complement strand
GCCTGGATCAGGAGCTTAAGTTTTATGGTATTAATCCGGGTACTACAGCCGACATGATTGTGGCGACAGTATTAACGGCATTTTTAGAGGAACTTAATTAGTAACAATACTGTTACTAATAGGGCTTCAAAAGGAATTTGTTAAAAACAAATAAGGGGACATTAATAATGTCGATAGTAGATTCAATTTTTTCATTTTTTTCTTCACAGGGGATAGTAAGCATGGCTAAAATCAATAAATTATGCGTTGGCGAATCTTTGGTTGGCGAAGGCAACGAAGTTGCTCACATCGATTTGATGGTAGGACCACGTGGTTCAGCAGCTGAAACTGCATTTGCAAACTGCTTAACAAACAACAAAGACGGTTTTTCTTGTCTGCTGGCTGTTGTTGCACCTAACCTGATGGTTAAACCTGCAACTGTTATGTTTAACAAAGTAACAATCAAAGGCGCAAAACAAGCTGTTCAAATGTTTGGTCCAGCACAACGCGGTGTTGCTATGGCTGTTGCTGATTGTGTAGAAGACGGCACAATCCCAGCTGCTGAAGCTGATGATTTATTCGTATCAGTTGGTGTTTTTATTCACTGGGCTGCTGAAAGCGATGCTAAAATCCAACAATATAACTATGAAGCGACTAAAGAAGCTTTGAAACGCGCTGTTGCTGGTTCACCTACTGCTGCTGAAGTTGTTGCTGCTAAAGGTACTGCTGTACATCCATTCGCTGCTAACTAAGACTTATTTAGTTATCAAGAATGCTAAAAATACCCCGGCTTAACGGGGTATTTTTTTGCCTGAAATTCGGCAATATCTTCGGTTTTAATAGCGCCGGAATGCAATGCACTGGCAACTAGAGCTAGCTGAATCCCCGCCTCACTCAAAGTCATTAAATCCTGTTTGTTTCTTATGCCGCCTGCGGCAATGAAGTTTTTGTCGGGATGATGTTTGGAAAACTCGGTTAATTTCCCCAGATCGGGGCCATGACTGCTGCCTACTCGATCCAATGTCATGATAATGATGTTCTTCGGCCAAAAAGTTGAGTCAGAAAAAAGACTTGCCGCACCCAAAGTAGTTGATCTTGAATAATCCAGCGACAGAATAAAGTTGTTTTTATAGGCTTTGAGTTCTGAAATGGTTTCATTTTGATAGGATTCGCTGCCCAAGACAGGCAGGGCGTTGCCAGGATACTGTGTGCTCTGGTCGTATTTTTGATAACCCTTGTCTATCCAGAAGGTGATGTGCGGGAAACGGGTCAAAACGTTTGTTATCAAGTGGCCGTGCTCGCCTTGATCGGTAATTGCATTTAGGTCTGCAATGTAGAAGGTATCAAATTCATAAACACCCAGGAATGCTTCAATAACCTGAAAAATATCAGAGGACTTGCACAAGCCGGTATTAATGGGTTGATAGTGCTTACGATTGCCTTGCCGGGCGTGAACTACCTCGCCGTCTTTTAAATCGATTACCGGGATTATTTTCATAAAAAATAGGGTTTAAGTTCAAAGTTAGCTTTGCTTACATGGATTGTAGGTAAGGCAGATAAGGAGCTCCTGCTATATCTGCATTCACCACATCCCTGTGGTTCGAGCGGAAGCTTTGGACTGGTGATACAATGTTGCGTTCTATTTTAAAGCTGTTTATTGAGTATTGTGAAAATTCTGGTGTTTGAGTATATCACTGGCGGCGGCTTTAATAAGCAGGCGTTGCCGGATTCTTTGATAGGTGAAGGCAGGCTGATGCTGAATGCGTTGCTCGACAACCTGACCCGATTGGACGATCTCGACCTAACCGTTATGTTGGATTGGCGACTTGCCGATTCATTAAGCGGAACCTGCATCAACACCGTCATCATCAAGCAGGAGCATGATATTACCGAAGAATTTGCACGATTGGTTATGCAATCAGATTGGGTGTGGCCGATAGCGCCGGAATTTGACGGTATTTTGCAAACCCTATGTCAAGCGGTAGCATCATTGGGCAAAACATTGCTGACTTCGCCAGCTGCGGCTGTTGCCATTGCTGGGAACAAATTCAAGACTTATGAGCTGCTCAAACGGCATCATATCGCTGCCGTTCCTACCCGGATGCTTGGCTATGAATATTTCCCAGGTGAATGGATAGTTAAGCCGGTCGATGGCGTAGGCTGTGCTGACAGTTATGTCGTTTCCGACCGGCAAGACTTCGAGCAGATGTCTGTACGAAAAGGCCAATACATCATCCAACCGCATCTTCAGGGCACAAAAACCAGTCTGTCGTGTTTATTCAAACAAGGGCGAGGCTGGCTGGTCTGTGCTAATTTACAGCGTTTTGAACTGATCAATAAGCAATATCAGTTGGCGGACATCGTGGTGAATCACCATCAAGACTTAGGCGACTATCAGGCTGTGATAACCAAAATAGCCCAGGCATTGCCTGAGTTGTGGGGTTATGTCGGCATCGATTTGATAGAAACTGCCGCGCAAACATGGGTGCTCGAAATCAATCCCCGGCTGACCACTTCATTTGTGGGCATGTACGATGCTCTAGGCATCAATATTGCCGAAGCAGTTTTACAGTTGCTGCATAGTGAGCCGATGCTCAACCCGATTTGTAATAACTCCATTACCGTTCAAACAAAACAGACGTCCGTAGGGGCGACCGGCCGGTCGCCCCTACAATATGTAGGCTGGGACATAGGCGGCGCTCATGTCAAAGCGGCGGTAATCAGCGCCGGTAAGATGATTGCGGTTTATCAGCAGCCGTGTCCGTTATGGAAAGGGCTGGATCAATTGCACCTCGCTGTAACCGCTATTATGCGGGAATTGTCAGGATCAAATCGCCACGCTATTACCATGACCGGCGAGCTGGTTGATTTGTTCGATAACCGGGATGATGGGGTCGAGCAAATCATCCAAACCATGACCGAATTATTGCCGGAATCTGAAATTCTGGTTTTTGCAGGCAGGGAAGGCTTCTTGAAACCTTCGCAGATCGAGGCTAAGCATTACACGGCCATCGCCTCCGCCAATTGGCTGGCCAGTGCCTCGTTTGCCGCGCAACAAGTAGGCGATGGGCTTTTTGTCGATTGCGGCAGCACTACCACCGATATACTGCTGCTCAAGGACGGGCAAGTAATGGCGGAAGGCTATACCGATTACCAGCGCTTACTGTCTCAAGAGTTGATTTACACCGGCATCGTTAGAACCGCTGTGATGGCCGTTACCCAAACGGCGCTGGATCAAGGCAAAAAAATCGGCCTGATGGCCGAGTATTTTGCCACGATGGCTGATGTCTATCGCGTCACCGGCGAACTCAACGACGCCCATGACCAAACCGATGCCGCGGATGGCGCGGAGAAAACAGTGCTGGCTAGTGCCAGACGGTTGTCGCGGATGATCGGATGCGATTTTTATCCCGATGAACTGCCTCGCTGGCTGCAATTTGCCGAAAACATCCGCGCCCAGCAATTGCAGCAAATACAACACGGCTGCGAAATCCGGCTGTCTCGGTATGAACTTCCACAAAACAGCCCGTTGATCGGTGCTGGGGTAGGGCGCTTCCTGGTTAAACAGATCGCTTTGAATTTAGGTCGCTCTTATATGGACTATTCCGACTTATTGTCGGCAGTCGAAATGGAGTCTGATATGGCACCAGCGGACTGTGCCCCTGCGGCGGCGGTAGCTTATTTGGCCGGAAGTTGGACAATGTTTTCTTAAAATAGCGATTCGATACCTTAATAGTTGTGCTAGAATATCTTTTTTGTCAACATTAATAAGTGTTTACAGGCTCCATGGAAAAAGTAGATGTATTTGAACTGATCGAGCGCATGTCCGCGCTGATCCGCTCTGAAGAACGTAAAAAATGCACGGAACTAGGCTTGCAGCCGGTTCATTTGCAGGTCATGGACTATTTGTCGCGTTGTAACCGCTATAGCGACACCCCTGCTGCACTGACTAATTATCTGGGCATGACTCGCGGCACCGTTTCCCAGACCTTGCTGCTGCTGGAAAAAAAAGGCTACATTAAAAAAACAGCCGATGTGAACGACCGGCGCATGGTGCATCTGAGCCTTTTGGTTGAAGGCGCCGCTATCTTGAACAAGGCTCGTCCGGCAGATTTATACAGCCAAGCTTCGGCAATATTTAATGAAAATGATAGCCAAGAAAACGTTTTTGTTAATGCGTTGACTGCACTGCAAAAAGCCAATAAATCCCAATCCTTCGGGCTTTGTAAAACCTGCAAATATTTCACCACCACTGCGGACGGTTTTGTTTGCAACTTAACCAAAGAACAGCTCAGCCAGATCGATAGTGAGAAAATATGCCAGGAGCATACTGTTAGTTGAAGGTTGCTTGCAAAAAATAAACCGGCGAGTATGAATACAGTAATAGAAAATGTCCCAAAGGACACGTCAGCGTCGATCTCTCTTATCGGACAGCGCAAGCTTACCGAAGAGCAAGTAAAAGTCATTAGCGAGCATCACAAGACAGAGTGGGTCAACAGAAAATAGGTAGGGCCAGAAGCTAAGATCAGCGAATATTCATGAATCTGTGAACTAGGTACATGATTGAACAGGTTTTTTTTCAAGAAGCTGCTAGGCTTACGAGGTTGCCTTAATTATGTTAGAGATTAAATAGCTTGGAAGAAGATTTAGCCACCGATCTAGTCGTGTTGCAAAGCCATTTGGAAAGCATGTTTGAGCGCGTTCAGCAGAACAGCGTTATCTTGCAGAAGTTTCGGGCGTTCGAAATACGGTTGCTAAAGCTTAATTCCTTATCGGACATCATCGACCACCTACTTGAAGATGCTAAAAATTATTTTGATCTTGATGTGATCAGCATATGCCTGATCGACGAGGTAGGTGAAATCGCCAAAACGCTTAATGATAATGGTTACTCGCCCCGTTCAAAAAGCGGTTTAATGCTGCAGGGCAGAAAGGAGTCTTTAAAAGCAACGGCTGTTCAACGCTATATCGGCGTTTATGATCAGTCCCAATGTGCAAGCCTTTTCCAGCATCTTGACAGGCCTCCCGCTAGCGTTGCCATTACGCCTTTAACTCGCCATGGTAAATATCTGGGGACTTTAAATCTGGGCAGCTATCAGCTTGATCGGTTCGCCGATAATATGGCTATGGATTTTATAGAACACCTAAGTTCTGTAGTCAGTGTTTGCCTGGAAAACAATCTTCATGTGGAAGAGATCAGGCGTATCACTTATCTCGACGCATTAACGGGTGTCAATAACAGACGCTTTTTGGAGCAGCGCATAGATGAAGAATTAAACCGCTGCCAACGCAATGCCGAACCCTTATCCTGCCAGTTTTTCGATATAGATTTCTTCAAGTCAGTTAATGACAAACATGGTCACCAAGGCGGTGATCGGGTGTTGTCTTTGGTGGCTGCTGCGATAAGAGAACAGTTGAGGGACAGTGACATATTCGTTCGTTACGGCGGAGAAGAGTTCGTCGCCTTATTGTCCAATACCAATGAATCCAAGGCTTTGGAGATTGCAGAACGGGTACGCAAGGCCATCCAGGCGCTGGCTATTGCCTTTGATGGTACGCCCATTCCGGTTACTGTTTCTATCGGCGTATCAACTTACCAGCCGGATAGTACATCGATTTCCATAGATGAGGAAGCGGCCACAAGGCTGGTTAAGTCAGCCGATTCAGCCTTGTACAGGGCTAAACGTAATGGCCGGAACCGTGTGGAAAATGGTGGGGTCGTTTTGGATAGGCAGGTTTTATAAACCTGAAAAATTGTACTATGGCCGAAATGTTGGGGTTCGCAGAAGCTCCCCCCAACACGGTTTTTTTGAGATACTTACCCTTTCAATGCCTTCAACACCGCCTGCATAGTTGCATTGGCATCGCCAAACAACATGCGGGTGTTTTCCAACACGAATAATGGATTACCAACCCCCGCATAACCCGAGGCCATGCTGCGTTTAAGCACGATGGTAGTTTCGCCTTTCCAGCATTCCAGTACAGGCATACCGGCTATCGGGCTGTTGGGGTCGTCCAGCGCGGATGGATTGACGATGTCATTCGCGCCAATCACTATGGAGACGTCGACATGGCCCCAATCCTCATTGATTTCGTCCATTTCATAGACGATGTCGTAAGGCACTTTGGCTTCGGCCAGCAGCACGTTCATGTGGCCGGGCATCCGTCCTGCAACCGGGTGGATGCCGAAACCGACTTTCTTGCCTTTATCGCGCAACAGCTTGGTGATTTCGTTAACGGTGTGCTGGGCTTGGGCAACTGCCATGCCGTAGCCGGGAATGATCATGATGTTTTTCGCGTCCAGCAATAATTGCGCGGTTTCATCAGCGTTGATCGGCGTTACTTCGCCTTCAACGACTGCGGCTTCTCCACCTGATGTGCCAAAGCCACCGGCAATCACGCTGATAAAGTTACGGTTCATCGCACGGCACATGATGTAACTCAAGATCGCGCCGCTGCTGCCGACCAATGCCCCTGTCACAATCAATAAATCGTTGCTTAACATAAAACCGGTTGCAGCCGCTGCCCATCCTGAATAGCTGTTGAGCATCGATACCACTACCGGCATATCAGCGCCGCCGATCGCCATAACCATGTGGATGCCGAACACCAGGGCAATCCCCGTCATAATCCATAAAGGGATAGAACCGCCGCCGGTTTCGGTTTCTTGCAAGAACATCCAGCCCAGAACAATGGATGCAATCAGCAGGCCTAAATTGAACCAATGCCGTCCTGGTATTAACATCGGTTTGCCGCTGATGCGTTCGCTGAGTTTACAAAAAGCGATCACCGAACCTGAAAACGTAACAGCTCCGATAAGAATACCGATGTAAATTTCTACCTCATGGATGGTTTTTTCTACACCGCTCAGGCTTAAGGAGCTATCCATGAAATTGGCATAACCCACCAACACGGCAGCCATACCCACCAAGCTGTGCATGATGGCGACCAGTTCCGGCATTTGCGTCATTTCGACTTTCAATGCGGCTCTAGCGCCAATAGCGCCGCCGATTAACAAGGCAACGATTAAAATAGTGTATGAGGTAACCGATGCGCTTAAGGCAGTAGCGATAATGGCAATCGCCATACCTAACATGCCGTAATAATTGCCTTTGCGGGCAGTTTCCTGATTACTTAAGCCACTAAGGCTGAAAATAAACAGAATGGTGGCGACGATGTAGGACATCGTAACTAAACTATGGGACATCATATTCTCCGATTATTTTCTGAACATTTCTAACATACGACGAGTGACTAAAAAGCCACCGGCAATATTGATAGATGCAATGAGTATCGCCAATCCGGCAAGGATGCTGATGTTTTGGATTGGTGAGGAAACCTGCACCAAAGCACCGATCACAATAATGCCGCTAATAGCATTGGTCACACTCATCAACGGGGTATGTAAAGATGCGGTCACATTCCAGATCACTTGATAACCGATGAAACAGGCCAGCACAAACACGGTAAAGTGTGCCATGAATGATGCTGGTGCAACTGAGCCGATGCCGAACAGCGCCGCCCCGGCAATAACCAAAGGTATGAACTGCTTGATCGAGTCGGGAACGATTGATTTCTTTTGTTGTTCCTGCGCCGCCGAACAAGCAGGTGCCTCGGTTTGCGGGGCAGGGGCGGCGGAGAGTTTGGGCGGGGGAGGCGGCCAGGTGATTTTGCCTTCTTTGATCACTGTAGTGCCGCGCAGCACTTCATCGTCCATATTGACGTTGATGGTGCCATTTTTTTCAGGACAAAGTTCCGTTAACAAATGCCTGAGGTTGGTTGCATAAAGTTGGCTCGATTGGTTCGCCAAACGGCTGGGTAAGTTGGTGTAACCGATAATGGTCACGCCGTGTTTTACCACCACTTGGTTTTTCTCGGTCAGCGCGCAATTGCCGCCTTGTTCGGCTGCCAAATCGACAATGATGCTGCCCGGTCTCATGGATTCGACCATGCCTTGAGTAATCAGCTCAGGTGCCGGTTTGCCGGGGATCAGCGCGGTGGTGATAATAATGTCCACTTCCATCGCCTGTCTGGCGAATAAGGCCATTTCAGCTTCGATGAACTCTTTGGACATCGTTTTGGCGTAACCGCCGGTGCCGGAACCTTCTTCTTTAAAGTCCAGCATTAAAAACTCGGCATCCATACTTTCGATTTGTTCTTTTACCTCAGGACGGGTATCGAAAGCCCGGACGATAGCGCCCATGCTTTTTGCGGTACCGATGGCGGCAAGGCCGGCTACACCGGCACCGATCACCAACACCTTGGCGGGAGGGATTTTACCTGCGGCGGTAATTTGTCCGGTAAAAAACCGGCCGAAATGTTGTGCGGCTTCAATGACAGCGCGATACCCGGCAATATTAGCCATAGAGCTGAGCGCATCGAGTTTTTGCGCCCTGGACATGCGCGGTACGCTATCCATAGCCAGTACCGTAGCATTTTTGGCTGCCAGTTTCTGCATTAATGCTTCATTTTGCGCAGGCCAGATAAAACTGATTAAGCGGCCGCCTTCGGATAGCAGCTCAATTTCGTCGATTGCCAGCTCAGGGTGCTGTTCGGGAGCGCGAACTTTCATGACGATGTCCGCTGTGCTCCACAAGGTCTTGGCATTATCAACAATTTCAACGCCGACTTCTTTGTAAGCTTCATCGGAAATATTCGCGCCAAGTCCAGCACCGCTTTCGACCTGGACGGAAAAACCCAGTTTTATAATTTGTTCGGCGGCCTCAGGCGTAGTGGCCACACGTTTTTCACCTGGGTGAATCTCTTTAGGTATACCAATCTTCATACAATCTCCAATGGGAGTAGTTTAGAGCAGAGTGAGCAGGTTTTAACTGTTAGTTAAAATCTCAGCGTGGAGGATATGAGATTAAGCCATGTTTTTCAATAAAAAACATAAAACAGGTGAGTGAATGTTGGTTTTTCAAGGGCGGGCATGTTTTTAATCCCGCTTTCGGGTGCAGCGGGTGGGGCGAGCTGGTGTTGTAATCTTGTCTTGAGTAATCAGATGATTTCTATATGTTTCTTATTCTGGAGGATTTTTCTCCAGCAATCGGTTAACCTGTTCAATATCGTCCTGACTTAGGCTGCTGGCCGCTTGTTTTAACTTGATGCTGTTGATCAGGTAATCATAACGGGTACGCGAAAAGTCCCGTTTCGCCCGGTATAAATTTCGTTGTTCGTTCAGCACGTCGACCATGGTTCGAGTGCCTGCGCCAAAGCCTGCTTCGGTCGCCTCCAGAGCACTGGTCGCCGATGTTACTGAGGCTTTCAGGGCGACTACGCGGCTGATAGTGGACATCACGCCGCGATAGGCATCCTTCACCTGACGCTTTACCGCCCGCTTTTTCGCAATTAAATCCTCTTTAGCAGCCTGATATTCATAGGCGGCTTGACGGGTTCTGGAGTTCACTGCACCGCCTTCAAACAGCGGCACATTCAGTTGAACGCCAACGCTCTGGGTGTCGCCTCGGGATCCGAAGCTGCTGTTGTTGTCGGATACCCCGTAAGAGGCGATCAAATCCAGTTGGGGCAGATGGCCGTTGCGTTGTATATCTATGGCTTTGCGCGACACTTCGGCCTGATTGAATGCCGAAATGATGCTGAAATTATTGAGTTCGGCGGTATCGTTCCACGCCGACATATCCGCCGGTTCAGGCTTGAGCAACGGGAGTTGGTCTCCTAGCGCATTTAGTGAGGCATCGTTTTCGCCGATGATTTCCCTTAACGCCTCTTTTTGGTTATCCAGATTATTGCCAGCTTCTATTTCGCTTGCATTGGCTTGGTCGAATCCCGCCTGCGCCTCGTTAACATCGGTTATGGCGAGAATGCCCACTTCAAATCGTTGCTGAGCCTGTTCCAGTTGCCGGGTGATAGCCTGCTTTTCTGCCACGGCAAATTGGAGGTTATCCTGAGCGTACAGCACGTTGAAATAGGCTTCTGTCGTTTTAACCATCAGGTTTTGCAATTCGGTCAAGTACGCCGCTTCAGCTTGAGCGATTTGATTGTCTGACTGGCTTAACTGTATCCAGTGATCCCAGTGGAACAGGGGCTGAGTTAAGTTGACATTAAAGGTATTGTCCCAAAACTCCTGGTTGGGGGAGGGGCCTCGAAAACTACCGGTTTTATTGTTATGCAGATGATTTTTACTGCTGGCTCCAGTGGCTGTGATGTTAGGCAGGAACTTGGCAATGCTTTGATCTTTGGACTCGCCGATGGCTAATTGTTTGGCTTGGGCCTGCTTTAAAACCGGCGCATTTTGCAGGGCAAGCTCATAGGTTTGGGATAAATTTTGCGCATGCAGAGGCGCAACCCCGGTTAACAGGCTGGCAATAATAGCGGATAGTTTTACGGGTACTTTCATGGGCAAGTTTAATAAGTTCCAGAGTCAATTAAGCACTTATTTACTGATTAAGACCACATAATTTTAGCAAAAATAAGGTAGTGTTTTATTGATGGGATTATCAAGTCTGCTGTTGGATGTAAATTGCAGGCAATAAAAAACCCGCTAAGCCTTATGGCTTGCGGGCTTTTGTATTTCTTTGCACTGCTCTGTACTAATGTTTGGTACCGAGGGCCGGAATCGAACCGGCACTGAGTCACCCCAACCGGATTTTGAATCCGGCGCGTCTACCAGTTCCGCCACCCCGGCAAAGAACGTGCATTATAGGCAAAGTTCATCAATAACGCTAATACTTTTTAAGGTGTATTCGGCAGCCTAAACTGATAACATCGCCCGCTATGAAAAAAAGCGATTTTAACTACCTGTTGCCCGAAGCGCTGATTGCGCAAAAACCCTTGGCCGAGCGCGATGCAAGTCGCCTGTTATGCATGGATCGAAAGACCGGACGGATAACCGACCGGCAGTTTACCGATTTTATCGACTTGATCGACGAGCGCGATCTGTTGGTTTTCAACGATACCAAAGTGATTCCGGCCCGGCTGTTCGGCACAAAACAAAGCGGCGGCAAGGTCGAGATTCTTATCGAGCGCATTCTGGACGAACATCGCGCCATTGCTCATGTCAGAGCCAGCAAATCATCGAAACCCGGCACCTTAATTGAATTGGAGTGCGGCTATTGCTGCGAAGTATTGGGCAGGGCGGACGACCTGTTTCAGTTGGAATTTAAAGGCGAGCACAGCTTACTTACTATTCTGGAGCAAATCGGCCATATGCCGTTGCCGCCTTATATTACCCGTGAAGACGATCAATCCGACCTGACCCGTTACCAGACCGTTTTTGCCAGAGAGGCGGGAGCCGTTGCCGCACCCACCGCAGGCTTGCATTTTGATCAGGCCATGATGGATAAGCTCAAGGCCAAAGGCGTGCAAACCGCTTTTGTGACCTTGCATGTCGGCAGCGGCACCTTCCAGCCGGTCAGGGTGGAAGATTTAGCCGATCATTTAATGCACAAGGAATATTTTGCCGTGTCGCCGGAGACGGTAGCGGCTGTCCGTCAGGCCAGAGCAAGGGGAGGGCGGGTTATCGCCATCGGCACGACGGCGGTCAGGGCGCTGGAATCGGCATCCAAAAGCGGCCAGCTTGAAGCCGGTTTTGGCGATACTGAATTGTTCATTACCCCCGGTTATCCATTCAAATCGGTCGATGCGATGCTGACCAACTTCCACCTGCCCGAGTCTACCTTGCTGATGCTGGTTTCAGCGTTTGCCGGTTACGAGCACATTATGAACGCCTACCGCCATGC
>JANYKK010000379.1 GCA_025361585.1 Methylobacter sp. | reverse complement strand
TCGAGTCCTGCCAAGCGCGCCATTAGCAGTACATTCCGCATTAATACCACCATATTATGGTGAGCGTAGCTCAGTCGGTAGAGCCCCGGATTGTGATTCCGGTTGTCGTGGGTTCGAGCCCCATCGTTCACCCCATTAAATTCAAGGCCTTCGGCCAAATACCTCAAAATAAAAAAATCATCTAGTGGGAAATCTAGTGGGAAATTACTTTTCCCCCGCAGCCTTCACGATAATAGGTTTCACGTCATAAATATTCAACATTGCCGCATCGCGGTGACCGCTGGCTTCTTGTTTGTTTCCGGTTGTATCCGTTACACCCTTGCGCTTCAGGTCATGAAACGTAAACGGCACCCAATTTACTCGCGCTCTTCAACTGCTTGCTTTGTCGCTACAGCTATCCGCTCAATTACTATTTGCAAAGCATTAACACACAGCGAAGTCCTTATGTGATCATCAATCGACTAGCCTACCACCTGTCTGGAAAATAAACCGATAACAAGCGCAACATAGAGCCAGCCTTCAAGTGTTCAGACGGAGGTAATATCAGTCGTTCAGACTTTGTTAGGAAAGATGATATAAAACTTTGTATTCAATATGTTACTAGAAATCGTCTCATTATGATCGCTGTCTGTGGTAACTTTGAATTGTTGGGTAGCGTGGTTTTTAAGCCCAATTTTTTCATCAATTGCTTGCTTTTAAACGGCGAGAACCATAAATTTTCTTATTCTCTTCACATAGCTGAATCGCTCTAGCTTCAAACTGTTTTCGCAGTACTTTTTAGGCGCTTTGGATCACGCTAAAAGGCACTGGTACTAAACAATATGACCTTACGCAGCCACGGTAACGGGGAAAGTTTTCTGTTGCGCTCGAATAAATTCAGAGCCCTTTCGCAAAGAAGACTACGGCCTAATTTTTAATAGGTCGCGTTTCATTCGCAATTGTTCAATAGAAGTGTCCGGTTTAATTGGATCATTTCAAATTCAGGACGGCTTTCGGTAAGCCATCACGATCTGCATTCTCAAGAACCTGCGCCAACTGCGTTGTATATTTTTGGCATGCTGATTGGGTGTCTTTTTCTTTTTTGATTTTCATTGTTCACCTCAAGGTTGGAGATTACTACTTTTAGTAGTGAGTCCGTAATTTTTTTGATAAATATTCTCGCTGGGAATGTAGTGCCTGCGCACGTTTAGGTTATCTATAGATAAATACTTACAAGAAGATCAGTATTGAAGGGCATACATCAGTTATTTTTTGAAGCATAATAATATTTTTTGTCACATGATACTGAGTATGTTTATCCGATTTGGCTTCTTTTTGGCCGCTGCTTTTATGCATTCAAAGTGTATGGCGGCTGAATTTGACTGTTTGATTGAGCCGACACAGATGGTTGAGGTCGGTAGTTCGGTCACCGGCAGGATAGACCGCGTTCATGTCAAACGGGGCGATTGGGTAAAAAAAATGCAAATCCTGGCAACCTTGGAATCGAATGCCGAACGTGCGGCTTCGGAACTGGCCAAGTTCAAATCACTGCAAGTGGGGCCGACTCGAATGGCTGAAAGCAAAATGGAGTTTTCCCGAAAGAAGCTGAATAGGCGCCAGGAAATGGCCAGTCAAAAGTTAATGGCACTGCAAGATAGCGAAGATACCGAGGCTGAATTCCGTTTGGCTGAAGCGGAACTGCAAATTGCCAAAGAAAACCGCCAAATAGCCCATTTGGAGTTTCAGCAGCAAAACAGCTTGCTTGATTTACGCACCATTAAAAGTCCCGTTGAAGGCGTTGTGGTTGACCAAGGCGTTTTTCCAGGGGAAGTTTTTGAGTTGGGTTCAAACAAAAAATATATTTTCAAGGTTGCAGAAATGAACCCGCTTAGGATTCATGTCATCTTGCCTAAGAATGTGTTTGGTGAGCTTAAACATGGAATGAGTGCAAATGTTACGCCGGAGATTCCTCAGGGCAGTCATTACTCAGCCAAAGTGAATATGGTTGATCGATTGATCGATGCGGCAAGCGGAACTTTTGTCGTGTTTCTTGAGATGCCTAATCCAAAGCTTGAGATTCCTGCTGGAGTCAAATGTAAAGTCGTATTTCCGGAGTTAGACGGGAATGCTAGAAAAAACAACTAATTGTCCAAAATCGGATTAATTCCATAAGAGGCTGATAATGCGTAAGTCTACTAAAAAACATAACCAAAACTTCACTATGTCGCCTCTAATGTCGGGTCTTAAACAGGCATTCGGAAGCCTTCGAGGACAAGCAAAACCATTATCCGCCTCAGCAACCCAGCAAAAAGAAGAACCTGTTACTCATCCCGCTATTCGCTTTGAAACGCTCGAACCCAGGGTGTTGTTATCAGGGGATTTAAACCCGGCGCAAACCATATCGGGATCGATCGATGTACAAGGCGAAGTAGACCAATACGGGTTCACGCTTACCCAAAATACCAAAATCGTATTTGACTCGATGACCAATAATTCCAATATGAATTGGAGTTTATCCGGGCCTAACGGGGCGGTCGTCGGTAACAGGAGTTTTACCGGTTCGGATTCGGCGGACGCATCGGCTAGCCCGTTGCTTAATTTAGCCGTCGGCGATTATACGCTGACAGTGGATGGTAATACCGACCAGACCGGCGCCTATAGTTTCCGTTTAATCGATGTGCTTAAAACGCAAGACATTGTTCCCGGAACCGACGTGACCGGTACCCTGGATTCGGCAAATCAGACCAATGTCTACAAATTTAATGCAACGGCAGGAGAGCATTATTATTTTAATAGTTTGAGTCTATCCGGCGGCAACACCTACTGGCGCTTAATCGATCCCAATGGAAACGACGCATTTAGCTCCACTTATTTTGGTAGCGATGTTGATATGACGACTAAGGTGGATGGTTCTTATACTTTGTTGGTTGAAGGACGGGTCAGCGCCACGGGAAGCACCAATTACAGTTTCAATGTGCAGAAAGTTACCGATGAGCAATTCCCGCTCACCGTGGGCGATACCGTGAACGGCAGCATTGCCCATGCCGGGCAGCGCGATTTTTACAACTTTAGCTTAAGCGAGTCCAAACAGCTTTATTTCGATGCGCTGAGCAATAACAGCAATGTTAATTGGACGTTGACCGGTCCAAGGGGGACGGTGGTTTCCGGCAGGAACTTCACCGGCACGGATTCCGCCAGTCTCGGCGGATCGGCTATTTACGATCTGGTTGCCGGCGACTACACGCTGATTATCGACGGCAATGCCGATATGACCGGCAACTATAGTTTCCGCCTATCGGATATCAGCCAAGCCACGGTATTGACGCCGGGGACGACGGTGACCGGCCAGCTTAGCCCGGCCAATGAGACCGACCTGTACCAATTCAATGTCACCGCCGGCGAACGGTTTTATTTTGACTATAAAAGCTATTCGGGAAATGTTCCCTATTGGCGGTTACTGGATCCCTATGGACAATTGGTGTTCGGCCCCGACGCTTTATACAGCGATAAAGAACCGCTGACCCTGACGCAAACCGGCGCTTATACATTACTGGTGGAAGGTTATATAAACAGCACCGTGACGAGCAATTACAGCTTCAACGTGCAAAAAGTCGTGGACGAGCAGTTTCCGTTGACGTTGGGCGATACCGTCAACGGCAGTATCGCCCATGCGGGACAACGCGATTTTTACAGTTTTAATCTGGCGGAAGCCAAGCGGCTGTATGTCGATGCGTTGAGCAACAGCAATACCAATTGGAGTTTGATCGGTCCTAGGGGCACGGTCGTGTCCGGCCGGAATTTCACCAGCACCGATTCGGCCAGCCTTGGCGGTTCGGCGATTTATGATTTAGTCGCCGGCGATTACACATTGATTATCGACGGCAATGCCGACATGACCGGCGACTACAGTTTCCGGGTATTGGATTTGGCCCAGGCGGCAACGTTGACACCGGGCACTACTGTCAGCGGCCAGCTCAATCCGGCCAATGAAACCGACCTGTACCAGTTCAACGTCACCGCCGGCGACCAATATATCTTCGACAGCCAAAGCCTGTCGAACACCGCCTATTGGCGGTTGCTGGACCCGTACGGGCAGTTGGTGTTCGGCCCCAATTACATGGGCAGCGATACCGGCGTTATCACCTTAACGCAAACCGGCACTTATACGTTGTTGGCTGAAGGTTATATCACTACTACCGGTACGATTAACTACCAATTTAACGTGGCTTATCAAGGCAATACTCCGATTGCGCCGTTGCCGACCGGGACCGCGTTGACGTTGGGGGCGACCACAGCCGGCGTGTTGTCGTCCACGCAGGCGGATTTGTACAGTTTTACCTTAAACAGCGACACCAGCGTTTATTTCGATGCGTTGAGTGCTAACTATAACTTGACGTGGACTTTGGTTGGGCCACGCGGCACCGTGGTGTCGGCGAGAAATTTCAATAACAGCGATTCAGGCACTCTAGGCGGTGCTGCCGCTATTTTACTGCCGGCTGGGACTTACTCGTTGCGTATTAACGGTCCCGCAGCGAATGGATACAGTTTCCGGCTGTTGGATCTAGCCCAGGCCACGGTATTGACGCCGGGCACGACCGTCAACGGCCAGTTTAGCCCGGCTAACGAAACCGACCTGTATCAATTCAATGTGACTGCCGGTGAACGGTTTTATTTCGACTATAAAAACTATGCCAACAACTATGTGCCGTATTGGCGGTTGCTCGATCCAAACGGTCAGTTGGTATTTGGGCCTGATCCTATTTATTCCGATAAAGAGCCATTGACGTTGACCCAAACCGGCACTTACACCTTATTGATCGAAGGTTATGTATGGGCGAGTGGAACGGGCAGTTACAGCTTTAATGTGCAGAAGGTCATTGATGATCAAGCCGCGCTGACGTTAGGTGATACCGTCAACGGCAGTATCGCCCATGCCGGGCAGCGCGACTTTTACAATTTTAGCCTCGGCGAATCCAAGCAACTGTACTTCGATGCGTTGAGCAACAGCAACGTCAATTGGAGCCTAATCGGTCCCCGAGGCACGGTCGTGTCCGGCCGGAATTTCACTAATACCGATTCGGCCAATCTCGGCGGTTCGGCCATTTATGGTTTGGTCGCCGGCGATTACACGCTGATCATCGACGGCAATGCCGACATGGTCGGCAACTACAGCTTCCGCGTGCTGGACATTAGCCAAGCCACGGCCTTGACGTTGGGAACAACCGTTAGCAGCCAGCTTAGCCCTGCCAACGAGACCGACCTGTACCGATTCAATGTCACTGCCAGCGAACGGTTTTATTTCGACTACAAAGGCTATTCGGGTAACTATAACGCTTACTGGCGCTTAGTAGATCCCAATGGGCAATTAGTATTCGGCCCTGACGGCTTTTGGTCCGACAAGGAGCCGTTGACCTTGAGCCAAACCGGAGTTTATACCTTACTGATCGAAGGCTATGTCTATGACGCGGCGGCAACCAGCAGCTACAGTTTCAACGTGCAAAAAGTCGTTGACGAGCAGTTTGCGCTGACATTGGGCGATACCGTCAACGGCAGCATTGCCCATGTAGGTCAACGTGACTTCTACAACTTTAGCCTGACTGAAGCCAAGCAGTTGTACTTCGATGCGCTAAGCAACAGCAACACCAACTGGAGCTTGATCGGTCCGAAAGGCACGATAGTTTCCGGCCGGAACTTCAACAACACCGACGCCGCTAGTCTCGGCGGTTCGGCGATTTATAACTTGGTGGCCGGCGACTACACGCTGATCATCGACGGCAATGCCGACATGGTCGGCAACTACAGCTTCCGTTTAATGGACATCGCTCAAGCCACGGTCTTGACGCCGGGGACGCCGGTCAGCGGACAGCTCAGCCCGGCCAACGAGACCGACCTGTATCAATTCAACGTCACCGCCGGCGAACGGTTTTATTTCGACTACAAAGGCTATTCGGGCAACTACAACGCTTACTGGCGCTTAGTGGATCCCACGGGCCAATTGGTGTTCGGTCCTGACGGTTTTTGGTCCGACAAGGAGCCGTTGACCCTGAGCCAAATCGGAGTTTATACCTTACTGATCGAAGGCTATATCTATGACGCGGCGGCAACCAGCAGCTACAGCTTCAACGTGCAAAAAGTCGTTGACGAGCAGTTTGCGCTGACATTGGGCGATACCGTCAACGGCAGCATTGCCCATGTAGGTCAACGCGACTTCTACAGTTTTAGCTTGACTGAAGCCAAGCGGCTGTATGTCGATGTGTTGAGCAACAGCAACACCAACTGGAGCTTGATCGGTCCGAAGGGCACAGTAGTGTCCGGTCGCAACTTCAACAACACCGATGCCGCCAGCCTTGGCGGTTCGGCGATTTATGACTTGGTGGCCGGCGATTACACGCTGATCATCGACGGCAATGCCGACATGGTCGGCAACTACAGCTTCCGCGTCCTGGACATCGCTCAAGCCACGGCCTTGACCTTGGGAACAACCGTCAGCAGCCAGCTTATCCCTGCCAACGAGACCGACCTGTACCGATTCAATGTCACTGCGGGCGAACGGTTTTATTTCGATATTAAAAGCTATTCAGGCAACTATTGGCCGTATTGGCGGTTGCTGGATCCCAACGGTCAATTGGTATTCGGCCCTGATGCTATTTATTCCGACAAGGAG
>JANYKK010000332.1 GCA_025361585.1 Methylobacter sp. | reverse complement strand
CATATGGACGATAAAAAAGTCGGTTCAAACGGCAAGATCAACCTGGTTCCGGGCTTTGAAACTTACTTGGGCAACTTCCGCGTCATGCACCGCATGATGAAAGAAATGGGCGTTGATTATTCGTTATTGAGCGATCCTTCCGAAGTTTTGGATACGCCTGCTGACGGTACTTTCCGTTTGTACTCCGGCGGCACTACACAAGCTGAAGTGAAAGACGCGCCTAATGCGATTGACACCTTGTTGTTGCAACCTTGGCAGTTGGAAAAAACCAAGAAATATGTGCAAACCATCATGCATCAACCCGCTACAGCCATCAATATTCCGATGGGCCTGGAATGGACAGATGAATTCCTGATGAAAATCTCCGAACTGACCGGTAAACCGATTCCTGCTTCTTTGGAACTTGAACGCGGCCGATTGGTGGACATGATGACCGACTCGCATGCCTGGTTGCACGGCAAAAAATTCTCCTTGTACGGCGATGCGGATTTCGTGATGGGTATGACCAAATTCCTGCTGGAATTGGGCGCTGAGCCGACCGATGTATTGTGCAACCATGCCAACAAACGTTGGGCGAAAGCCATGGATAAAATGTTGAAAGATTCGCCTTATGGACAAAAAACTGTCGCCCATACCGGCAAAGATTTGTGGCATTTCCGTTCATTGGTCTTCACCAACAAACCGGACTTCATGATCGGCAATTCTTACGGCAAATTTATTCAACGCGATACGCTTTATAAGGGCGAAGAGTTTGAAGTGCCGTTGATCCGCATCGGTTTCCCAATCTTTGACAGGCACCACCTGCACAGAATGACAACGATGGGTTATGAAGGCGCTATTTATATGCTGACAACCCTGGTTAATGCCGTGCTGGAGCAGCTGGATAAAGAAACCAGAGGCATGGGTACAACTGACTATAACTACGATTTGGTTCGTTAAGTTAGAAAAGACTTCACCACGAAGGCACGAAGGACACGAAGGTTTTCTCAAGCGGGACGGGGTTTGTAACCCCGTCCCAAACGTTTTACGAAGTTTGAGCCGGTTACCCTGCTTAATGATCAGTTAAAACGTTGCGGACGGGGGAACATCCCCCGTCCGGCTCGCGGCCTGTGCTTTCTTCGTGAACTTCGTGTCTTCGTGGTGAATAAATCGTCTAGTTAACTCACGTGTATGAACGGAGAAGAATATGCCTAGTGTCATGTTAAAGAAAAATGCAGAGGGCAAATTAGTCTTCTACGTACCCAAAAAAGATTTGGAAGAAGTGGCGGAATCCGTTGAATTCGACAGCCCCGATAAATGGGGCGGCGAAGTGCTGCTCAGCGACGGCTCGAAATATTATTTCGAACCGCTGGACGCACAACCGGACTTCCCCATTACCTTGCGCGCAAAACGTTTAGATTCAGGAGAATAATCATGGCCTTATATATTGTTGAAGTGGACTGTATTTCATGCGGCGACTGCGAACCGGTCTGTCCGACCAACTCAATCACCGAGGGTAAAATTGTCTTTCAAATCGACAAGAAAACCTGCACCGAATGCGAAGGTGATTTTGACATACCGCAATGCGTCAAAGTTTGCCCCGTCGATAACTGCATCTTGCCTTTAGAGGCGTAAACAGATGAACAGCCAGGCTATCTCACGAGAACTGGCTTTACGTATCGGGCTGGCGGCTCGCGCTTTGCCCGATACCGACGCCAAGCGCTTGCTGTCAGTATTGACTGATTGCATCGGGCATCCGATCACCGAACAAAAAATTACCAGCCTCAACCTCGATACGCTCAAGACCGCAAAAGGGGGCGAGTTTGCCGATATTGACGAGCCTTTATTGACCTATGCTTTAAGCATTCTTAAATCCGGTCTTAATGCCCACCAACCCGTTGCCTATAGCGACGGCGATATGCCCGGTTCTGTTCGTATTGCCTGTGCCAGTAATGACGGCATTAACGTGGACGGTCATTTCGGTTCTTGCAGTCAATTCATGGTTTATCAGGTTTCAGCCGATGAAGCCCGTTTAATTGACATCCGTAACACTGCCATGCCTGATGGTCTGGAAGTGGATGATAAAAACGTGTTCAGGGCAGAACTGATCCAGGATTGTCAGGTGCTTTATATTGCTTCAGTGGGCGGTCCAGCGGCGGCAAAGATCGTCAAGCTGGGTATACACCCGATTAAGCTCTCAGCTATTGATCCTATTGCTGTTGTGCTAGATCAACTGCAAAACGTTATCGTCGGCACTCCCCCTCCTTGGCTGGCTAAAGTCATGGGCATTGAAGCCAACGACCGGTTTCATTTTGAGAGGGAAGCGACAGGATGATCACTACAAGCCAAGTCAACGCAATCGCGGCGAAAATCGAAACGATGGGCCTTAGCGATGACACTGTTTCGACATTGAGGCAGCAATATCAACCCATCCATTTCACCTACTGCATGGATGACGATCTGCCCAATAATACGCCAGTCATTGAGCACAAAGACTTCAACCTTTATTTGATTGACGGTCGGGAGCACTGTCTGTGCCTGACCAATGATTACGATGTCGCAACGGGCATTGTCGTTGCAGAAATCATCCCGGACTAAACGGAACATTGCATGTCCGATCATGAAAACCCTGTCAGCGTCCCTTTTGCCGATTGCAGTTTATGTCCTTTTCGCGGCAAAACCCTGCTGATGGGGCGCTGCATGCCTGGAGATACCTGCGTATTCGTTGAAAGCGGCCGCCAGATTGACCGTTTTTTTCGCGTTAATCCAGTTTATGCCGAGCAATATTTGCACGACGGTTTTTGGGAAAGACGCGCTATTGCCGTTCGTTACGCACCGCAGAAATCGCTTGCCGACCTGATCGATGATGAAGATGAAGTGGTCAGGCGCGCAGTCGCCTATCGCATACCACAGTCACAGCTGCATCTGTTAATCGATGATGTCGATAGAGAAGTACGCATGACCGTTGCAGATCGCATTGCTCCCGAAGATCTGGAAAAAATGGCTGACGATAAAGACTATATCGTCAGATTAACGATAGCCAAAAGACTGCCGAAAGGACGCCTGTTCCGATTTATTCGCGATGAAGACCTGCAAGTGCGAAAAATCGTGGCTGAACGCCTGCCCGAAGTCAGTTTAGGTCTAATGGCTCATGATAATGCGCCTGAAGTCAGGCGCATTATCGCTGAACGCATGACCCCGGATGATGCCGTTATCATGCTGCATGATTCGGACTGGGTGGTGCGCTATACCGCAGCCCAGCGTGTTCATCCAGAGGCGTTGGCCTGTCTGCTTGATGACCCGGAGCCTGATGTGAAGGCGACGGCGCAGGAACGCTTAACAAAATATTCCCAGAGGGCAGATGGGAACGAGAAACCGGGAACCTACAATGGCTGATCAACACTTTCAACTCGATGGACAACAGCTTGCAAAAATCTGCAAACACATCCTGCCAGACAGGGATGACAAATTATTACTCTCTAAACTTCAAGCGCTGAACCCCGGATATCCGGTTCGCTTAGCCAAAACAGGCGATGAATGGTATCGCCTCGGCGGTATTGTCGATATGAACGGCAACCGTATTGCCAATAACCTGATTGAGTGGACTGAAAGAACCTATATCGAATGCGGCAAAAACCTGCAAACCCTGATCGATCACGCTCTGGAACAAAAACTGATTGCCACGCGGCAAACCGGAAACACCTTGCATTTCGTTATACAAACCGGCAATAAAGCGGAGCAATTCATCCAGATCGACATCGATAAAATCCATGAGACATCGGATCGGTTGCTGGTCAGCGAACACAATCCGCCCGAAGATTTAGAAGAATTTATTGATCCACTG
>JANYKK010000322.1 GCA_025361585.1 Methylobacter sp. | reverse complement strand
AATGCCGTTTTGGGTACGGCGAGTTTCCCTCTGAAACGCCAGCATGCGCAAAGCTATGTTAAACCCGGTGTGGTTCTGGTCGGCGATGCGGCGCACATGATCAATCCGCTGGCGGGGCAGGGGGTTAATATCGGTCTGCTGGATGCGGCGGCCTTGGGCGAAGTGCTGATTGAAGCAAGCAAGCAAGGTCTTGAATTGGGTGATTTGGCTGTGTTAAGGCGCTATGAAAAAATGCGGCGCAATGAAAACCTGAAAATGATGACGGTGATGGATGTTTTTTACCGGGTGTTCAGCAATCAGGTGCTGCCGGTCAAGTTCTTACGAAACTTGGGATTGGGCTTGGCAGAGAGGATTTCGCCTGCCAAAAACAAGGTGATGCGCAGTGCAATGGGGCTGGAAGGTAATTTGCCCAAGCTTGCTCGGGGCGAACCCATTATTTAATTTAAATAGTTTCTGACCACGCCATTGGTTACGGGCATCTAGTAGGCAGCAGTGGAATAATTAATTTTTTAGACTAGTATTTGTAAGTTTTTAAGTAACTTTGATTGCGGGTGTAGAGGGTGATGGAAAGAAGGCTTTACCAAAGGGTTCCAGTACAGGTTTCTGCTATTGCGACTACCGAGGAGGGTGTGCGTATCAAGGTGGTTGCGGTTGATGTGTCCAGCGACGGGCTAAGTGTCGAGTGTAATATCAAGCAACGCAACATGATTACGCCGGGCGGGAATTTTGTTCGTGACGGTAGGCCGGTATCGGTGTTTGTTGACCTGAATCTGTCTGATAAGGATGGACAGTCATCCAAAATAGTAGCGCGATGCCATGTGGTTTTTTCGCGGCGCATGTCCAGCGATCAATGCAAAATCGGACTGCGCTATGTTGATATTGAAAATAACGGCCATGAATGGCTGGTTCAGTTTGTTGAGAAAGCGCTGGATTCTCAATAGCGGATAAATATCGATATTAAGATACAAGCAGAGCGGAAAAGGTCTTACGAGGCATAATCAGCCTGTCGCCTTGGCTAACTGCCGCTGCGTCCAAGCTGTTATCGCACGCTGCTTTCCGAATCGCCACAGGCCAATAACACCGAACTTGGCGCCTTTTCCAGCCATGAGTACAAATTGATACATCATGTATGGCACACCAGGTCTTTGTGTATCATGCTCCCAGAAGTCGACCCAGCGCTGGCTATCTCCATAAACCATGTTTACGATATCGGCGAACCTCTCCTCCAGTTGAGTAAATTCGCAACCGCAAATAGCTATACCGTTACGATTGGCAAGGAACATGATTTTCGCCGACAATTCGTGGATGTCGCCGCGACTGTCAATCGTCTTAAGGATAACGTTATCGTTTTGCTTCAGGGTGCCGCTTCCGGCAAACTTGAAGCCTGCGCCACTAAGGGAAAGATCCATCATATCGCCGTCTAAGCTTACCGTTTTATCGTGCTCTAAAAAGACAGTCACCTTCCCTTTGACGGGGAAACGATGGTGTCGTCGGATCTGGCTCCGTTCCCAAAATATACCTAGGGAGGCGAAGGAAACGGCGAGGTTATAAAGCAACCAAATGCCGCAGATTACAATAACATCCCGGTAAAGAGGATGTGTAACCCATTCATATATGGCTACCGGCACGGAAATCAGCATGATGCTGATCATCAGATAATATGGGCCGGCCAGGGGGCTCAACAGATCCTCGGTTTGGTTTTGCCCCTTTGGAGTTACCTTGAATGTGGGCTTTTTAGGATTGCTGATGACGCCTATTATAGCAGGAAGGAGAAATATCGATTGTAGGCCCTCGTAACACTCGGAATACATGGGCCAACGATACTTGCCAAACAGGTAGTCCGAAGTGATGAAACTGGTGATTAAGTTTGGCATGGCATAAGCCAAAACCTGCATAGAAGAGGCATGGAAAATCTGGAGGCCGAATAGGATGAACATGGTGGGAGCAATAAAAAATAAAAATCGCGCAAAACCGAAAAACCAAAACAGATAGGTGGAGGTGTAACACAGGCGTTGCGGTATGCTCAGACCAGGAACTACCGCCGGGTTCTTTAAAAAACCGATTTGCAACATGCCCTGGCACCAGCGCGTTCTTTGTATGAGAAAGTCTTCTAACGTCTCCGGCGACAAACCGCAAACCATCGGCCGGTCGATAAAAGCGCTGTTGTAGCCCTTGCCGTGCAACCCCAAAGCTGTTTCAGCGTCTTCGGTGATGGTATCTCCCGCAATGCCGCCAACTTCATCTACGAATTTGCGTCGTAGCACTGCGGCCGAACCGCAAAAGAAACTCGCGTTCCATAGATCCATGGCGGGATGTCCGGCGCGATAAAACATTTCGTGTTCGCCGGGGGCGTTACCGAAAGACCCCATTCTTTTTTCCAAAGGGTCGGGATTGATAAAAAAATGAGGGGTCTGCACCAGAAACAATTTCTTGTCTCTTAGAAACCACCCAACCGTTTTTTGTAAGAAATCCCTTGCAGGAATATGGTCGCAGTCGAGGATCAAAATAAGATCGCCACTGGTTTTTTTCATAGCGGCATTGAGGTTGCCCGCCTTGGCATGTTCGTTTTTTTCCCGGGTCAGATAGCCGACGCCGAGTTTAGCGGTCATTTCCTGCATTTCACGATAGCGTTGCCAAGCAGCTGAGGCGAGGATGGGGTTACTCCTTCTTTGCTCAGAGCTGCCGTCATCCAGAACGTAGATATTCAGCTTTTCCTTGGGATAATCGAGAAATTTGGCAGCTGTCGCTGTGACATGGGTGATTTCAATATCTTCGGTGTAAGTGGGAATAAAAACATCGACGGTGGGCCATAAATTCTGATTCTTGGGCAAAGGCGCTATCCTGCGTTTAAGAGGCCACAGATTAACAAAGAGATTGATGTAGTGAACTGCGGAAACTTGCACCTCCGCCAGGTAAACCAAGGACATCATCACGCAATCAATAGGCCCCGTATAGATCAACGTGTCGAATGTCCGCCACAGAAAATAACGAAGGGAAATAAAGGTAACAATCACAAGAAAAAGGATGCGGCCTAGGGGCTTTTGAAAAAAGGCCCGTCGCTTGGCGGCGATCAGGATGAGCACTCCTACTCCGCCCAGGATGAACTGTTGACTCAGATCCAATGGCAGGTCGGCCAGATATATAAGAAAAAGTAAGCAAAGGAACAGCGTCGCATTCAGCAGCATTCTGCCGATCTTGTCGTCAAAACTGAAGTTCATGTTGAATTTGTGCTGTTGGCGAGAAATCTGCTAAGCGGGCTTATTTGGCGATAGTGTGCTTAGTCGAGCGTGTTTCTTCACCGGAGGAGAAGCTTGTAAATAGCTCGTTTCCATTGATCAGAGCCAAGACCGCAGCGATTGCGATAGCCAGAAAGACGAGGAAAGATACCCAGACGAAAAGCCCCGATTTGGCAGGGGCTGAGGTTTGGCTTGTAACTAAGCCAGCGGCCACATCGGCCTTGTCTTTTTCGATGTCGGCGGGATCCCAGATGATTTTGAAAATTTTGAACTCATCCTTTTTCCCTTTCAGTTTTGCCATTCGGAAGTATCGGCAGTAGATTTCCGCTTTGTCTTCCAGCGCATTGAAAGTTTCCTCAGAAACACAGATTTCGTTGGCTTGAGCTTGCGCATCGAAACGTGCTGCTACGTTGACCACGTCGCCGTAAATGTCGTCTTTTTCCACGATGCCCTCACCGGTATGGATGCCGGCGGTAATGATAATGGGGATTTGGGGCTTTTGCGTGGCGTTGTATTCTTTCAGTGTCCGTTGGAATTCGCTGGCAGCCCGCGCAGCATCCTGTGCTTTGTAAAAATAAGACATGGTGCCGTCGCCCATGGTCTTGACTAAGATGCCCTGGTGCTTTTCCAGAATAGGGGCAAGCATGTCGTTGTGCCTCTTCATTACCTCGCGGACAGCAAGATTGCCATGGGCTTCGGTGATTGCGGTGGATCCTTTAAGATCCGTGAACATCACGGTGATGAGCTTGGTGAATTTTTTGTGGAATAGTGCCTCTAGACGATCCCGTTCGGCCATAAGACTTTCGGCATCGAGTTCCTCGGCATCATGCTCGTGTGCTTGATTCTGATCTTTCATTTTTGGATTTACGTGTTAATTTATTGTTATTAAGCGCTATAGGGGGCTACATGCCGGATATTCCTGTCCGGCATCAAATAACTACATCTCGAAAAACCGATCCCCTCTACCGGTTCTTGAAAATCGCACAGCTGCGCAACCTAAGTTATTGCTGGCGCCTTGTCAAGCTATTATAGACTACTTATGTAGGGTGAATTTGTTTTTAAAGGTATCGTCTTTGAAAACCTGTATTTTCACTGGACAAAAAACATTTTGCGAAATAAATGTATTATTGCTTCAGGGGGCTAATCGAGTCCTGTTTGGTAATGAGGGCATCTAAAGCGGTTTTATCTTTGGGATCTAGAGCGAGAATTCGTCGACTTAGCTCCAGGGCTTCATTAGAGCCGGGCAAGCTATTGATCAGTTTCTCCCGCAAAAAAACGGTTTGTAGCGTCGCGTCCCTCGTGGTTTCGGCTAGGTCGATAGCCTCATCCATTTTGCCGAGGCGTGCTAGGGTATAGGTGAGTCCTTCTATGATTGACTTCTCTTGTGGATCGCGTAGGTATAGGGCGAGGAAATACTCATGGGCAGCGGCGTAATCCCCTTGGTTGAAGCGCCGCCAAGCCAGGAAAATTTGAGCGGTCATGTCTTGTTGAGTCAGAGCATCAGCCTCCTCAGCGGACTCTCGGCGCCAGTCAGAAGCTATATGGCGTAGGAGGCGGTCGAATTTGCTTGGCAGGAGTTTTTCGCGGTAATCGGGCGGCAGGCCTTTATGCACTAGCTTTTGGTCGATAAGGGACGGCAACCTTTCTAGAGGCAGAGCCTGTATAAGCCTGATGTAGGTTGGGATTTTGATACCCCACTTCCCGTCGCAGACATTGAGTAGCCGCTTGAAAAGAGCAGTGGATTCTTCATTTTTCGCAGTCAAGAGGCCTTGCATTGCCGTGAGAAATGCGTTTGAAAGGAGGCACTGACCCAGCTCCTCTGCAAATGTTTTCGGGTTTTCTAGGTCATAGCGCTTATGCGAGTGTGCCAGGTCGGCCGCTCTTTTGTTTGCGGAGATGATGGCGCTCCACTGTTGCGCTTGGGATTCCTCCAAGAAATGCGCTTCATCCAGCGCTGAATCGTACCTGCCAGCTTTAAACAGCGCCTCCACCAGGAGGGTGCGGGTTTCTTCCTGTTTTACACCATCGTGAAGGAGTTCGGTGAGGAGATTAATGGCTTCCTCGTACTTGCCCATTTGGAGGAAGCAATATGCGAATCCCCGCGAGGCTTCCTGATCCGCCTTAGGATATGTTTGCGCACGATCGAAAAGATCGCAGGCGGTCGCTGAGCCATGCCGGTATGCCTCCCAAGCGCGCTGAATGAGTAGGTCTTTTTCGATTTTCGTGTCTTGGCTCACTTCTTTTTCCAGGCGACTCATTCGCGATATTATCGTTTCGGCGGGGAAAATTTCGCTCATGTGCCGAGATACGCTTGGGGACTCCTCTTGTTGCGTACGCAGAAGGTATGGTTGATTCTGCAACCGTCCAGCGGATTCGGATGCGCCCGGGTTGAGAACTTTGATTACCTTCTCATTATCCGCTGGGATATAAATGATAGTCGCGTCAGAAAATCCTACCGATTTTAGCGTGGTAACATAGTCTTCAAGTTCAATGCCTTGGAGGAGTTTGCCGCTTCGGATAACGTAGCCTTCATCTTCTTTAACGATACGCACTCTTAAAGGGATGATCTGGGTAATATAGTCTGCCGTTTTTTCCAAGGCGGCGAGATCATTGCCCTGCTCGATTTGCAAGGTATAGAAGAAAGTGTCGGTTTTTTCTGGTACGGCTTCCGGTTGAGCAGTAGGCGTTTCGTAAGTCGGCTGAATTGCTTGGGCAGGAGATGCCTCATTCAGAAGTACGAATGCTAAGGTCAGCATCCAAACGCGCACGCCCTTACCATAAGTCAACTATTCAATGCCCGCGAGTAGATAGAGCGCATGAGAGTAATAGTCATTCTTTTCATTCTGTAAGCGCTGCTTCGCCTCTTCCTTAAGGCGCGTGGCGAGGTCTGTATTGCCAAGCTGCTCCGCAGCCCGGGCAAAGATCGCGTAAAAGCCAGCCGAGGCCGTTTCGTCGGATATTTCTTCTTTGGTCAAATCGTACCACACCGGAATGCGACCATGTTTTTGGTAATAATCAAGAACATTTTTTGCGCCAGCGGGAGGAGGCAGTTTCGCCCAAGCGAGATATAAAAGCACCCGAATGGCTTCATATCCAAAGCGTGTGCTTTTGTCTGCGTCAATCTTTAAGTTTCCACTTGGTTCCGCCAGCACCCAGTCCGCCGGAAGGCTTGCGGTGTTTCGGCTAGACTCATCCAGTAAATATTGGGCGTCCTTGTGGATTTTTTCCCAGAATTGCTGGTCGTCGATTTTTGCAAAGGCTTGATAGGCCGAAAGAATTTGATAAGAGGGGTTCAGCACCAATCCCTTGGCATCCGCGAAACCGTTGTAGCCGGAAAGCAGAAATGTGCGGTCATTCAGCTTTACCGCAGTGTGGGTGCGAAGACTCTGAACGATAGCGCCGGCTCGTTGCGTATAGCTCTTCTGCTTCCATTTCTGTCCCGCTTGAATCAAGGCATAAGCGATTAAAACATCCCCGTCAGTGGCGTTGTTGTAGTCGATGACGCTCCATTCTTCATTCGGTCTTTTGCCCCAGCCCCAGGCGCTGAGGGCGTCGCGCCTTACTTGCAAATTGTTCGCAGTCCATTGTGATAACTTGTCAAACAGCGGCCTGTCTTCGAACTTTACCGCTAAGAGCATGCTATAGCCCTGTCCTTCCGAATGGCTTATGTCATTTTGAACGGGATCGATGACGCGTCCATCGCCGCTGATGAAATGCTCTTTGAAATATGTCCATTCACTGATTTCTGGCGATGGGGCAGCGAGGAGTAATGAGCTGAATGTAAACAGGAAGAAAGATATGACAAGCCGGTAGGGTAGTCGATTTGTATGTAAAGGGTTTGGTATAGGGATATACCGCATGACCTTATTCATTTTCATCGGGGGTTAGCCTCTGCTTTCTTCGGTGTCTTAGGATGATATAAGTGACGATAGCGATAATTACAATGATAGCAGAAAGCAAAAGCCAGTACAGCCAAGGGTAGGACGTTAAATAGTAATTTGTGGTGGAAATATCGCCACCCTTGCCGGTAACGAAACTTGTGCCCGCATTCAGTGCTGTGATCTTAAAGTCGGCCCCATCCCCAAATTTTACTTGTTTGAATTTATCTACCACGTAATCCACAAATACGAGGTCGCCCTTAGTAGCGGCCTGCACTGCGGGCTCAAGGATGGCGTGTCCGAGGCGTTCGACGCCTTCGTCACTGGTCGCGGTGAACAGGGTTACCGCATGCCCTTCCTTGAAAGGTGAAGCAAACTGCATAATGATGCCTTTTTCGCTGTTCATGCGGCTGGTTTGCTGGCTCCACGACATGCCTTTATGGTCGTCCCAGTTTTGATAAACGGGGTAAGGCACTTTGTTTATTTCTCCCAGCTGAAGGGGCGCTTTTGCATAATATTCCGAAGGGATCGTGTCTGCCCGGCCAACGAGGATAATCTCCTTGTCCCATTTCTCTTCGAGATCGGCGCTTACCCTGATACCGAACAGGGGATAGCCGTTTTTCTGAGTTAACACGCCAATGAGGTTGATGGCGGCATTCGCAGCGGCTGAGTTGGCTTCGCTTAAAACGACCAGGGTATCGAAACCGTCAGGCCAGCGGGTGTAGGGAAAACCATTGAGAAATAACAAATCGAGTCTGGGCAGTTCGATGCGATGGGGCATGGGAGGGAACTCCATGAACGACGAATCGAATAGGGTCAGTTGCAAATTGCCGGTCTGCAGAAAATGACAGTGCTCTCCAAACAAAGGCGTCATCTTGGGCTTGAATGAAAGTTCGTTAGTACCCCCTTTGAACAGGTAGGTGGGGAGGTTTATCTGGTAATTAGAGATAAGTCCCCCGTTTTGGTTATCCAAACGGGCGGTGGCGACGAACTCGCCGTTAAGAAGCACGTTTAATGTCGAATCCGATTTCATTCCCGAGCCGAAAGAAAAATCCAGGGATATTGAAGCTTGCTGGTTTGGCTTAATTAAAAAGTCCGGCGGCAGGCGAAAAATGATGTTTTCCTGAGTTGGATCCAGGCCGACAAAGGTACGGTTTTTGTAATTCATTCTTTTAAATGGATATTTCTCACCCGCAGCCAACATCTGTTTGCCCTCGTAAAGGCTAATTTCCGGCAGGGCGAATTCGCTTATTTTCATTTCATCGCTGTCGGGAAAGGGGATGCTCAGAATACTCATGGTTTCCGCAGCCAGCTTGATTTCGTCAGCATTTCGCCCGGTAACCACCAATAACACATGGCTTGGATCAAGCGTTAGTTCGCCACCTTCAGTCTTAGTGGGAAGGTGTACGAGTTTAAGCGATGGTCCTTCCACCGTCATATTTATTCCGAGATCTTTCAAAAAGCCTTCCACGAAACCTTTTTCGCCCACCAGGATATTATCCATCTTTTCGGTGACCTGATTCGATAAAGTGAACACTGTTTTGCGGTAATCAAAGCGTAGCGCAGCGCCGGAGGCCACGATGCCCGCAGGAGTCAAGGTGCTCTCATTCTTGATGTTCTCGGTGATCAGGTGCAGGTGAGCCTCGTTCATGATCTTGGGATCGAAGATCAGTTCGGGCAGTTCCGACAGCCTGAGGGGGACAGCATCCCATTCGTATTCGATGGTAAGCAGAGCGTCGTCCAGCTTCAAGCGGGTCCATAACTCCGGCGCGCAGGGCTGCTCACAACCCAGCGTATAATGCTGGGTTGTGCTGAAACCCAGAGTGTTATAGCCAGGAGGTAGCAAGGTAACTGGCAGTTCAACCTCCGCGAAGCCGTTGGGTGCCTGCGGGTCGAGTTTAAGCTGAGCCAGAGGGGTTTTGTTTAAAAGAACAGTCAGTTGCGAATTTTGTTTGAGCAGCGCCGAGGAATTGGTGTAATCGAAGCGCAGCACGGCTTTCTTGATTAGCCAGCGTTTGGGTATGGCTATCGGTATTTGATATTCAGATGTGTTGCAGCGAAGATCGATTGACTTGACACCGGGAGCAACTTTGTAAAGTGGAAGAGTCAGCTCCTCTGCATGTGCAGGTAGACAGAGCAAGAAGGAAATCAGACCTATGAGCGTCGAGAGCTTTAAGTTAGGCATCTTAATGGTTATCCCTTTGCCACAGCTTAGTAAGCTCGAATTGCTTTTGAAATAAGGCTTTCCCCTCATAGTGTTTTTTTTGAATTTATATAATTTTCTAGATTAACCTAAAAACACTAGGCCATCAAGGATAAAGTTCCGCAGATTGAAAGGCAGTAATATGTGGAGGAACCGCCGACCGATGCCGATAAGGAACAAATGCGTGATTTTGCATATCAGCTTTATATGCCTGTTATCCAAAGTAGGAGACCATTGTACTGCTGGATGGCGACTGTGAGTGCGCTACCGGATCAAGCCTTGGAGTTTAAATTTAACCCCGCCATGTTTCACTCAGGTTAATGATGAAATTAATAAGCAAAATGATTAATCGGGTACGACTGAACTTTGGCGGGTTAAATCTGGTGCGATGGCTTTGTTTGAAAAATAAAAAACGTCATAATTTAGCACAATTGAGGTCAATTCCAGTTTTTTAGTATAGACTTACGCGATGTATTTATAAGGTACTTATGCATTTAATAATGTAGCTGTTTGCACAGCAAAAAAATCAAATCCCTTCTAGCGCAGGATAAGTGCTAATTTTGACGTGTAATGGCACCTTCTATAAAACCGGACAAATTAAGACAGTCATTTGACGTGCTAAATGCGAAATAACAGATTATTACTAAGCGCTTTTTTTATGGTGATTGCTTCCCAATTGCAAGCCGAAATGGTGAAACCTAGTTTTTTTTTAAAACAGCAGATTGTGTTAGCGGAGTCTATTTATCGTTACGATATTGCGGAGACGGCATTAGAGCATTGGTTATCTATTGATAGAAATGATCCCGAAGCATTATTTTTTCAAGGCCGACTTAATGTTCTAAAAGGGGATAATGAAAGCGCAAAAAAAAATATGCTCGCCTTTGAAAAAATACATCCTAATCATCCAGAGTTAAATAAACTAAGAAGCTTATTAGACGCGTTTGGCGCTAAAAAACTTCAGTTCCAACAAGCACATTTTTTAGCAGGCAATCAACGTTATAACGAAGCTATTGCCATTTATGAGCAGTTATTTCCCTATGGTATGCCAACAACAGCTATTGAAATTGAATATTTTGCGCTTCTTTCAAAAAGAAGCGCAATCGACTTTGAAAATACCAAAAAGTTAATTAGAGAAAGAAATATACAATATCCCGATAATCCTGAATATAAATTGGCATTGGCAAATATCATCACCCAAAAAATGCCCAATGATAAGGAGGCGCTGGCAATTTATGATCAGTTATCGCATGTTGAACCTTATAAAAAACAAACGGCTGCTTCATGGACAAGTGCTTTATCGAATATTCCTATTGAAAAACTAACCACACAAGAAATTGATGATTTAAAAGCCGCTTATCCTGATGATGCGGCTGTGGACAGCAAAACAAATCAATTAATAACTGCATTAAAAGACTATCAAAAACTTATTAACGATCCAACTTATCAGGCAAAATTACAAGGCTTTGCGCTTTTAAAAGAAGGAAAGCTTGAATTAGCAGAGAAGAGTTTTTTATATGCTAAAACTCATTGGCCTAATGATCCGCAAATTTTTAAAGGACTAGGGCAAGTTCGCCTTAATCAGTCAAAACGCGATGAAGCCTTAACCTTTTTTCTCAAAGGTAAAGAACTTGATACAAATAGGGATAATGATGCCGAGTGGAACTCACTTATTGCAACCGCGCAATATTGGGCTTTAATCGATCGTGCCGATAATTTGGCAAAATCTGACCAAGCATCGGCAATTTCTTTGTATAAAAATGCTATTCAATTGGATCCTAAAGTAATTTATCCCTATCTATTCATTGCAAAAATGCTAGCCGCAAATAAGAACATTAATGAAGCGGATGCTTTTTTTGTTAAAGCCATTGAAATTGAACCTAATAATAAGGAAGCTCTATTAGGTCGGATTAACCTAAGGGTTAACAACAATAATATGGCTGAAGCACTGGCACTGACGCAAGAGTTTACATCTGAACAAAAGCAAGCCATCAAGGATGACTTAGATGCCATTAAAATAAATTTATTGGTGAGCGATGCAGAAACCGCTTTAAATAATTATGATCTTAGAAAGGCCAGCGAAAAAATTGACGAAGCTATTTCTTTTAAAACACTAAATCCTTGGACGGCCTATCGAATCGCCAGCGTCTTGAATCAACTCAATAGAAAGACCGATGCAAATCTATTTGTTGACCAGCTGTTGGACAACATCAAACCGTCTCCAGAAAGCCATTTCGCCGCCGCACTTTATTTGGCTAAACAAAATAAGTTCCTCGAAGCCTTGGCCGAAATAGATAAAATCGATCCCTCCCAGCGCACCCCTAGCATTATCGAAAATCAACAACGGATATGGGCTGACGACCAATTTCATGTGCTGGATAACTTAATAAAACACGATAAGCAACAAGCTATCGCGCATTTAAACGAAATGGAAGCCAAAATGAGTGGCGATACTAACTTATTAATTAGATTGGCCGACTATTGGTTTGAGATGAACGATATTGAACATTCAAAAAAAATAGCAAATACATTAAATCAAAACGAAAAATGGCCGTTAAATACCATGCTAGCCTATGCACAGCTCATGGTTAAGATTAAAGAACTTGAAAAACTATCTGATTTAGAAAAGACCATCGATCTTGCGTCGGCATCAGCCGAACAAAAATTGCAGTATCGTAAATTAATGGTCAACTATAAAACGGCCAAAGCAAAGCAATATCTTGAACAAGGCAATAAAATAGCGGCAGACCGGCTCTATTTTTCTGTTTTGCAGGAAGATCCTATGTTCATTTCTGTTTATAACCAGCTCGCAAAAATAACAGCGAATGCTTCGGACAAAAACGCTAAGGCTTTGATGGTGAGTTGGGTAGAAAACCATATTGCCCAATTAGCCAATCCTGATGCGAATTCTGATTTTCCAATGCTTAGAAAATTACAAATATTGGCTAAATATGGGCAACTGGGTGCCGTTGAAAAAGCGCTGCAAGAGATAGCAGCTGACAAATCGAATGAAGATCGCGCCTTATACAACGCGTCGCAAATTGCCTTAACTATTAAAAAATGGGATATTGCTGAACAACTAAGTTTCGCAGCGTTGAAGAAAAATAAAATAAACAATGAAATTAAAGATAATATGGACAATGTTGGCTCAAGCAATTCGATTGAGCTTGATGAGAATGATAAAAAACAGCTTTATTTTGCAAAGAATGACGATTGGCTGGCTAAAAACATTAAATCCAACATTGATGAGTTACGGAAAAAAACCGATGGCTACGTTACGGTTGTCCCGGATTATCGGTTCGGTACAAATACTATAAGCAAGAGCGTCCCAGTTGAAGTAAAAGCGCCTTTTAGAAAATTAGGGCATTTTTTATTTAGAATTGAACCCATCTCATTAGATGGCGGCACCCAGGATTTAAGTACAAAAAGCAATGCAAAAGATTACGGCAGTTCGTTATTATGCTTTCCAAACTGTGGACAACAACAGTTCCCTATGCGGGCAGAAGGTGTGGGTTATAATGCGGGCTGGATGGGTGATCATTGGAAGGCCGACCTAGGCAGAACCCCCGAGAATTTTTTGGTCACAGATGTTGTTGGCGGGCTTCGCATGGATGGTGATATCAAAGCTTTTTCATGGGCGGTCGGTGTTTCTAAAAGGGCGATAACGAACACCACGTTATCTTACGCCGGCCTTGTCGACCCCAATACCAAACAAACATGGGGCGGTGCAAGGCAAACTGGTATTGGCGTTAACTTGGGTTTTGATAATGGCGGCCCGGTGGGCGTATGGTCAAATTGGCAGTTTCATAAAATCACAGGCGAAAACATTAAAGATAACACTAAGTCTATGGGGCAGATAGGAACGTATTGGAATGCTTGGAAAAGCACAAGTAGTATATTTAATGTCGATTTAGGCCTAAATTTACTTTATATGAGTTATAACAATAATCAGAATGAGTTTACCTTTGGACACGGCGGTTATTTTAGCCCGCAATCTTACGCCTCTATATCAATGCCCATTTCAGCTTACGGTCGATATAACGGGTGGTCTTATTTGGTGAAAATATCAGAGGCTTATTCAATATCAAAATTGGATGATGCCCCTTACTATCCCAATAATCCATATTTACAATCACAAGCTATCGCACTGGGTGAGTCAGCAATTTATACCGGTAGTAACAGTAATGCAATGACTTATGGCATTAGCATGATTGTAGAAAAACGAGTGGCCGACCATTGGTCTATTGGTGCGCGGGTACAAATACAGCGTTCCCCTTTTTACAATCCAAGTAATATAGGTTTATATTTGAAATATAACTTTAATGAACATTGGTCGCCTATTGAAACGCCGCCTGTTGTACCCGAGACCTTCGCTAGTTATTAAGGGCTAGCGGATTAAATTGAGAAGATGTACATGTCGACATTATTGAGAACGGTTTTTTTCATTTTGACGCTTCTATACGGCATAGATATTCTTGCCGACGAAAAAGACATGCATGAACAATTTGCACAGGGCTTAGCCTTAATCTATGATAAAAATTATGAACAAGCGGTGCCTATTTTTTCTAAATTGACTAAAGAATATCCAGCCTTGCCTGAACCATACAACAATTTAGCATTCATTTATGTAGCGCAAGGAAATTACATTAAAGCTCAGGACATATTACAATCCGCTTTCAAAAATAATCCCAGCTACGCATTGGTTTATGAAAATTTAAATATGATTTATGCAAAAATTGCACGAGACATCTATGAAAAAACGATTGGCACAGAAGATACCAGTCGTGAACCATTAAAAAATTTAAATCTAATCGAACATATATTTGATAGAACAGAAAATAAAATCATGCCGCAGAATAATCCTTTTGAAAAAGACAATACAAACAATGTCCCGAATAATGCAAATGCAGTTTCTTCGCCGCCATCAGGTAAAACGCCATCCGCGGACACGCCTTTGTTAAAATGATTTGTATTGATTAGCCGACGTAACACACATGTTTATTGGGATTGAAAACTTAGATCAGCATTATAGCTCTATAGAAATGCCTGGATTATTTGTGATAACAGTTCCGACATTTTCTTTCGCCAAATCAATTCTACTTAAAACAGTCACCAATAACCCTTATGTCAAAACCGCATTGATTTCTTTTGCAGAAAGAAATGGATTGTTCAATGTACCCACTGAAATAAATAAAAAATTATTTGATATATATGAATCGGGGAACCTACTTTTGAGTTTTGCTTATATAAAAAATAGCAAAAACTTATTTAGTCGGATTAAACGGGATATGGAAAAAAAACCATTTGAATCTGTTGATCTTGTTGTAATTGATATTGAACAGGATGTCTTTATTTCCACTACTAATGACGAATTAGCAACTATTTTATCATCCTGGCAAAGATGGCTTATCCAACATAAAAAAACATGCGTTTGGATCATTCATGGCGGCTTGGCACCAAGCTTTGTAAAAAATAAGATTTTAAATGCGAACAATATGTTTAATGGACTGAGCAACATAAGGTATGACAACAATGAAATTAAATATGAAGTCTTGTTTTGGCATTTACCTTCATCTATACGGTCCAATATTTTGCTGAATTTACAGTTTGACAAAGTAAATGATGAAGTAGCCATTAACGAAAGTGATAATTTAGTTCAAAAAAATCCATTAACATCGTCACTATCAGAAAATAACCGCGTTTTACTTGTGAAGCCTAAATATGATTTACAGGAAGTTTTTCCGTGTGAATGGAATATTTTTTATTCGCTTGATGAATTAAAAAATGAAGTTGCCAGAAATATTTCAACAACAACAATTATTATCTATATTGATTCAAATATAGATATAAATTTTACTGCAAGCAATGTTCTCGAATGTCGGAAAATTGGCGGTGCACAACTAAAAATAATTTTAAGAGAGATCGAGCCATGCTTAAGGAATATTGATGAAAAGTTTATTATTGATGCTGGTGCAAATTTAATCATTCCTCATGGCGTGGATTTTTTAAGGTTTATCTCCATTATTTACGCCATGCAAGGCAGTTACTTTACCCGCAATATTCCAACTAATATAGAAGATATTGACTTAAATGACTGTGGAAAAAGTTATTTACCATTGGCGGATTTTGTCAGGCAAGCCATTTATCTGGCAGACTGTGCTCAACATATGCAAATAAACTCATCATTACTCAAGTTCTCATTGAACAAGGCCATTCCTGCTGAAGAAATAGCCGGTCTAATAAATATAATAAATAATGGCGATATATTTTCTTTTGCTAAAAATTATTTTTATTTATTTCTATTTCAATGTGAACAATCTGAAACAAAAAATGCTTTGACACATTTGTTTTTATTACCCATTGAAGACTTATTTTTTGAACAAGAATGCTTTTCGGGCATTGATGAAATTAAAAATGAAATAAGAAATATTGATATGGATAAAAAAGAACAACATGAACAATGGCAATCCGTAAAGAACATTTCAGAACTGATCGGTAGAAAGTCTGCCATATCATTGCCGCTTGCTTTAAAAATCAACTAACATGAACATTAGCGACTTTATCATAACCGTTATCGCTTCACTCTTAACGGGTGTGGGCCTAGGACTAGCTATAAAAGGCATATGGTATTTTATAGTACGAATTGCAACAAAAAACATTAGACAACAAAAAACATTGCAGATCGTTGACTTTTCATATTTCTTTAGCAATTGTGCCGAGGAAAAAAATGAAAGTAAGTGACATTAATTTAGGATATTGGAATATATATTTTATTCTTAAATTGATTTTGTTTGTTAACCGATTAATCGAATTTAATTTTCTAAGAAATATTGCTTTTATTGCATTTTTATTAATTCCGGCACGGAATAAAGTTTTATCAGTATTACAGCAAGTAATAGCCATTCCAATAGGCATTTATCTTTTTTATGATGATTCCTATTTACCACCTTTATCTCATGCATTAGCACAAGCAGGAAACCTATCGGATTTTTCTGTTAGTTATTTGTTTGAACTGATGACGCGATTTGTGTCATTAAACATTGTGTTAATATTGTTTATTACCACAGTATTGTATCTTTTTTTATATAAAATACTGCGGATTTATGTGTTGGTCGTTAGCGCAATAGTTTATTTGCAGTTCACAAGTATCGCTCCATCACTCCCTAAATTAGATAAAACAGTCGAGAGTGTTGCAGCCGCCGAAGTAAGTTCCACAGCAGCATCAAATGCAATAATAGTAGATGATCTCAATAACTATCGACAAGATTTCTTTGAAAAACAATCTGATTTGAAACTAACTATAAATAAAGACCTAGCAACTAAAAAAGAATTTGATATTTTGGTGTTAAGTATTTGTTCGTTGGCATGGGATGATATTAAATATTTTAAGCAAGAAAATCACAAACTATTTAAAGAGTTTGATATTGTTTTTGATAATTTCAATTCCGCCACCTCATACAGCGGTCCGGCAGTTATCCGTCTATTGCAAGCAAATTGCGGACAAAAACCGCACACCGATCTAATGTCCCATTCATCGGATCAGCAATGCTATTTACTGGAGAATTTAAAAAATATTGGTTATGACGTAGAATTAATATTAAATCATGACGGTATGTTTGATAATTTTTTAAAACTGATCAAAGAAAAAGCCGATATAGATGTAAGCCCTATTCAATATAAATTAAGTCATTATTTGTTTGGTTTTGATCATAGTTCATTAATTTATCGCGATGGCGAAGTTTTTTCGCATTGGCTAAAGGATAGAGAGCAACACAAGGAAAACAAAAAGTTTACTTTTTACAATACAATCAGCTTGCATGACGGTGTCCGCTTTAAAGAAGCCGACATAGCACATACAACTGCAACATATGAACAAAGGCTAATTACGTTACTTGATGATATGTATGCAGTGTTGGATGCATTAAAAAAGTCTAATCGTCCTATTGTTGTATTGTTTGTGCCAGAGCATGGGGCAAATATTCGTGGCGATAAAATGCAGATTTCTGGGATGCGCGATTTACCAAGCCCTTTAATAACTCATGTCCCTGTCGGTTTGAAAGTGATTGGCAACAATATGCTGCGTATCGGCGAACAAAAGCATATAACCCAGCAAAGTAGTTTCTTTGCCATTGCCCACCTCGTTAACCAATTACTCGAACAAGATGTGTTTAGTAAAAATGAGTTTGATCCTGAGAAGCTACTCAATAATCTCCCTGAAACGCCGTTGCTTTCTGAAAATGAGGGTTCAATAGTCATGCAATACAATAAAAATTATTACTACGCATTTGATAAAGAAGAATGGTTGAAATACGATGAATAATGTTAATTGGCTGAGATAGACAAATGAAGTATAAAAAAAATGACCTAGATGGCCCATGTAAAAATATTGGCATTGAAGCTGGCAATTATATCGAAATCAAAGAAAATGAAGCTGTTATAAAAATTAAAAAAAAGTGGCCGCTAGTCGATCAAATTATATCGTCTGGTATTCGAAACTTCGTAAACCAACACAATAAAACGACCTAAATGCATATTCTGTGTGTTCAAGGTATCAGAGCAGGTGTGGGAGCATCAACAGTTGTTGCCAATCTGGCGCGGATTCTTCGGGAGTTAAATCAAGATGTGCTAGTTTTTGATTTAAATCCAAGCAATTTATTACGTCTGCATTTTAATATGGATTGGCAAAACTCTTCTGGTTGGGCTTTGAATATATGCGAACAAAAGTCATGGCATGATGCAGGATTTCAATGCGAACAAGGAGTTCATTTCCTTCCTTTTGGTCAAATCAATTATAAAAATCATCAAGTTTTAATGAGCAACTACATCAGTGAAAACTGGTTAAGTGATACATTAAACTCGCTTGATTTACTGGATGAATCGTGGATTATTCTAAATGTGCCTTCCGAATTAAATGCATTAAATATTCAAGCATTGAATTTGAGCGATATTATATTAAGGATATTTGAACCAAGCGTAGCTTGTTTATCGCAACTGATTAATTCTATGCAATCTAGTTACATTCATAATGATAACTCACTTAGCAATAAATCATATTATTTAATGAATAAGTTAATGCCAAGTAGTGAAATAGATTATGAAATGATTTTGATATTTAACAAAGTGTTGTCAAATAAAACGATTCCGGTCAATATTCATTTTGATGAAAATATCAAAGAAGCATTCGCACATCAAACTACAGTGACGTTACATGCACCAAATTCCGCATCTGCAAAAGAGTTCAGAACAATTGCGATTTGGTTGATTAGTTATTTTAAGCGTAGATCAAAAAACTATGTCAGCGAATAATCCGTTCTATGTAAAAAACAAATTATCTCTTGATGTTGTTTTTCTTTCTATTGTTTTTCAATCGATTATCGTTGAAGATTGGTTGGTATTTAAGAAACATTTATTTAATGATAGAAGTCAGTTCTATGGCACGCTTATCGGGCTGATTATTTTTGTTTTTTTACTGTTTTTTTGTCACGAACCGCAAAGAATAAAAGCAGCTCAAACGCTGAAAAAATCATTTCCTCATATTAATTGGGCAAGGCCGACGTTTGCGGATGCAATTCGCTTTGTTATCCAAGCAATGTGGTTAGGAACAATACAAACGAAAAACGCTTATAACACTTTATTTTTTTACCAAAAACTGCTTTATCGTCTAAAGGGTATCGTATCTTTACCTTTCAATGGGGCGATCAAAGCGATAGGCATGGTGTTGAGTAAATTTGAACGCTCAAGTAAATATTATCACGAGGAATTTGAGCCTTATGTTTATGTCCTTTTTCTTCTTCTTTTAGGCTTCATTTGTTTTACCGTTCCGTTTAATATTCCGGCGCAAATCATCTTTGTAATTTTGGCAGGAGTCGTCTCTATAATAGCCCGCGCTATTGTCGGGCATTTATCCAAATTGATATTGATCACCCTGGCATTAGCTGTTCTTACTCGTTATTTATGGTGGCGATGTACATCCACGTTAAATATTGATAGCCACATTGATGTCTTTTTGGGTGTTATTTTAATCTGTGCTGAAATTTACACATGGTTTATTTTGTTGCTCAGCTATTTCCAAATTGCGTGGCCATTGCAACGAAAAACAGTGCCATTGCCTGACGATGAGAGTCTTTGGCCAAGTGTGGATATTTTTATTCCGACATATAATGAAAAGCTGGATATTGTTAAGATAACAACGCTTGCCGCATTAAGTATTGATTGGCCTGAAGATAAACTTAATATTTTCATTCTTGATGATGGCAAGCGCTCTTCGTTTCAAGAGTTCGCAGAACAAGTGAACGTAGGATATATTACGAGAAACAATAATTTTCATGGCAAAGCAGGTAATATCAATCATGCTTTAATGATAACAAAAAGTGATTATGTCACTATCTTGGAGTGCGACCATATCCCGGTGCGGTCTTTTTTGCAACTGACAATGGGATGTTTTTTAGAAGATGAACAGCTTGCTCTTATCCAAACATCGCATCATTTATATTCACCCGATCCGTTTGAACGCAATATTAGTGATTTTAAAAAAACGCTTAACGAAGATAACTGGTTTAATGGTGCAGTTCAGGAGGGCAGCGATTTAGAACATGTGTCTTTATTCCGCGGTTCAGGCGCAATTTTAAAACGTGAATCTTTACTTGAAGTCGGTGGTATTGCAGTCGAAACGGTCAACGAAGATGAACACACGGCATTGCGGCTACATCGCAATGGTTACACCTCCGCCTATATTAATGTAATACAAGCAGCTCGATTAACAACCGCAACCTTGGCAGAGCATATCGGACAACTGATTCTTCGGGCATGTGGCATGGCACAAATTTTCCGTATCGATAATCCGTTATTAGGGAAAGGGCTGAGTATTGGGCAACGCTTGTACTATGTTAATGCGATGGCTCATTTCCTTGGCGGTATTCCTCGCTTAATTTTCTTATTAGCTCCGTTGGGATTCCTCTTTTTTCATAGTTACTTAATTCATGCCCCCACCGTTGAAATTTTGCTATATGCCATTCCTGCATTCGTATATTCAAGTATCGCCAATTCGTACCAATGCTTACATGGAAAACAACGATATTCATTTTGGAATGAAATTTACCAAATCGTTTTGGCATGGTATATCACTCTTCCAACAGCAGTTACGTTAATTAGCCCTAAAGGTTCTGTCAACGTACTTGCAACAGAAAGTTTAATTAAACCTGGTTTTTTAAATCCGCCATTTTCTAGGCCCTATTTGTTTTTGGTTGTGCTGAATTTATTGGCTATAGCTGCTGCGGCATATCGTTTTTTATTCGGTTCCACCGATGAAAATACAATGGTACTGATTTATTTTGCATGGACGACCTATAATTTATTAGTGTTGGGTGGGGCGATAAACATGATGCAGGAAAAAAAACAAGTGCGAATGCAACATCGCATCGAAGTCAATACTGAGGTTATGCTTAAAAAAGCATCTGGGCATTTAATTTGCGCGATATTGGAGGATTATTCGGGTTCAGGGCTTGGACTTCGCATTGATATGCAAGCTTCGACAATTGAAAAAAATGAAAAAATTCAGGTGTTAATTTCGCGTGGTGAACGAGAATTTTCATTTCCTGCACGAGTTACAAATGTGAACAAAGGTTTTTTTGAGGCCTTATTTGAAAATTTAACGCTACAACAACAGCTTGATTATATTCAATGTACTTATTCGCGTTCAGATGCATGGGTAACGTGGAATCAATATTCCACTCACGACAACGCCCTATCGAACATAAAAACCATTATCGCATTTTGTTTTCATGGTTATATTGGTTTAGCTAGATCGCTTCCAAGATTTATTACTAAGTTTTTCCTGTTGGTAGGCACATCTACAGTCTTCATCAAGACTTTGCTGCCTAAAAACATTAACGATAATTCAATTCAATATGAAAACGTTTAAAATAAAAGTTGCAGACATAGCCGCAAATGGATTTCTGCGTGCCCTGTTTTTTTCTTTGTTGATTCTCTACGCAGAACAAAGTTTTTGTGCCCAGCGTGATTTTTTTGAAGATAACGTTACATACAAGCTTGATAATTTGCCTATCAAAGAAGACGTTGTGACTTTTGAACAATTAGGGGTGTCATCAGCGATTAAATTACAAGGCAATTTAGCACAAAAAACGATAGGATTTGGTTCTCGGCTTGATGAGCTGGTCACGGCAGCTAAAGTTGATGTGACTTATACTTATTCACCATCGCTATCGCACGACATTTCTCATGTGCGCGTACGCTTAAATAACCAAATTGCAGGGTATCTTCCTGTTGAAGCCAATAAAGCCGGCATTCCAGTCAAAAATACGCTTAGTTTTGACCCTCGGTTTTTATCTAAATCTAACGAGATTTCATTTGAGTTGATTGCTTTTCGTGAAATGCGTTGCGCAACCAAAGCGCAGATGAGCATGTGGTTTGATATTAGTAATCAAAGCCAACTCATCTTGACGGTGCAGCCCTTGCCGTTAAAAAATGATTTTGCCTTTTTCCCCAAACCTTTTTTTGATTCGAATGATTATTTGCCCGTGGAAGTTCCGTTTATTTTTCCTGAAAACGCTCACAGTGAAACATCGGAAGCCGCCGGTATTACGGCATCGTATTTGGGTAGTTTAGCGAAATGGCGGGGCATGTCTTTTCCAGTACTTATTAATCAGTTGCCAAGAAAACACGCTGTTGTGTTTGCTACAAATAATAAGCGCCCTGATTTTTTAAAAGATTTACCACCGGTCAATGCGCCAACTATTCAACTCATTACACATCCTAATAATTCGTTCGTTAAATTATTGCTGGTGCTAGGACGGGATAAACAAGATTTACGCAATGCCATTGAAGGATTAGCGAATGGAGCCCCCTTGTTGGCTGGTTCATCTGCGGAAATTACGCATGTTAAAGAGATTTTACCTCGAAAACCTTATGATGCACCGAATTGGGTTCCAATTAATCGCCAAATCAAATTTGGAGAGTTAATCGATTCACCTACACAATTACAAGCCAAAGGACGCACACCGCGTCCGATATCGGTGCGTTTTAGTATTCCGCCAGATTTGTTCATTTGGGGGAGCCGTGGTATTCCACTAAATATCAAATATCGTTATTCGCCGCCTAACAAAGAAGATGATTCACAATTATCCGTCATGGTCAATGATCTTTTTGTTAAAGGCCTCCCCCTAACAGAAAAAGGGATTGGTGAAAGTTCAGGCTACGACGGATTAAAAATTCCATTTGTCGATAATTTAATTTCAAATGCGACAAATGAAGTGTTAGTTCCTGGTTTTAGATTGGGCGCTAAAAACGAAATCCAATTTGACTATGAGTTTACCAAGCCTGATAGCGGCGATTGTATAGATTTGACAGCGAACTATATGTACGGCGAAATCGACGCCGACTCAACTATAGATTTAACTGGTTTTTCTCATTATATGGCGATGCCTGATTTAAAAGCATTTGCTAGCGTGGGTTTTCCTTTCACCCGATTAGCCGATTTATCAGATACTGCGATTATTCTTGATCGAAATGCCACTACCAGTGAAATGGAAGCCTATCTGGATCTATTAGGTTCATTTGGCGCTTCTACTGGATTAACGGCAACAAAATTTACTGTTTTTGATTCTGCACCTTTTAAAGGAATTGAAAATAAAGATGTCTTAGTGATTGGTTTTTTAGCGGCCAACATTATGCAAGAAACAGATCCACATATGTTATTTAATGCAATGATATCTGAAATTAAAAAAACGATTACGTTACCGATTCGTGATACCGAATACATGACGTTATTCCAGCCAGCTCAGATAAAATTAAGTCGAGAAGTTTTTAAACAAGTCGAATTCAAAAATGAAGGTGAGGTTGGTGCGCTGATTGGCTTTGAATCACCTTGGCAGAAAAATAAAAGTGTAGTGGCGGTCATGGCTTCTAAACCCGAGGCATTTAAAAAAATCACCTCAGCACTCATATATAAAACGCATAATATATTTGGCACCGTGTCATTATTCAGAGACGATGAAGTTGTTAATACTCAAGTGGGAGAAACCTATTACGTCGGACAATTACCGGTTATTAAATTGATTTTGTTTGAATTTTCGGACAGGCCTATTTTGTTGGGGTTTCTAACCTTATTGATGATTATATTAATGGTTGTGGTGTTCTGGCAGGCGTTTAAATATGTCGCTTATTGGTGGTCGCACCGTCATGATAATTAGTTCAGCCTGTTTTAAGCTGTTATGAAAATTTTATTGATAATTGCGTTAACGCTTATTTCGATCTGTTCTCATGCCAATGAGCCTTGGACAGATTGGGAACATTTTAAAACAACCTATATTTCACCTGAAGGGCGTGTAATCGATGGCAGTACTGAGCAATTAATTACTACTTCGGAAGGGCAATCTTATGCATTGTTATTTGCCTTAATTGCTGATGATCGGAAAACCTTCGATCGTTTGTTAAATTGGACGGAAAATAATTTAGCTGGTAATGACTTAACCGAACATTTGCCTGCGTGGCTATGGGGATTAAAAAAAGAAACCTCTCAATATGGCATTTTAGATAGTAATTCGGCATCGGATTCTGATTTATGGATTGCTTACACGCTGGCCGAAGCGGGGCGATTATGGGGTGAGTATCGCTATCAGTCGTTAAGTTATTTTATGGCGATGCGGATTCTGCGTGAAGAGGCGGTGCAAGTGCCTCGTTATGGCTGGATGATTTTACCGAGTCCAAGGGGATTCCAAGTAACCGATCATTCGTGGCGATTGAATCCTAGCTATTTACCAATCCAAATTTTTAGACGTTTTGCCGTGTTATATCCCCATTCGCCATGGCAGGAGATTGCTCAAAACAGTATTAAATTTTTAAAACAATCGGCGCCGCATGGGTTTAGTCCGGAATGGGCTATTATCGACAATAATGGCTTGGTTAGCGCCGATGAGAAAGACAGTAAAGTCGGTGGTTATAATGCCATTCGCGTCTATCTTTGGCTGGGCATGGTGAACAATGATGATCCCGATAAACAAGCATTAATGACGCATTTTTCGCCCATGCTAAAAACCATTCAAACTGATGGTTATGTTTCAGAACAATACGATACAGCAATGAAAGTGCAAGCAGGTTATAAGAAATTGAGTTTTAGTGCCGCTGTTTTGCCTTTTTTATCCAGCGCTAACGATTTGTTAAGGCTAAATGAATTTTTAAAGAAACTGGAAGTGATTGAGTCTTCTGATAAACCCGATCATTATTATGATAGCGTCCTCACGTTATTGGGTAAAGGATGGGTGGAACATAAATATCAATTTAATAAGGATGGAATGCTGAGTGTTGAGTGATAATTTGTAGCAGTTCAAACCTAATCTGACAGTTACTGGTTTTTAGAAGTGTCTGTCAGGTTAAATTCAGCCGATAAGTTTTTCTTTCCAGATGGGTGTAATGTCGCCATAGGCGTTCGACCACGGCACATTTTACCTTGATGGGGGCGTTGATTATTGTAAATGGTCTAGCTATTCGTCCAGATCTTTTTGCAGCGCTGCCAAATCGTTATACAGGTTCTTGCGTAAGGGGTCACTCGGTAAAATTTCTGCAAGATGGTTTTATGGAAGCGTTCACGAAACCATTGGTTTGCGCTATCACACCTTGGTTTTGCTGTGTTCGATGTTGTTAATTGCCAAATACAGTTGATATTCATGGGTTTTTGCTCATCCGTAATACCCGGTGCCGCGGCATCAGGTTAAGTCTGAATTATGGATTCCCCTCAGCACCGAATAGCATATTTGCAGTCGTAAGTTTTTTTAATTATATGGGCTGCCTTTGCTGACCGCTATCTACATGCCGTGGCGTCATTATGTTGTCATAGTGAGTTAAGTGCGTATGTCGTCCGTTAGGTATTTCTACTAATTGTACAAAAAACTTGTTTCCTATATTCTCAAATCGTGTCTATCTTTCCAGCTGAGCTTTTCAGTATAAAAGGGATATTTACAGCGCGTTTGATTAAATCTTATTTGGTTAGATTTCAGTCTAAGTCCATTTAGAATTGATTGGTTGATGCGGCGAATTTTTTCATAATCCTTAAGGAGTTTATTATGGAATGTATCAAAGCGAGTTCGTTGCCAGTAAGCTCATTCGTACCAGTTAGTATTGACCGGCACTACACAGGGAATGATCGTACGACTTGGAATGTAAATGCTTTAAGTGACAGTTTGGCTTTTGAGTCCAACGATAAAACTTTTTGGGAGAAAAGCGTGGTTGGATTATTGCCTCATCGATGGTCATTTGCCGAGACCGAGGTCTCCAGAGCTGTTTTCGTCGGATTTAGCGATTTAAGCCGCAGACTGACCTATCAATTTAAAAAAAACCCGTTACTGCGAGTGGGGTGCATGGGTTTTTTCGATGATCGTAGTCCTGGACGCTTTTCAGGAAAAAAGGAGCGCCGATCCGAAGAGCTGTTGGGCAGCATTGCATCGGTTACTGAATTTGTTAAAGCTCATAATGTTCAACATATTTACATTGCTTTGCCCCTGTCCGCACAACCGCGGATTCAGGCCTTGCTGGATAACTTACGCCGCGATACCACGGCATCGATTTACTTTGTGCCGGATATACTTTCGTTTGATTTAATTCAGGCTAACATCAGTATTATCAATGGTATTCCCGTCGTGGCAGTCTGCGAAAGTCCGTTTGTTGGCATCAACAGCACGATTAAGCGGATCAGCGATGTAGTGTTATCGGTTTTTATTTTGCTGTTGATTGCGCCATTGATGGTGTTGATAGCCATTGGCATAAAGCTTAGCTCATCAGGCCCGGTGTTATTCAAACAGCGCCGTTATGGGGTCGATGGCAAGGAAATTGTGGTTTATAAGTTTCGTAGTATGACCGTGATGGAAGACGGCGTACAGGTTGATCAGGCGACCCGACATGATCCTAGAATTACCCGTTTTGGGGCGTTCTTGCGAAAAACATCTCTGGATGAGTTGCCGCAGTTTATTAACGTGCTGCAAGGGCATATGAGTATTGTCGGCCCGAGACCGCATGCTATTAGCCATAACGAAATATATCGCAATCTAATCAAGGGTTATATGGTGCGACATAAGGTAAAGCCCGGTATCACCGGGTGGGCTCAGATTAATGGCTTTCGGGGTGAAACGGATACTGAAGAAAAAATGCAGCGTCGGATTGATTACGATCTGGATTATCTGCGTAACTGGTCGTTATTTCTCGATTTATTGATTATTTTTAAAACCATTGGCGTGGTAATAAGGGATAAAAATGCGTACTAATAAAATATTAAAATGGCTAGATAAATGCTGTCTGTTGTTGGTTTTACTGTTGTTGCCTATGCAGCAAAGTATTGCCGCTTATAACATTGGCCCGGATGATGTTTTGCGCATCTCCGTGTACGGTTATGACGACTTGAGAGCTGAACCCCGCGTTTCGGCAGATGGGCGGATTACTTTTCCGTTAATCGGTGAAGTCGAGGCAAGCGGAAAATCCACTAGGGAGTTGGAGGAAGCTATTGCTGTACGTTTAATCAACGGCGGCTTTATTCAAGATGCCCAAGTCAGTGTCACGGTGGTGGAGCAGGTCAGTCAACAGGTTTCTGTGTTGGGCTATGTCAATAAACCTGGGCGTTATCCGCTGGACTCCGATAGTTCAATAGTTGATTTGATCGCTATGGCCGAAGGTATTGATGAATTGGGCGACAACAAGGTGGTGGTTACACGTACTGTCAACGGCAAGACGCAAAAGCAAGAACTGGATTTGAGGAACTATTTGGAAAATGGTCAAAACATCACCCCCTTTAAGATGCGTCAAGGTGATGTGGTGTATGTACCTAAGGCATCCATGTTTTATATTTATGGTGAAGTCCAGCGTCCTGGCAGTTATCGTATGGAACCGAATATTTCGGTGGTAAATGCTTTGCCGATTGGTGGCGGTCTGACCTTGCGCGGTACTGAAAACGGCATAGTTGTTAAACGCAAGGATGGAAGTGGCGACTTACAAGAAGTTGATGTGGGGTTGGGTGATACCGTATTAAAAGATGATGTGATTTATGTTGGCGAACGTTGGTTTTAATGTCTTGAAAATAAGGATGCATTTTTTAAATTACCCTTTTCGCTTGAGTCAATAAAAAAAGGAACAACATGAATTTCCAGCAATTTATTAATATTATTTTGTCGCGCAAATCGCTTGTCCTGTGGGCATTGATGATGACGGTAATCACGACTTTGGCGGTGAGCTTGGTGTTACCTAAACAATATCTAGCCACGACTTCAATAGTAGTTGATCAGCGTAGTGTTGATCGGGTGACGGGGCAGGTCTTGCCTGTGCAGCTGTTGCCTGGATATTTAGCGACTCAGGTCGATGTGATTTCCAGTCATAAGGTGGCGCGCAAAGTAGTGGATAAGCTTAAACTCGACGAGAATCCGAAACTGCAGGAAGCTTTTGCAAAGGCGGGGATTGTTGGCGACATCAGGGACTGGATTGCGGATGGATTGCTAAAAAAGCTGGGAGTCAGGCCTTCACGCGAGAGCAGCGTGATGCAGGTCGATTTTACTTATAACAATCCACAACTGGCCGCGATTATTGCCAATGCTTTTGCCGATACTTATATTCAAACCAGCACCGAATTGCAGGTTCAACCGGCCAAGATGAGTGCAGATTGGTATGATTCGCAAATGGCTACCTTGCGAGAGCGGCTGGAACATGCGCAGTCGGTGTTGTCTACTTTTCAACAAGAACACGGCATTGTCGCGGTCGATGACCGTCTTGACTTGGAAAACGCCCGTCTGGCTGAATTATCAAAACAGTTGGTGGATGGTCAGGCGCATACCAGCGAATTACAATCCAGACTAGATTTGTTGACCAGCACCGTTAAGCAAGGCAGATCACTTGAGTCGTTACAAGAAGTATTAACAAATCCTTTGGTCCAATCGTTAAAAACGGACTTGGCGAGAGTAGAGTCTAGGTTTGCCGAATTGTCCAAACGGATTGATGTAAATCATCCGCAATACAAGCAAGCGAAAGCTGAACTGAGCAATCTGCAACAGAAAATACACTCCGAAATTAACATGGTGTTAAGCGGCATCGCCAGTGGGGTTACCTCTTCCATTCAACGTGACAAGATAGTGGCCAATGCGCTGGCTGAACAGAAGGCCAAGGTGTTGGAGTTGAAAAAACAGCATGATGAAATGATGGTGTTCAATCGTGAGGTGGAAAATGCACAGCGGGTCTATGATGCCGCTATGCAGCGAGGGGTACAAAGCCGCATGGAAAGCGAAATAAGCCAAACTAATATTGCCGTTCTTAATTACGCTCTTCCACCGCAACAACCTGCCAAGCCCAAAGTTTTATTAAATATGATTCTGTCGGTTTTTCTGGGTGGCATGTTAGGAGTAGGTTCGGCGTTGTTGGTAGAGTTGATGGATCGTCGAGTGCGCTCCGCTTTTGATATTTCGGAGGTATTGGGGGTTCCTGTTTTCGCCGTTGTTTCTGCATCCAAGCAAAAGCGAATATCCCGGCAATTTAGTCTTGAAAATATCCTTGATGTATCTAACAAGCGAGGCACTGCCTAAATGCAAACAGCGAAAATCATATTTAATAGCAAAATGTCCAATGAAATAACCAAAACAGGAAACACTGCTTCTATAGGGACATCTATGGGGGCTTTATTGTTGGATGCGGGGAAAATCAATGCTAGTGATGCCGAACGCATCATCATCTTACAAAAGCAGGAAGGTATGCATTTTGGCGATGCTGCGAAGGCGCTGGGACTGATCAACGATGGGGATATACAAAAAGCCTTGTCGCATCAATTCGATTTCCCATTCCTGGCTGCAAGCGAAGAGCATTTCAGTCAAGAATTGGTTGCCGCATACCAGCCCTTTAGTGCGCAAGTGGAAGCGCTTCGAGCTGTGCGCGGACAATTGATGCTGCGCTGGTTTATTGATGTTCATAAAACTTTGGCAGTGGTCAGTCCTAGTCGTGGAGAAGGACGCAGCTATATGGCTGCTAATCTGGCGATTGTTTTTTCTCAGCTTGGTGAACGCACCCTGTTAATTGATGCTGATCTGCGACATTCGCGACAACAGGCGTTATTCAAGCTACAAGGCGGTTACGGATTGTCGGATGTGTTAGCCGGACGTGCCGATCTAACGGCCGTTACACGAATTCCGGCCTTCAGGGATTTGTCGATCTTGCCTGCGGGTACAGTGCCGCCCAATCCGGTCGAATTGATTAGCCGAGGATTAAAAGGCTGCCTGCAGCAATTGCAGACCCAATTTGACGTTATCCTGATTGATACTCCAGCAGTAGAGCAGGGTATAGATGCGCAAATTATCGCCTCAAATTGTGGTGGTGCCCTGTTAGTGGCGCGGCAAGACAACACCCGACTGAATGATCTATTGCACTTAAAAGAAGCTTTGCAAGATACGGGCAGTCAATGCTTAGGCGTTGTATTAACAGATTTTTAAGCATTAAAAGCCAGAGATAAAACTTAGTTGCTTAATTACATAAAACAAACTATATTAACAATGTATAATAACATTATGTTTTTATTAAAGTTAATAATCAAAGCCATAACTTATGAAATTTAGCGAAAATAATTTGATGAGAGGGCGATGCTTATTGTCGTGTTTCATGTTGTTGACAGGGGTAGGGCTATCAAGTAAAAGCCATGCCGTAGCATCTCCAGACGATACTATCAGACCTTATGTCGCCTCTAGCCTGCTATATGATAGCAACTTTTTACGGTTATCCGATGGTGTTGATCCGGTGGCGGTTACCGGTAAAAGCGATAAAAGCGAATTTATCAAGCAGGTCGCCGCCGGGTTGGATATGGACTGGACCATCAGCAAGCAACATATCATTGTTAAAGCCAATGTTAACCAGAACTGGTTCCAAAACTTCTCCAGCTTGGATTACACCGGTTGGGACACTCTGGCCCAATGGAACTGGCAAGTGAGGAACGATCTGGATGGCGAAATCGGTTATTCCAACACTCAAACAATGGGTAGTTTTGCTCAATTGAATAGGCTGATAGGCAACCAGCAAAATACCCAACGCTCCTTTGCTAATGCCGGTTACCTGTTTCACCCCAATGGTAAGATCAAGTTAGGCGTGTTTAGGACAGAGTTTCAGTATGACGATATTAGTCGGCAAGTCAGCAATAACGTAGAAAATAATGCCGAATTCAACCTGCAATACTTAAGCCCCACTGGCAGTGTTTTGGGAGTGCGGGTGCTTGCAACTGATGGTCAATACCCACAGCGTCAATTAACCGCCAACAGCACTCAGGATAACGCTTATACGCGGATGAATTATGCCGTGACTGGAGATTGGCATGCCAGCAGTAAAACGCGTGTTGACGGGCTTGTCGGCTATACGCATCAAAATTATACAAATATCAGCGCCCGCAATTTTGCCGACATCATTGCTCACCTTAATTTAAACTGGCAAGCCAGCGAAAAAACATTGCTAGTGCTGTCAGCAAGACGAGATATTTATCAAACTAACAGTCAATTTTCCAGCTTTTTGTTAGCTCAGGGCGTGTGGTTTAACCTCACTTGGCAGGCCAGTCAAAAAGTTGCCCTGACCTTGCCCATGTCCTTCCAGCAGCAAGAATATCTGGGCGGTATTGGCAGCAACGGCGGCGTTAGTGCTGGACAGCAAAAAGATAATGTCGGCAATATCGGCTTTAATGTGATGTACCACCCACTGGAAAGCCTCAGCATCGGCCCCGTACTGCAATACGAAAAGCGCGATTCCAACAACCCGATTGCATCCTACGAAAGCAAGTCCGCTGGGGTTAATTTACA
>JANYKK010000289.1 GCA_025361585.1 Methylobacter sp. | reverse complement strand
GGCTTGCGCGCGGTATCCGATTTCGAGTATGAGTTTCAACTGGCCGGGATGAACCGGCGTCTGGCGCCGGATCTGGAAACGGTATTTTTGACCCCGGCCGAACAATATGAGTTTATTTCTTCAAGCATGATCAGGGAAATTGCACAGCTGAACGGGGATGTATCCTGTTTTGTCCCTGATCTTGTTCATCAATGTTTAATTAACAAATTTAGGAGCGAGTAAGGCATGACCTTGGTTATTGATGAGGATAAATGCGCCCGATGCGGCGAGTGTGAGCCTGAGTGTCCGAATGAGGCTATTTTTCAGACTGAGGACGCTTATGTTATCGATCCCGAGTTGTGTAACGAGTGCGTACGTTTTGGCGATCCCCAATGCATAACGGTTTGCCCTAACGACGGTATCCACAAAGCCAAAGAGAGTTTGTTAAAGAAGTGTATGAGTTTATTTGGTTGATTTGTTAATTTTGCGTTGTCGTGTGTAGGAGTAAGTATGGCCCTTATTATTAGTGAAGAATGTATCAATTGCGATGTTTGCGAACCGGAGTGCCCGAATGGCGCGATTTCCCAAGGTGCGGACATTTATGAAATCGATCCCGAATTATGTACCGAGTGCGTAGGCCATCACGATGTGCCGCAATGCATGGAGGTGTGTCCGGTCGATTGTATCGATAAAGACCCCAAGCATGTCGAGAACAAGGAAAGTTTGTATCAGAAATATTTGAAATTGGTAGGCTAGGGCGACTTGTACGGATGTTATTTACCACGAAGACACGAAGTTTTATTTTCTTCGTGTCTTCGTGGTGGTAATTTTTTAAACTGTCTAACCGAATACTGGTTATTGACGTCTTAACCAATCTAAACTTTCAGTCGTAGTGCCAACCGGTTTATATTCCGCACCGACCCATCCCGAATATCTTGATCCTTCAATAGCTGAAAATACCCGTTCAAAATCAATCCGACCTGTGCCGGGTTGTCCGCGTCCTGGGCAATCCGCAAACTGGATGTGGCCGATTTTATCCGCATGTCCGGCAATAAATTCCGCAGGCTTTTCACCCATCATTTGCATATGATAAATGTCGTACTGCATCAACAGTTCGGGGTGGTTTAGCTGATCTAATACGTCGAGCATTTGCGTACCGCTATGGATGATAAATCCCGGCATGTCGTGGGTATTGATCGCTTCGAACACCGTTTTAATGCCCAACGGCGTAAAGGCTTCGGCGGCGAAGCGCAAATTCTCTTTAAAGGTTTCAAGATAGCGCTCTAAATGGCTGCTGTCCAAACAGCGCCCTGGTAGCACATTGATTGCTTCCGGTTTTAGCAGCTTTACGTAGTCGGCGGCTTGAGCGACTGCCATCTTAAATTGATCGCATCTTTCGGGTACACAGGCCAACCCCTCGCCGCCTTGTAACAAATCAGCGGCATCTACATTAAACAGCACCAGCCTTAAGCCGTATTCGTCCAATTTGTCTTTTATGACGCTCGCGCTTAACTCGTAAGGGAATTGGATTTCAACGGCATCAAAACCCGCTTGTTTGGCCGCCTTGAAGCGGTCAATTAGCGCCACTTCGGTAAATAGCAGGCTCAAGTTGGCGGAAAAGTTAAGCATCGGTTTTAGCGTACAGTTTGATTAAGGTGGCGGGGTCTTGCTCAAGGTAACCGTGGCTACCGTGCAGTTGCATTAACTGTGAGGCCAGCGCGGACATGGGCACGGCGTTACCCTGTTTGACGGACAAATCTACCGCCATGTTTAAATCCTTCAGCAATGTTTTAACCCGCCACTTGACCGGCTCAAAGGTTTCGCTCGCCATTTCAGAACCGACGATTTGCAACGGTTTGGAGTCTGCAAAGCCGCCTGCCAGTGCGGCGGGTATTTGCTTTGCATCAACACCGGCCTGTTTGGCCAGCGCCATCATTTCGGCGATAACCAACACGTTGCAGCTGACGATCATCTGGTTGCAAATCTTGGTAACCTGACCGCTGCCTACTTCGCCCATGTGGGTTAATTGTTGATACAACGGTGCCAAAACGATCCTGGCAATGTCGATATTTTCTAAACTTCCGCCCGCCATAATCGCCAGATTGCCTAGTTCAGCCCCAGCTACGCCACCTGAAACCGGCGCATCGACCCAACCCATGGCGCATTTTTCATGCAGCAATGCCGCCAATTGCCGGGTGTTTTCCGGGTGGATACTGGATAAGTCGATCAGCAGCTTGCCCGCAGTGCCGTTGGGCGCAACGTCATTGCGGATTATCGATTCGACGACTTTCGTGTCGGCCAGGCACAGGATAATCACCTCGGAGGTTCGGACTAATTCGGCAATAGATGGGCAAGCTTGAGCGCCAGCATTGATGACCGGCTGGAGCTTTTCAGGGCTGCGGTTCCAGACTTTGACGTTAAAGCCTGCATCCAACAAGCGTAAAGTCATGGGTTTCCCCATCAAGCCAATACCGATGAAACCGAGGGTGGTTTTTTTATCTGACATGTTGTTATTTATTCACTGATTAATACGACTAGAGTAGCCAAATCGCCATAGTGGGCGGCTTTAACTGTAAATTTTACGATATAATGGGCTTTATTGTGGCATAACCAGGCCACCTAATATAAACCCTTGCTGCGCTATAGCTTGCAAGTTTAATCGAGAGGAGGTTTGCGTGGCAAAGGCTAGTGATTTAAAAAGGGGCATGGTGGTTGAAATAAACGGCATACCCCACGCGGTTAAACAGGTCGATGCTAAAAGCCCCTCGTCCCGCGGTGCGTCAACCTTGTATAAAATTCGTTTTACCAATCTTAAAACGGGTCAAAAGCTGGACGAGTCGCTAAAGGGGGACGATTTTTTCAAGGATGCCGATCTGGTACGAGCCAAGGTGCAGTTTTCCTATATCGACGGGGATAATTATATCTTCATGAATATGGAAGATTACAGCCAATACAGTTTGAGCGGTGAGGATTTGGAAGGCCAAGTCGACTATTTGACTGAAGGTCTGGAAGGCATAGTAGCCTTGTTGGTGGACGATGCCGTGCTGGGTATTGAACTGCCCAGTTCAGTAGTGTTGGCTATCGTGGAGACGGCTCCTGCCATTAAGGGGGCGACGGCATCCGGGCGCACCAAAACGGCCAGAGTGACTACCGGTCTGGAAGTTCAGGTGCCCGAATATCTGGAGCCTGAGGAGTTGATCAAGATCAATACCGAGACAGGAAAGTTCATGTCCCGCGCTTGAGTCATGACTGATTGTTTAACCGTTGCCCAAGGCGAATTTAAGCTAAACCGCCTGCCGAAACGACCCAGGGAGTTGCTGCGCGCTTGGGATGCGGCGGATGAATACCTGCTCGATACCGTTGCCGAACAGCTAAAGCCGCCAAGTACTGCGCGGATGTTGATAGTGAATGACAGTTTTGGCGCGATGGCTGTGGCGCTGAGTTCTTTTAGGCCTTATGCCGTATCCGATTCCTACCTGTCGCAGCAGTCGACACGGCTCAATCTCGTCACAAATAATTTGCCCGAACGCAGCGTCAGTCTGCTGAGCAGCCTTGACCCGCTGGAGGGTTTGTTTGACTGGGTGCTGATTAAGGTGCCGAAGACGTTAGCGTTGTTGGAGGACGAGCTGATACGCTTGCATCCGCACTTGACGCCTACAACGCAGGTTATTGTCGCGGGCATGATCAAAACCCTGCCGTCCTCGGTTTGGAAACTGCTGGAACGCTTGGTCGGACCGACCACGACCTCGCTGGCAAGAAAAAAGGCGCGGCTGATTTTTGCAACGCCTGATGCAGGTCTGCTTGTTCCGCCCAGTCCTTATCCTGTCAGTTACCGGCTTGAAAACACCGAGTATTTGATTAGCAACCACGCCAATGTATTTTCCCGTGACAGTCTCGATATAGGCACGCGTTTCTTTCTCCAGCATCTCCCTTCACGTCGGGATGCTTGCGACATCATCGATTTGGGTTGTGGCAACGGTGTGGTCGGATTAATCGCCGCCGAACGCAGTCCCGCGGCGACCATGCATTTTGTCGATGAGTCTTTTATGGCCGTGGCATCGGCTAGGGATAATTTCCAACGCGCTTTCGGCGAGCGGCGTGAGGCGATTTTTCGGGTCGGCGACGGCTTGATGGAAGTTGAATCCGAGTCGGTCGATCTGATTTTATGCAATCCGCCGTTCCACCAGCAAAATACGGTGGGCGATCAGATTGCCGTCAGCTTGTTTAAACAGTCGCAGCGTGTATTGCGTAAAGGCGGTGAGTTATGGGTGATCGGTAATCGGCATTTGGATTATCATAGCACCCTTAACCGCCTTTTTGGATCGCATTCAGTCATCGCATCCAATTCGAAATTCATAATTGTGAAAGCTGTTTCGGTGAAGTAATGTACAGAAAATTCAGGCAAAAAAAACTCCCGGTGCACGGAGCGCCGGGAGTGAGAGTTCAAACAGGAGAGAGTCTGTTTGAGGTAGGATACCAGGAGGTGGTAAAAATTTAGCCGAGCAATCTGCGACTTAAGACCATATTGCTGAATATGGCGGCCGATCCGAACATGATGGTTGAAACAATGAATTCGCCGGAAAGAAAACCCAAAATACCAACGACAAACATCAGCCCTATTAGAATATCTCTTTGAAAATCAGTCATTTTAAAGATCCTTTGCTGTTTTGTAGATAAGAATTAGTTAGTGTTGGGTATACTATACATGCGTACTTATTGATTGACAATATCAGGAAATATTGATTAATAGTTTCCTATGTGTAGACAATAGGCTTTTAGATTTGTTTTTACTTGCGGAAGGTTGCCCGGAATTTACTGGCTATTCAGCTATGGATTGCGCGGATGCACGGGGATAATCGAAAGATAAAATAATATTATCAATAGGTTGTATGGGGGTTTGCAGCGAGTTGGAAACGAGCCAACGTCGCCTACTACTTGGCTCAATTGTAATAAGCAGTCAAAGCAATCTGCTGTGCTATGACTGAATAGTTACAAAATCTTATTTCTGAGGTGCTGGTGCTGCGGTCTCTGCATTCGTGTCTTCTTCCGCGCTTTGCAAAATCTCTTGTTCGGTTTTTTTATTCATAACGATAATGGAAATTCGTCGGTTAATCGGATCCAGCGGTTCGGTGCCGACACTGTAGGGAACACTGGACGACAGGCCAATAACTCGTAAAACCTTTTGCTCGGCAAGCCCGGCTTGGGTCAATTCGTATCGAGCGGCATTGGCTCGGTCGCTGGAGAGCTCCCAATTGGTATATTTCTTTTGATTGGGCGGGAAAGGCCGAGCATCGGTATGCCCATTGAGGCTGACTCTATTAGGCAGTTCGTTAATCACGGGTGCCAATGCTTTCAAAATCAGTTTGATTTGCGGCTCGGGTTCGGCGCTGGCCAGTTTATACATGGGCCTGTTCTGGTCATCGACGATTAGGATTCGCAAGCCTTCGGAAGTTATTTCCAGTTTTATTTGATCCTTATACTCGGTTAATTCCGGGGTTGAATCTATTTTTTCCTGAATTTTTTTCTTTAAGTCCTCGAGTTTTGCCTTTTCAATCTCTTCGGCTTTTTCTTCGATTTCATCAGGCGAAATATCTTTAATTTCCGGTGTCAGACCCTTGTCGACCTGACCTTTATCTTGTGAGGTAATATCTGCGCCTCCCCCTTGAATAAGGTGAGTGCGATCACCGGAATCTATTCCGCCTTCATTTTCAGCGCTGGTATGGAACGGGTCTTGAAAGTATTCGGCAATGCCTCGGCGTTCCGGTTCAGAAGTGGAGCCCAACAGCCACATCAGTAAAAAAAAGGCCATCATGGCGGTAACGAAATCGGCATAAGCCAGTTTCCATGCGCCACCATGATGAGCATGACCGCCTTTTTTTACTTTTTTTATAATAATCGGTTGTTGATCGGCCATTTTTTAACTTAACCTTTATTGGCTCTCAACAGCTCTTCCAATTCCAGAAAGCCAGGGCGCATTGGGGAAGCGATCATGGTGCGAATGTATTCCACCGTCATAGCGGGCGATACGCCTTTGGCGCAACATAATAGTCCTTTTTGGGCGCATTTAAAGACGTTACCTGATGCTTCAAAGCGTTCTGACATTACCGCTGCGACAGGGCCGATAAAGCCATAAGCCAGTAGAATACCCAGAAATGTTCCGACCAGAGCGGCCGCGATTAATTTGCCCAGTTCTGAGGGCGGAATACCGACTGATTCCATGGTATGCACGACGCCCATAACCGCCGCGACAATCCCGAAGGCCGGTAAACCATCAGCGATATTTTGGACAGCTTTGACGGGAGCATGGGCTTCTTCATGATGAACCTCGAGTTCCTGATCCATCAGTTCTTCCAGCGCATAGACCTCAACGCCGGTAACGATCAAACGCAGATTGTCGCAAATAAACTCCAATAAATGGTGGTCGGCGAGAATTCTGGTTGTGAAGACCGGACTGCTTTTCGGATCGTCGATAATGCTCTCTAACGATAATAAGCCTTCTTTGCGCGTTTTGGCGGTAATGGCGTAAAAACACATCAACAGCTCAATGTAATATTCTTTATTGTATTTGGAGCTTTTTAAGCAAGCAGTTCCCTGACTGACGGCGGCCTTTATAACGGTCATGGAGTTTCCGGTGATGAAAGCCCCCAAAGCCGCGCCAATGATGATTACAAATTCAAAAGGTTGAAAGAGAACGCCGGGGTGACCACCGCCCCCCATAAATCCGCCCATGATTGAAATAGAGAGGACCAAATATCCGACAATAACTAACATGTATTCTCTTTTGTGGTTGGTTTACATTGAAATAACAAAATGGAATGCGGTATTGCTGATGCTTAAGCAATAATCACGACACGATTATATATGGGTCAACATAAAAAACTGATGATAAATCTGAATTTTTGTTGTGTCCGATTTAATTGTTTTGATGTTTATTTTAGCTTGAATTTGAAACTTAGGGGGTAATCTTTCACCGCAGTGTTTTTTCTTGAGTCCGTACTTAATTTATATGATCAACAACCAACTATAAAAATGGCATCAAAATCAGCTTTTCGTTCCAATTAAGATCTTTAGCCATTTTACGGTTGATTGCCAGACCAGCCGCCGCCCAAAGCCTGATAAAGCTGCACCATCGCAACCAAGACATCCTGCCGGGCCTGAACTTGACTGTTTTCAGCAGTCAACAAGCTGCGCTGGGTTGAAAGAAGGGTTTGATAATCGATTAAGCCGAACCGATAGCGATCCAGGGACAGCTGATATGCCTGCCGGGCTTTGTCTACCGCATCGGCTAAAGCTTGCAGGCGGCGGGTCGAGTTGCTGCGCACTGCTGCGGCATCCTCAACCTCTTTAAATGCGGTCAAAATCGTTTTCCGATAAGTCTCCACCAATTCGGCGTTGCGGGCTTGCGCATTCTCCAACCCGCCTTCCAGACGCCCACCCTGAAACAAGGGTTGCGTTACCGTTGAAGCCATCGCCAGCGCCAGTCCTGCCGGTTGTGGCGAAGCGAGCAGGGCATCCAGATTCAATTGCAGCTTCGGATAAAAAGCGGCTCGCGCCACACCGATGTCGGCATTGGCGGCGATCAGATCCAGTTCGGCTTGACGCACATCCGGTCGGCGTTCCAGCAGACTGGCCGGTTGCAGGGCGTTAACCGCCGGTAGCAGCATATCGAAAAAACGCTCGGCATTGAAAGACACTGTCTGAGCCGGATGGCCCAGCAATATCGCCAACGCATTTTCAGCCAACGCGTATTGTTGGCTTTGCAAGTCCAGACTGGCGCGAGCCGTTGCCAGTTCGGTCTGCTGCTGCGCTACATCCAACGCCGATACCGCACCGGCTTGATAACGGGCTTCGACTATCGCCAGCACATTAGCGACATTATCCAGAAACTCGGTTGCAATGCGTTTGCGCTCGGCCAGCGCCAGCAGATTGAAATAAGCCTGGCTGACGTTGGACATCACCACTAACTGTAAGGCATCGCGGGTAAAAACCGAGCTTAGCAATCGCGCCGAACCGGCATCGCGGCGGGCGCGATTGGCACCCCACAAATCGACTTCGTAGGCGACAGTAAATTGCCCGGATTCCTTCTGAGTGTCGCCAAGGTTGTTATGGGTATTGCTGAAATCGCCCTGAAGCCCAACCGACGGCCATAAGTTGGCTCCGGCAATCTTGGCCTGAGCACGAGCCTGTTCGACACGTTGCCGGGCGGCAGCCAAGTCGTTATTGTAAAGCAGCGACTCCGTTATCAGGTGATTGAGCTCTGCACTACCGAAAGCCCTCCACCATTGTGGATCGACGGCGGATTTTTGCTGTGTCAGGCTGGCATCATGCCATTGCTTCGGTGTTTCCACGTTCGGACGCTGGAAGTCAGGTACAAGATTGCAGGCGGTCAAAAACAGTACAGCTGAAATTAGCGATAATTTATTTTTCATTCTGCCGCCAATGCTACGACCGGATCCAGCCCTGCGGCTTTGCGCGCAGGCAGATAACCGAACAACAAGCCAGTGCCGAATGCACAGGAAAAGGCCAATATCGCCGGCAGCGGAGAAAAAATCACCGCCATATCGAAATAGCGCAGTCCGGCTCCCGCCGCAAAACCCAGCAATACCCCGATCAAGCCTCCCAATGTGCAGACCACCGCCGCTTCGGTATTGAATTGCAGTAATATGTCGCGGCGGCGAGCGCCGGTGGCCATGCGAACGCCTATTTCGCGAGTTCGCTCGGTGACGCTGACCAACATGATGTTCATCACGCCGATACCGCCGACCAGCAAGGAAATTGCGGCGACAATGCCCAGCATCAAGGTAAAAGTGTTCTGGGTTTCTTCGGCGGTTGCCAGAATCGACGCCATGTTGCGTATCCTAAAATCCTCAACTTGATGTCGGGCAAGCAATAAATCGGAAATCGTTTGTTGAGTGCTGTCGATTTGGCCGACGTCACGTACCTTTACCGTGATGCCACCCAGGTAATTTTGGCCGAACAGCCGGATCAGTCCTGTGGTCAGCGGCACAAATACCGCATCGTCTCGGTCGGTGCCTTGGGCATCGGCACCCTTGACGGACATCACTCCGACTACTTCAAACGGAATATTGCCGACCATCACATAGCGGCTCAGAGGATCGCTGCCGTCGGGAAACAGTATCTGCCTGACCGTTTGCCCCAACACAATGATCGGCGCGTAACGGCGCATGTCGCGCTCGTCGAAAAAATCGCCGTCGGCAACCTCCCATTCGCGAACTTCGATCATGCTGGGCGCTACGCCCTGAACGCTGGTGGAGTAATCGATATTGCCGTAACGCACGGTCTGACGCATATTGCGTTCGGGCGAGGCCCATTCGACATTGTCCAGCTCGGCAATGGCGTCGGCATCGGGTTGAATCAGGGTGGCGACATCGGAACTGCCGCGCAAACCGGGCGCGCCGGGGCGGATCGACAGGATATTGGTGCCCATGGCGCGCATCTGATCCAAGACTTTTTCCTGACTGCCTTGCCCCACTGCCAGCATCGTCACCACGGCGGCGACGCCGATCACAATACCGAGCAGGGTCAGGGCGGTGCGGAACAGATTGGCATGCAGCGAACGCAGCGCGGTTTTGGCCGCTTCCAGCAATTCGGCCGCCACGCCTGCCGCGCCGATACCACGATGCTGCGGCGGAGACAGCAGCTGGCCGCTACGATTTTCGCCGCTGTCGCTGACGATTTTGCCGTCGCGTATGGTAATGATGCGCTGGGCATGGGCCGCGACGCTTTCATCGTGGGTAATCAATAAAATAGTGCGGCCTTCGCTGTGCAAGTCGCGCAGCAGCGCCATGACTTCCTTGCCGCTTTGGCTGTCCAGAGCCCCGGTCGGTTCATCGGCCAAAATCACCGGTGCATCATTCATCAAGGCGCGGGCGATGGCGACCCGTTGCTGTTGCCCACCGGACAGCTGCATTGGCTTGTGATCGCCGCGATTGCCCAGTCCCAGTTGATCCAGCAATTGCAGCGCCCGGCTGTGGCGTTCGGCTTTCGGCAAACCGGCATACAACGCCGGTATCTCGACATTTTCCGCCGCCGAAGCCGTATTGAGCAGGTTATAGCGCTGAAACACGAAACCGAAAGTCTCTCGGCGCAAGGCAGCCAACTGGTCGGCATCGAGTCCTGCCACATCCTGACCCAGAATCCGGTAAGCGCCAAGATTCGCCTTATCCAGGCAGCCGATCAGATTCATCAGCGTTGATTTACCGGAACCGGATTGGCCGATAATCGCCACGAATTCCCCAGGCCAGACGTTCAGTGAAACATCGTCTAGCGCGCGTACCACGGTATCGCCGTTGGGATAGTAGCGTTGGATGTTTTTAAGCGCCAGTAGCGGGGAGACACTGTTCATAATCGCGGTACGCCCGCCGCCGGATAGCCCTTGTCTTTCTTTTTGTCCTTGTCCCCCGTTTTAACCAGAGACTGTAGTTTTGCCCCGACAGCTACTCCGTCGCGTATTTCGGCAAAGCGCCGGGTTTTTAAACCGATATGCACGGTTTTTTCCTGCGCGCCTTGTACGGTGATTTCCTTAACCTTATAAGCTGCGCCGTTTTGGTTGTCCTCATTGCGCAGCCTAGCTCCCAAAGCGGCTACCGGTATCTGCGGCACCTGTTCGGCTTTGCCCAATACGAAAAACATCTGCGTACTCATGCCGGTCATCAATTGCCGGTCATGGTTATCGACATCGACCAGTACATCGTAAAGCACCACATTGTTGATCACTTCCGGGGTCGGCAATATTTGCCGCACCTTGCCTTGCCAACGACGCTCGCTGGAACCCAGGGTTGAGAAATACACCGACAGCTCAGGCTTCAAGCGCATCACATCGGCCTCGGCGACTTGGGCGCGTACGGTCATGGTATCGAGCCTGGCCAGTTGCAAAATCATCGGGGTTTGTTGGTTAGCATTTAGCGTCTGGCCTTCGCGGGCTTTCTGATCGACCACCGTACTGTCCATAGATGCGTAAATTTTGGTATAGCCGAGATTGGTTTTATCGCCGGTCAGTGTTGATTGCACCTGCTCGATTTGCGCCTGTAACGAAGCTGAGGTTGCTACGGCCTTTTTAAGGTTGAACTCGCTGGTCTGAAAATCCTGTTGGCTGACGCCCTTGCTTTTCAGTAGCTCATGATTACGGTCATACTGCTGCTGGGAGAAAACCACCTGCGCTTGTTGACCAACCAGCTGCGCTTGCAAGTTTTTGATATTGGCTTCATCGGCCTGTACGCGCGCCGCATAAATCCGGGGATCGATTTGTGCCAGCAACTGCCCGGCAGTCACGTTATCCCCGATCTCCACATAAATTTTCTGCAACTGCCCGGTGACCTGGGCGCCGACATCGACATACTCTTTTGGCTCCAGTTTGCCTTGGGCGGTAACGTTTTCTTCAATGTCGCCCAGGGTTACAGTAACGGTGTTTTTGATTTCATCTTTCGACTGTTTGGGTCGTAGTAAACCGTAACCGACAGCCACGGCTACAATCAAAAGAATCAAAAAAATCCACAAGAAACGGCTACGGGCAATTTGTCGGTATTTACTAAGAAAGGTTCGCAACATACTGGCGATAAGAAGAAGTGGTATAAATTAAACGGGCGGCTGTAAAGCCATCATCACAAAGCTTGCACAGTTTACTACAAAGGGAATGCCTATTAACTACAATTTGTTGGGTTTTGCGCATGGTCGGTCGGAGTGGATGTCAGTACAAGCAAACAAACCAAAGTGCGTCTGGGTGAAAGGATAAGGTGGATTGGAATATGTGGAGTTTAATAACCTGTAACCAAGTTGTTGGCTGCGAGTGGATTATAGTGAATTCAGCGCAACAAACACTACCAGTCCCAGCGAAGTCAGTCCCAGGCCAGTCATAACCAAGCGTGAGCCATGCAGCTTGGTCCATAACAAAAGGCCGGTCAGGGAAAGGAACACTAGGCCGCCAGCCAATGTATCGGCCAGCAGCACCCAGGCTGTCCCCATGCCGACCCCCTTATGCAATCGGGTGATGAATGCGAATACGTTTGCATCCTGATGCTTAATCGAAACAAAAGTATTGCCTACCCAGTATTCGGCGTTAACAGAATGTTGCGGACTGTAAAAATCCACCCGCCACTGGCCGGGTTGCTGGAAGGTTTGGCCGGACCAAGTGATGGTTTTTGCCGGTTCAGTGGAAACCTTGCTGGGTTCCCGGTTGATGTTTAACTGTACTTGCAGCCATTTCGCCAAGGCCGTTGCATCGACTGGAAGCGGCGCGGGCAACGCCAGTTCGACTTGCGACTGTTCCATATGCGCGGCTGGAATTTTCATCACCCTATGGTGATTGAGCAAAATTCCACTAACGCCGAACAACAGGCCCAACGCCGCGCCCCACAGCCCGACCCAGGCATGGATGCGGCGCAGCCATTTGAGCCATGGCAGCCGTTTAGGTTGTCGGATCAGTGTTTCAGTCGCCATGTTTTGTGTTTGTTCCATTATTTATCATCTTCTGTTTCGTTTGTCATGCTGTAACCGGGTAATTCCGGATGCGGCGCACGCTGAACAAGCACAGTAAGCCAATCGGGACGGCCAAGCCGAGCAGCCCACCGAGCAAGCGCATGTTTGTTTCAGAAATTGCCTGTTCGACATAAGCAAAGCGCGGAAAGCGCTGATAATCTGCGAGTGTGAGCGGAGTATTCTCAAGCACTTTCGGGAGAAAGAAGCCTTGCCACACGTGGTGAAATGCATCGACTTGTCGAGACAAATACTGATAGCGGTTATTGTCGGTGCCGGCGACGGCGTTTAACGCCTCCTGCATCACAATCGCCGGTGATAAAAAGCTCAGACTATCGACGATGCGTTGTTGCTGCGACAATTGACGGTCGTAGCCCGCCATGATTTGCGCAATCCGTTCGGCTGCAGCTTGTTGCACCAATACCCGTTTCCTGGTGGCCGCATAATCATCGCCTTTTGCAACCGGCATCGCCGTCATTTCGGGATGCTCTTGCTCGAAACGCGCAACGCTTGCGTCGGCTTCCCGGTTGGCGTCGGTTTGCGCGGAACGGATCGATCCCACCATGGCTACGCGGAATGGAACCGGATACACGGCGTTGACCGCTATGCTGATAAGGGCCGGCAACACCAGCAAAATCAAAAGCCATAGCCCCGTCAAAATCAGCGCGTTCTGTGCGGATGACTTGGCCAGCGCGTTTACCGCCGCGGCCAATGCAAACCAGAACAGGATGTAAGCCAACAGCAGCGCTATCCACCAGCCCAGCCGTACCAGACTGTCCATCGTCGATAAATCCGTACCGATGACCAGCAAGCCGATCACCGTAATGCTTACCGTCAGCGAGAAGACAAGTACTACACGAAAGCTGAGTTTACCGGCGATCAAAACCCAAAGCGGCACCGGGTTGGTCATCACGATAGCCAACGTGCCTTGCTCGCGCTCGGCGGAGATCAGGTTATACGACAGCGCGATAATCAGCAGCGGCAGTAAAAACACGACAACGAAGGCGAGATCGAAATTGCCGATCAGTAAATTGCCGGGGTTTTCTATTTCCTCGTTCAAGGCGAACGATTCTTTATTATCGGCGGATACTTTGACGTAGGGCGGATTCAGGTCGCTCTGGCCGATTGCGGTCGCGGCAAATGCGGTAGGCGGCAAGACGGCATAGGTTGCCGCATGGCGATTGCCGACCCAGTAGGCATTGGCGGGATTTTCGAAAGCTTTGGCCGGCTTAAGGCTGCCTGCATCGATCTTGTTTAAGTTGTTTTTCAACTCTTGCAGGCGCACGGATTCTTCCGTTTGCGCGGCATGCACGGCTTGCTGTTGCTTGTTCACCCATGATTGGCCGTTGACGAAGGCGTAAGCGATTGCCGCAAACAGAATCAACGCAACAAAAAAATCCAGGCGCTCGGCGCGGAACAGCGAACGCTCAAAGTTAAATATCTCTTTCAAATACAGTGTTGTGTGCATTGTTGCTATTCCTTGATTATGGCCGTAAGCGCCGCGCTGCCATTGCAGCAAAAGCGATCGTCGCGAACATCCAAGCCAATAAAATCCCCAGATTCAAACTTTGCTGGGCGATAGCGGTTCCGGCTTTCGGTATTTTGTGTTCCAGCGCCGGAATCTGTTCCCACAGCTGGCGGTTAGACACATAATTGGTATCGCCGTTTTTGTGGTGTTGAATCAAATCTTCGCTCATCGCGGTTTGAATCTGCCGGCGGTACAGCTCGGCAGCGGTAGCGAATTGGTTTTGATGAAAGGTATCGGTGCCCGCCAGGCCCATCGAAAACGGCCTGAGCGCGGCTAGCGGAAACGCAAATCCGGCGAGCGCACGGAGTCGTTCCTGACGTGCATAAGTGTTCCACAGTGCGCCGTAATGTTCATCGTAAATGCGGTAGCCGTTCTCGTCGTCTTTGCGTAAAGACAGGCCGCGGAAGCTGACCGGCAAGTCCTCAATGCGGGCAACGTTGTACTTTTTAAGCACTTCATCGCGGAAAGCAACGAAAGCGGGATGCGTTTCATCGTGTCCGAAAGTGGCTTTGCGCGCTTCGTTGATGCCGTTCTGGAATTCCACCTTGGTCGGCGTCGGGCTGACTAAGCGGGCTAAATCGGTCATCGCCCGCGGCGCGATAAAACCGTTAACCACCCAAAAGGCGAGCAGCGCGACCAGCGCATGGCGCGATGACGGCGAGGCGGCGGATGCGCCTAGCGCCAACGCAATAAAGCCGGTCAAATAGATCGCATAACCGACGATCAACCAGGCGCTGCGCAGGTATAAATTGGCCGCGCCTGCATGTTGAGTGTCGGCAAAACCCAGCGCGATAAGGCCGATCAGCGCCGTCGGCAACAATAGCGCCCCGACGACTGCCATGATCGCCAAACCTTTACCGGCCAGCAACTGCGTAGGTTTGACGCCAATGCTCAGCAATTGCCGCAAGGTGCCGCGCTCGCGTTCGCCGGTAAACGCCGGAAATGCCAGCAGCACAATGACCAACGGCACGAGTATTTGCAATACGAACGCGATCGTCAGCTCGCCGAAGCGTTGCAACGAGGTGGCGTCGCGCGCCGGGCGGAAATTGAATTCGTTTTGTTTGTGCGCTTCCATCCATACCGTGGAACCGACAAATCGATCGATGCCCGGATCGACGAAAGCCAACGGACTCACCGGCTTGAAAGCGTACTGCCCAAAATGCGCTGCTTGGTGCGGATTTTTATCGCCTTGATCCAGCCATTGCTGATAAGCCACGGCGCGCGCTATGGCATGCTCGCTGTCAACGCGCTGCATTTGCTGCCAGCCCAGGAACAGCGCAATCAACATCAGCACTAGAATAATGCCGCCTGTCCACCAAAAACGCGCATCGCGCAGCTGCTCAAGCAATTCCTTACGCGCAATGGTGCCGATAACAGTTGCGGAGGCGTTCATCAGGCCTCCTTTTTTTCGGCAATATCGAGATAAAGCCGTTCGAGATCGGCATGGCCGAGATCGTCGGTCGTCATCGTCGAGACCAGATTCCCGCGCTGCATGATGCCGACGCGCGTACCGACCTGCTTGGCCAGAAACAGGTCATGGGTAGCCATCAGAATTGCCACGCCTTCGGCTTTGAGCCGGTCCAGCTGTTTGGAGAATTCGTTCGCCGCTTGCGGATCGAGGCCGGAGGTCGGTTCGTCGAGCAGCAGCGCTGTCGCGTTTTTCGCCATTGCGATTGCAATGCCGACTTTTTGCCGCATGCCTTTCGAGTAACCGGAGACGCGCTTGAGCGCCGCTTCTTTCGCCAGTCCCGCTTCGGCGAGCAGTTCGAACAATTCATGTTCCGGCCGCTTATGCCCCAGCGCGAGCGTGGTGAAAAACTTAAGATTCTCCAAGCCGGAAAGGCTGGGGTAGAGCATCACCGTTTCAGGAATGTAGGCGATGTGGCGCTTCACTTCCAGCGGTTCTTCATTGACGGCGACGCCGTTCACCAGCGCCCGCCCGGCGGTCGGCGTTACGAAATTCAGGAACAAATTGATCGTCGTGGTTTTGCCGGCGCCGTTC
>JANYKK010000277.1 GCA_025361585.1 Methylobacter sp. | reverse complement strand
CGCGTTCGGCAGGTTTACATGCAGCATAGCGATACTGCGTTGATGCGGCAACACCGAAATCTCATCATAAATGAAGCTGTCGTCGAAGTTGGCGGCAGCGGCGTCATGTCGGCTACAGGCAAAATAGACTTTTGCCAGTCTCGCCCAGTAGATAGCCCCTAAGCACATCGGGCAGGGTTCGCAGCTGGAATAAAGCGTGCACCCCGTCAACTGGAAATCGTTCAGTTTTTTGCAGGCCAAGCGTATCGCCATCACTTCCGCATGAGCGGTAGGATCAATATTGGTGGTGACCTTGTTGCCGCTGGCGGCAATCAGCTGGTTATCTTTTACGATAACTGCACCATAAGGGCCGCCATCTCCTGACCGGGCGTTTTCTACTGCTAGGTCGATAGCTTGTTGTAAAAATTCCTTGTGCATCTATAAACCTAGCGGGTTGTTGGGATCTACGCCATCCATAAAAGGCAGGCCTCGCTCTTGATGGGTCAGTTGGTATATTTTCCCCAACCAGTTATTAAAGACCGCTTTGGCGGTGTCGTTCCAAGTGTTGTCGATATGTTCTAAAACCTGGTTTTCCGGGAACTCTTCCAACCGTTGCCCGTTCTGTCTGGCTGATCTGACTTGCTGCTCATAATCGATAAAAATCTGCTGGACGACATCGTTAAAATAATTTTCCGGGAATGGCGGATACTCGTCTATTTCGGCGCGATAAAAACGCAACACTTCACGCTTGTATTCTTTCAACAGACTGACATCGTCATATTCGGGATGCCCCTGAAAATACACGATACGAAAACCATCCGGACTAACTGCAAGATGCACACCGGCCTCTTTGCTGACCGCCAGGACTTTGAGCCCGTGTTGCTCCATATCGCTTTGGAATATTTCATTAAATCGGGAATGAGGGACATCAAAACGGGTGTTGATTTCTGCGACCAAGGGATGGCTGCGGTTGGTTAATTTGTGTGAAAACACACCCCAGCGTTTGGCCGGTAAGCGGGTGCGCTCAATGCCGTAACAGTATTGTATGAGCGCATGGGTGGCAAGGCACGAACACAGTATCGAGGTGACATTTTCCTTGGCCCAGAAAAAAACCTCGGTTAACGGTTGCCAGAAGTCTTCTTCGGGCAAGTGAGGATGAGTGACATTAGCGCCGCTAATGATCAGCGCATCCAGGCCGTCCCGCTTGATTTTCTCAAAGGGTTCGTAATATTTCGCGATATGGGCTTGCGCTTCAGGGCTTCTTTTCAGCCCTTCGATAGTAAACGGATGCACATGAAACTGAACAATCTGATTGCACGCCCCCACCAGCCGGAAAAACTGTCTTTCTGTGGCTTCCAGTGCTGCATCCGGCATCATGTTGAGCAGGCCGATATGCATTTCCCGAATGTCCTGGTTACTGGCGCGCTCAGGGTCTAATATTTCCTCCCCTTCTTCGCGAAGGCGCTCAAAAGTGGGTAAATCAGTATGGGCAACTAAAGGCATAAACGGGCTCCTCCCATATCATTGTTGAGAAGCAAGGGCATCGGCGATAAGCCGGATAAAGTCATCCTCGCCTTTAACGGTGGCGATATCGTTCGCATCGACCGTATAGCCGTATTGATCGGCGATAGCCTGATAACGGGGCAATCGGGATTTGAACAACTCGGGAAAAACCCAGGAAACAAACTCGTCCGGCGGCATCACATCGGTTGACGCGTAATGTTTAAGCTGCATAAATTCGGCGAGTTTTTCATCCAGAAACGCTTCCCGATAATAAAGTGGCTTAGGATCGGATTTGGCGCGTTCAATAATAGTTTGCTCCAACGCCGGAGGTATTTTGATGTAAACAATCAGCGTGTTCTGTGCCAGCGTTTCCAGCACCTCTGGACTGTCCAGTTCGCAAACGCTGCCGCCCGCATCATTGACAAAATGCTTGTAGCCATAAATGTCTTCAGCCTTGTTGATGAAATCCGGCACATCGTTCATCGCGGCAATTTCAGCCTGATGATGCAGCTTTTGTCGGCGCTTGAATTCCTGCAAAGACAGCCCACCCAAATCGGGATTGCCGAGTTTGCCAAGAAAACTGGAAACAGGGGCCAGATTATCAACCGTTATTTTGTTGCTGATATGAATAGAGTCGGAAAGCAGTAATTCGCGCAGGAATGGAATGAGCATGGCCTGACGTTTAATATTGTCCAGGATAGGCTCTTCCAGATATTTAGTGCCTATCCGGTAGTCGCCGGAATAGTGAAACCACTTGGCTTTGGGTAGTTTATTAGCCAACGTAGTTTTACCCGCACCGGACATTGCCAGTAGGGTAATGCGTTTAGATTGCCAGTCCAGAAATTCCTGAGGACTCATTTTCATGTGATGTTTTCCTAATTAATCCAGATAATCTTCGATGTCCATGTCTTCAGGATTGGGCTTGTGTTCGTCGGTGTCGGAATAACCCAGATCATCGCTTTCAATATCGTCAAAAGGCGCGCTCCAGTCTTCAGGATCCTCGATATAATCGAAGGTTGAGTTATACCAGCTGTCATGGTCGTATTCGCCAATATCGCCGTTAAGGTATTGAACTTCAATGGCATCATCGCTCTCTTCAATGGCGACGACTTTAAACTTCAAGTTGTTTTCTACATCCTTGTACCAACTGCCGATGATAGGGTCTGCTACTGTGGTCATGATTATTCCTCAATGCTTAGCTAGAATGATTTGATACACGTGTTAGGTAATATTACTAACAATGCTAAAGAAAATACAAAAGTATTTTGTGCGAGTTGGGATAAATTTCTTTTGCGTTGAAGTTCGCGTTAAAGCCTGTTACAACTAACTTATTAATAATAAGGAACAGGGTTAATGGAACAATTAACAGATTTAAAAGCCATACTGCATTCAAAACGCGCGAACATCTACTATTTGGAAAAATGCCGAGTCATGCAAAAGGATGGCCGCGTACTCTATTTGACCGAAGCCAAAGACCAAAACTACTACTGGAACATCCCCATTGCCAATACTACCGTCATCCTATTAGGCACCGGCACCTCCATTACCCAAGCCGCCATGCGCATGCTCGCCAGTGCCGGAGTGTTAGTAGGATTTTGTGGCGGCGGAAGTTCGCCGCTGTTCTCCGGCAGCGAAATCGAATGGCTTACCCCGCAAAGCGAATACCGCCCCACCGAATACGTGCAAGCATGGCTGGGATTCTGGTTTGATGAAGCCAAACGGCT
>JANYKK010000269.1 GCA_025361585.1 Methylobacter sp. | reverse complement strand
TTATAGTAAATCCCCACCGCCGCCCCATTATTCACGGTGACATGGCCATTACCGCTAAAGGCCACTGTGCCAACACCTGTTCCCAAACTGTCAGCCCGCAGCTTGACACTGCCCCCACCCGTCCCATTAATAGCCTCGTTGACATAAATATTGCGATGCGCGGTCAAAGTCAGCTTATTAAGCGTATTCCAGGTTACGCTGTCATTGACAAAGATGTCGCCATTGCCGCTGCTGCCCGTAGCCAGCGTTTGAATTTCGACGTTACTCGCGCTTAAATAGGCTGCAAGGGCCGAGCCGATAATATCCCCGCCGCTGGCGGCAATAGTGTAATCAGTCGGGTCTATCAACCAGCGGCCTGTTGTGCCGAAAGGGGCGGCCGTGGTGATACGCGTGGCAGGGTCAATCGCGACATGCCCGCCGGACGTTTCAATAAAACCGCCATCGCCGCCATTGGGAGCCGAGGCGTCCAGCGTTCCTGAAACACTGAGACTGCCTTTACCGGCATTGAGGATAATCTCACCGTTATGGGTGCCGACTGTCGTCGCTTCGATGGCGCCGCTCTGGTTGATGACGCTGTGGATCGCATTCTCTGCGGCCTTGGCGGTCAGCAGCACATAGCCGCCTTGCGCTTCAATGCGTCCTGCGTTTTCGACAAAAGACGTCAGTTGTTTGCCTTCAAGGTCGAAAGCGGTCTTGGCGACTTCGTCATCGACAAGGAAGGTAAGCAACTTGTCGCCGTGGAAATCCAGCGTGAAGCCATTAGCGGCAGCCAGTACGACTCTGCCGAGTTTGGCGACAATTACCCCACGGTTCGCCGCTGACGGTGCAACAAAGGCGGCAATGCCGGTGTCGGCAATGTTGATCGTGCCTTCATTAATGACTGCGGCTCCGGGCTTGCCCGGAATATTGAAGTTGTAACGTCCGGCGAGGAAATCCTCGTTGCGAATGTTGTGGGTGGAGGCGACCAGTCCCGCCACGTCGATCTGGGCGTTCTTGCCGAAATAAATACCGTTGGGGTTAACCAGAAATACTTGGCCGTTGGCGGTCAAGCGTCCGAGAATTTGCGAGGGATCTTCACCGACGACGCGGTTGAGGGTTACGGAACCGGCTGAGGGTTGGTGAAACTGGGTATGTTCGTTGGCGTTAATGCTGAAACCGTTCCAGTCGATAATGGCCTTGTCGGTGGTCTGGGTGATGTCGACCTTGTTCGGGGTTGTCTGGGTGATGGTGGCGCTTCCGGCGGTCACTTGGCCGTCTTGCGGATTTGCCAGTGCGTCAGTCGTAGGCAGGCTAGACAGCTCGATACCTGAAAGCGCAAGAACAAGGGCTTTTATATGGGTTGATTTTTTCATGGTTAGAATCTCGCGGAGATGCTGGCGAAAATACGGGCGTCTTTGTTACCTTCGTTGGCGACGATACGGGTCAGGGGGAATGTGCCTTCAATGAAGCCGCTCACGTATTGTCCCAGGCCGAAGCGGGCGCCCAAACCGGTCGATGTCAGGTTTTTGGTCTTGGGGTCTGTGGCGCTTAGCGGCATGTTGTTGGTAGTCGTCCCGCCATCATAAAAACTGTAGAACTGGGTGTATTTTAAGGGTGTGCCATCGGTGTTCGGCGTAAAGCGCAATTCAAGGCTACCGGCCAGGCAGCTGTCTCCCAGAATTTCCGAATAATCGTAGGCGCGACCGAATTGCTGCCCGCCTATGCCGCACTCTTCTGCGGAAAGCAGTCCGGCACCGGAATACTGCCCCATCAAAGCGGCATTGATGGAGAATTTACTGAGTAACGGCGAGAAGTAACTAAGCTCCTGCTTGCGCGAGAGGTTGCCAGTTAGCTTACGATAGTCCGATTTACCGTCGGCGCGGGATTTAAGGGGATTTGTGGAATCGGTCGAGCCAAGGCCATCGATACCGAAATGGTATTCAATAAGCACTTGGTTGATCCCTTCGTAGGCATCCGCCTTGTCGTAATTCAGGCCAACCCGGACAGAGCGGATTTTGTCTTGCAAGGTTAACGCGCTCAGAGATTTAGCCTCTGTATCTTTCTGTTCGTATTTGACATGAGCGGAAAGGTTTTGCTGGCGGGTTCGAATAATCGGATGAGCCAGATTCAGCGACCAGGTTTCGCTATCACTGATGTAGTTGAGGAGCCGAAGGGCAGGCGTGCCGGGTTTGGATGTGCTGGTGCCATAATTAAAAACAAGGGAGGTGCCTTCTTTGTTCAACACCTCGGTATGGGAGACCGCGTAATATTGAAGCTCGCTCAATTCTCCCACCGTGGCATAGTTTAAAGCGGTCTGGCTGGCGCGTCCGCCAAGACCATTGACGGCTAGGTTTGCGTTGATTTGATAAGCGCCTACCGCTCTGGTGCCACGGTTATCGAAATTGGCCCCGCCTTCCAGTTTTGGCGCGGACTCTACTTTCAGGATCAGCGTTGATGCGCCCGGTGTTTTGTCCGACGGCTTCATGGTGGACGTTACCTTGATTGCAAACCGGTCATTGGCCAGCAGCAGATAGCGTTCCAAGGTGCGAACGTTGAGCGGCCGATCCGCCTTGATCTCCTCAATTGCGGAGGCTAAGAATGCTTGCTGGTCTTTGCTTCCGCCTTCGATAATCACGTCGTCGATGAAGCCCTCGATCACGTCAATGCGCACTAGGCCTTCGGCCTGAATACGCTGTGCAGGTATTACCGCCTTGGAAAGTCCGAAACCGGCGTTGCCGTATTTGGCGGTGATGGCGTCGCGCAGCTTGTAAATATCCAGCAAGGTGATTTCCTTGCCGACCCGTCCTGTATAAAGCGGCGACAGCTCTTCGGTAGAGAATGCGGTGTTTCCCTTGATGGTGAGTTCCTTGAGCTTAAAATGAAGCTCGTTCGCTTTTTCCGGCGGAAGTTCTTCACCAATCGGAAAAATCAAGGGTTGCAGGGAGGATTTTGGTTCCGGCGGTTTCTCGAAACGTTTTTCGATTCGACTCGCATCGCCGTCTTCTTGAGCCAAAGCGGCAAGCGGTATAGCTAGGCCTATGGTTAGCAGAAACAACAGTCTGTTCTTATTCATTTAAGATTCCTATTTTTAAAGAAAACTTGGTAGCAATCAAACTGATGTGACTACACTAAGCTGGATACATTTTTTAAAGCGTCCTAAAAAGAGATAAGCAGTTTTTTAATTTTTATGACTTGATTTCTCGTTTTGGCTGCATATTCAAGATAGTTTTACTGAATATCTATTAGCAAGGCCTCAATCGGGACTGAGGCGCTATCCTAACAACTTACCTGTCAAGTTCAGTTGACAGGTAAGTTGCTTTTCTATATTTTGCCTCTATGCCTGCCTATGAATTTTCCGAATATGTCAAACAACGCGCCAATACGCTTGGCCTGACTATGTCCGAACTGGCCAGGCAGACGGGCATTTCCCGGCAAGGGTTATATGGTTTGCTGGACGGGACGACAGAACAGGCGAAAATTTCAACGCTGATTGCTTTGGCAAAGGCGCTGCAAGTGCATCCGATGGTGTTGTTTCGGGAACTGCTGCATCAGCTGGATTTTCCTAAATTCTCTGCAACTTCGGCGAAGTATCGATTTGATGCCAGCGGCTTTGTTCAGGATGTGACGATTCCCGATAATACAACGGTGTTGACCGACCAGGTGTTTACCAAGGTTTGGGAGATTCAGAACATCGGCCATGTTAATTGGCTGGGGCGGAAATTGGTCTGTATGGATCGGAAGGCGGATATTTCTCTGGTTCCCGACCTAATCGTCGCGCCTAAAGCCCGGCGCGGACTGGTGCCGACCCAGCGCGTTATTGATATTCCAGAAACGCTGCCGGGCGAATCGGTGATATTAAGCGTGGAGTTTACTGCGCCTTCTTATCCTTGCTCGCTGATTTCCTATTGGAAAATGACCGATGAGCATGAGGACATTTGTTTTCCCGAAATGGAAGGTTTGTCGTGCATGGTGCGGGTGGTTAGTTTGTAAATAGCAGAGTTAGGTCGATGTTGTTCCTGCCCTGCTCAAGTACTGCGCTTTACAAGACTGGTTAAGGGTCTTATTATTAGGTCTTTAATAGTCGAGACAAGGGGGATATATGACCTATCAAGTACTCACGGAGATTGCCGCCAGCATATCTGAACTTAAAGCCAACCCTATGAAAGTAGTTGCCAGTGGAGACGGCATGCCCATCGTCGTTTTAAACAGAAATGAACCTGCGTTTTATTGCGTACCGGCTCCAGCTTATGAAGCCATGATGGAATTGATCGATGACATTGAGTTACTGAAAATCGTAAAAGCTCGACTTGCAGAGGAATCGGTTAAGGTTTCGATTGATGACCTATGAACTCGAATTTAAAAAGTCTGCGCTTAAAGAATGGGACAAATTGGGCCATACCATAAAAGAGCAGTTTAAAAAGAAGTTAAAAAAGCGACTTGAAAACCCACATGTCCCTTCTGCGGCACTGATAGGCGCACCGAACATTTATAAAATAAAACTGCGTCAAGTGGGGTATCGCCTCATTTACTCTGTCGAAGATAAGGCCATAACAGTAACAGTGATCGCGGTTGGCAAACGCAATAGAAACGAAGTCTATAATCTTGCACTCTTTCGAATGAAAAAGTGATTTGCTGGTTCGCCCCTACTTAGCGGTATTGGTGACTGCCCCTGTGATCTTTGTACGTTACAACTCCGGATACTTTAGGTAGGTAACTAATCAGATAGATATGCAGCGTATTTGGTGCTAAATTAAGCGCTAAATATCGCATTAATCTTCCCATTGGAGAGCTCTCATGGATACCATCTACACTAACAAAACCGTAAGCGTCACCGAATTAAAACGAAATTTTGCCGACATTATCAAGCAGGCGGACGAATGCCCTGTCGCCATTCTCAATCATAACAGACCGGAGGCTTATCTATTGCCTGCCGCGCATTACGAACGTCTGATGGCCTATGTGGAAGATTTGGAAGATGCGAAACTGATCCAAGAGCGTGCCAGCGGCCCGTTCGTCGAGGTAAATCTGGATGAGCTATAAGCTACGCTTTCACGAGCTGGCACTGGCAGAGTGGAATAAACTGGACAACAGCATACGCGAACCACTCAAAAATAAACTTGCAGAACGGCTGAATAACCCACGGGTTCCTGCAGCCGCCCTTGCTGGAATGCGCGACTGTTACAAGATCAAGCTGTTACGTGTTGGATATCGGCTTGTGTATCGGGTTGAGGACGAAACCGTTTTTGTTACCGTGATCGCCGTTGGCAAGCGTAACAAGCTGAAGGTTTACGATGCGGCAAAGTCAAGGCTTTGATTTTGCTGGTTCCCAATTTCCAGAGTAGAGGCCTTGAAGTAGAACTTTCGCCAACCTCTCCTGCATAATCCGCAGGGATGCGGGAATGCAGAGAAATGGATCATGTCCTGCCTATGTAGTCGTAGCTTCGCGAAAACAGGAAGCTGGGAGCTTGGGAACCAGCCAACTAACTATAATAAATAATAATTTTTCATGCTCCCGTTTTTATTTTTTCTGTGCGTGTTGTTGAGCGGTTCGGTTTATGCGGACGAATCCACATTGACTTTAGATCCTTTGGTCGTTACAACGCCACGCATTTCAGACTATTACACCGATACTTCCGATACCGCTACCCGTACCCAAGCATCGACGCTGGCCGTGCCGTTTTCGGTCGGCGTGGTTAATCAGGCGCTGCTGCAAGACAGCATGGCTTTGCGCCTGGAAGACACTGCAATGTTTGTCAGCGGCGTTCAACAAAGTTCTGCCGATTCCGGGTTTAATACCGATTTGCGGATACGGGGGTTTACGACCACCGGCAGCGCTTATCTTGATGGCGTGCAGGATAATCAGCATTTTCAGGTCAGGGATATGGCTTTGGTTGAAAGGGTTGACATTTTAAAGGGACATTCTTCGGTGCTGTACGGTTCCGGTTCTCCGGGCGGCACAGTCAATTACATCAGCAAAAAACCTCAGGCGCAGTTTAAACATTCGCTTAGTTATGAGACGGGCAGTTATGATTTTAATCGTGGGGTTGTCGATAGCACCGGTCCGTTGAATCAAGATAAAACGGTATTGTATCGCGTGATTGCCGCTGGACAATTGGCCGATGATTTCCGTGACAATATTACTCATGATCGGGCAACGATTGCGCCGTCGTTAACCTGGAATTATCAGCCGGGCAGTTCTCTTGATGTCGGCTTTGAATACGGCTATCAGAACCAGCCCTATCGGTTCGATAATGTTTATACCCAGAATCATGTGGTTTACGACCGGTCATACGTCGATCCACGCACCCGTTCCGACCGGCACTATTGGCGGTTTAGCGCGGCACTCAAGCAAACATTATCGGATAGCTGATCATTGCATTTTGCCGGCCATTACTTTCATGTTGAGCGTGAAGATTTGTTGTTCGGTTTTTATACCTTTGAAACGCCCACTACGCTTAGCGGTTATTACCGTAATATTCATGACCATTACGACCAGTATAATTTACGCTCTGAAATTCACGGCCAGTTTGAGCTATTGGGCGGTCAGCATCATCTGATTGGCGGAATCGAACGGAATGCTGCTGATGACCGCCTGAACAGTGATCGGCGCATTGGGGGTTATACACTCGATGTTTATAATCCCGTTTTCAATTACCCCATTCCGGCGACTACCCGATTGGATAAGGATATAACGCAGTTGGAATACGGCTTTTATTTAAACGACCAAATCGATATAACCCGGTTTTGGCATATTACGGGCGGGATGCGTTACAGTTTGTTTAATGGCGACAGCTTTCAAAACGATGTCTTTATACCTGTAACCAATCAGAATGCGTTTACTTACAATGCAGGCTTGTCGTTTACGCCGGTTGATAATGTAGCCGGATATTTTAGTTACAGCCAGTCGTTTCAACCCAACTCGGGAACAGACCGAAATCTTAAGTTCTTGCCAGCCAAACAAGGCGAACTGTATGAGCTCGGCGTTAAATCGGTTTGGTTCGATAAGCGGTTAAGTCTGTCCGCAGCCGTATATCAATTGACCCAAAACAATCTTCCGGGTCGCGATCCGCTAGACCCGGACTATTCGGTTGCTAACGGTGCGGTGCGCGGTCGTGGTTTTGAGTTGGATGTCAGCAGGCAAATTTCGGAGAGTATGCAGATAATTGCCAATTACAGTTTGATGGATACCAAGTTTATCCAGCATCCCGCCTATCAAGGCAATGTGTTTCGTAGCACTCCCAAACATAGCGGTACGTTGTGGGGACATTATCAACTTCCCATCGCCGGTTTGCCCGGTCAGTTTAAAATCGGTGGCGGTTTGGTGTTTGTCGGTCGGCGATTTGGCGATGATGCTAATAGTTTTGAAGTGCCCGGCTATGTGAGGCCCGACCTGGTTGCTCATTATCAATTGGAGCAATTCGATTTTCGTTTTAAAGTTGAAAATGTCATTGATCAGCGGTATGTCAGCAGCTCAATCTATGACGATACGGTTATTCAAGGTAATCGCCGAACGGCTTTATTTTTGGTTGCAATGAAATTTGATTAAGCCCATCGCATAACTTCGAAGCGCAATTCTTGTGCTCATGTGGCTTTTGCGTTGTTTCGGAGGAATACATGAGGGCTTATGTTGTAGTGGGTTAAAAACGCCATTATTTAATATCGCGGCACTGAACTATCGCAATCGTTAGACTACTTTTGGTTTTCGTGGACAGTGCTTAACATCAGTTATTTATACAGCTCGCTGCTGCCGTCCATATCTTCGGTCTGGCTATACAGCAACGGCTGTCCTTGATTAAGCTTCGCGGCTGTAAGCACTTTGCAAACGGCGATTTTATGATCGCCGGCGTCGGCATAATGGCTGACCTGACA
>JANYKK010000263.1 GCA_025361585.1 Methylobacter sp. | reverse complement strand
CTTTTCTCCGAGTATTTCAGGAAACAAAATTGCTGGACTACCAGTCTGTGCGATCATCAATAGCTGGCCTTGACCTTGCGGCGAACAGTCATTTCAGCGACCATCAACAACCCCATCAATACATAAAATAGCCCGCCATTGTATAGGCTCCACAGCCAGGGGTCTCCATACCAGATCGTGAACAGGGAGATAGAGATATTGACCAGAAAAAACACGCACCACACTTGGGTGACTTTGCGGGTATAGCTTACGCCCTTGGGCGGCAGATTCGGGTCTTCAAGCCTCGCCAAGCGTTCCACGACAGTGGGCGGATAGGCGAGGCTTAAGGCAAAAACGGTGAAAAACACCAGACTAACGAATACCGGATAAGCCAGCAGCCAGCGGGTCTCGTTGATTAACGCGATGATCAGCAAAAACAGGGGGCAAGCCGCCAGCATCAGTGACCATGCACCGTCTTTAGGCAGGCTTGGGTGTCGAAAAAGGAGGCGAAGCAGGAAAATCCCTGCCAGAGCCAAGGCCAAATAACGGGGCTGAACATAATCCAGGGAAAACCAAACCAGGAAAGGGTAACTGATGGTCGCCGCCCAGATAATGCCGTTAAGCATAAAGGCGCTAAGCTGCTTCGTTGATTCGATAAATAACGTCCACCACATCCTGTATGGTGCGCGCGTTTTTGAAATCTTCCGGGTTAATGCGTTGGCCGATAATGTTCCGTAGCCTGACCATCAAATCCACTGCATCGATGCTGTCAATATCCAGATCATCTTTTAAATTAGAGTCCAAATTAATGTCCTCGGGCGCGAGTTCGAACATTTCCGACATCAGCTGTCTCAGGGTGAGGTGTATTTCTTCTGGGGTTTTCATGATGTTATTTGTTGTTGTGATATGACAAAACGGCTTAAGTTTTTAATCGAGGCGAAATAATTCAAAAGTTCAGTGGAGTCAGTATCGATGTGGATGTCATATTTTTTTTTCAGGGCCAGCCCGATTTCCAGTGCGTCAATGGAATCGAGGCCTAAGCCGCCGTCAAACAAAGGGGCTTCTGAGGCGATGTCTAGTGGGCTTATGCCTTGCAACTCTAAGGTATCAATAATTAACTGCTTTAATTCGACTTCAATATTTTTCATGGTGCGCCTGTCTATCAACGAAATACTTCTCCAATTGCCGGGTTAGTTTTCTCGTGGCGAGGGAGCGGCTAGCATTTTCATCAATTGCATCTAGCTCGAAATCTTCTTCCACATGCAGGCTTAAAGTAAATTTCCTGTCGGGTATTTGATACCATTTTTCGCGCTTAGTCAATGTGGTCGGGGAACAGCTCAGGATGACCGGTAATATCTTGGCCTTCGATTCCAAGGCAATGGCGGCGGTGCCGCGAAGGAATTTGAGCGGTTTGCCGGGCGTGGTTCGCGTCCCTTCGGGAAATACGATCAGTGAACAGCCCTCGTGCAATTCCTCTGCGCACTGTTTCATCACGGCTTCAGGATCATCCGCATAAATATAGCCCATGGCATGGATAGGAATGCGCATGAACGGGTTGGCAGCTAATGCCGGTTTGACGATGCAGGTAGCGTTGCGGATTTGCGAGATCAGGAACACTATATCCAGTAGGGAAGGGTGGTTGGCGATGACCAGTCGGCCGGGCGTATTAAGCCGCTTGCCGCCATGTACTTCGTAGCTCAGGATGCCGATCGCGCGCATGAATTCCATGTAAACATGGAAAATCCTGTTCATTAGCAGTCTTGATCTAAGCTTTTTTGGCATGTCTTGCATGATGAATTTATCGAGCACCGGAAAAAGTATTCCCCAAAACAACACGCCCACTGTACCGAACAGGAAGAAGCTGGTGCCTGTGCCGAATAATCGCCAGAGATAATTGATCCGTTTAAACATCGTCCAGACTCCATTGCCAAATCGAGCGATCCAGATGGCAGAGTGAACTTCGGCGATTCTCTAAAATTGCCTGAATCAAGCTTTTGGCTGTGTCTTCGGCTGTGGATAGACCCGTGTCCGGTCTGCGCGTTAGTCGCAACTGGTGACCGGTGTTTCCGTCCCCGGATAAAACCATGGCCAGCGCCCAGGTTGTTTCAGACGTGGCAAGGTAGGTGCGATACGCATCGGGCAACGGTTGTTCATACCAGATCACTAATACCTTGGGTACTTCCAGAAGCAATCCGCCTGCTTCCAGAAAAGCGGCAAATAGCCCCTCTGTTCCACCGGACAAAGACACGGTGGGCTGGAAACTGGTGCTGTGCAAGTTGGACAGACCCGCAATGGCGTTATGCACGCACAGGCTAAAACGGCTAGGCGAGACATCTTCACGCGCCGCTATGCCATCCAGCATCTCGAAATAATATTGGCTTTCGCCATGGCTGGAGAAAAACACCGAAGGCATGTCCCCGCTTTTTTGCCGACAATGATGCGCTACAGCACAGGCAGCTCTGGCTAAGGGCGACAACCTGCGGCTTTGCATCATGGGCAAGAA
>JANYKK010000252.1 GCA_025361585.1 Methylobacter sp. | reverse complement strand
CAAAATGGGTAGAGCTTATCAGAACCGTAAAGTGTCTATGGCCAAAACATCGGATGCCAAGGCCAAGGTTTACAGCAAATACGGCCGGGAAATCTATGTCAGCGCTAAATCGGGAGGCATTGACCCGTCTGGGAATTTAGCCTTGCGGGGTTTGATTGAGCGCGCCAAGAAGGATCAAGTGCCTACCCATGTTATTGAGAAAGCCATCGACAAAGCTAAAGGTGGCGGTGGCGAGGATTTCTCGCCTGCACGTTACGAAGGCTATGGCCCCGGCGGCTGCATGGTGATAGTCGAGTGCCTGACCGATAACCCTAACCGTACGTTTGGCGATGTGCGTCAGTGTTTTACCAAAACAAAATGTAAAATCGGCACGCAAGGCACAGTCAGCCACATGTTCGACCATGCCGCTATCTTGGCGTTTAAAAATGATGACGAGGATGCTGTGCTTGATGCGTTGCTTTCGGCCGATGTCGATGTGACCGACATTGAAAGCGATGACGGCAAAGTCACCGTATTTACGCCTCAGACCGACTATTTCAAAGCCAAACAAGCTTTGGCGGATGCTTTGGGCGAGATTGATTTTGACGTGGACGAGATTCAATTTTTGCCCAAAGGCAGCACCCCGATTGGCGGTGATGATGTTGCGTTGTTTGAACGGTTTTTAGATCTGTGTAACGATCTGGACGACGTGCAGAATGTTTATCATGATGCCGAGTACTGATTTTAAACAGCAACGCAAACATGAGCCCAGTTAACAGCATCTGCATCTATTGCGGCTCCAGTCCAGGACAGCTCGATGCCTACGCTTCGGCCGCTTATTCGCTTGCCGAATCATTGGCCAGCCGGAATATCAGGCTGGTCTACGGAGGCGCCAGTATCGGCATCATGGGCATGGTGGCGGATCGAGTATTGCAGCTCGGCGGCCAAGCTGTCGGCGTGATACCTAAGGCCTTGGCGCATAAAGAAGTCGCGCACCAGCACCTGACAGAATTGCATGTCACCCACTCCATGCATGAACGGAAGATGCTGATGGCCGAGCTTTCGGATGGATTTATAGCGCTCCCCGGCGGCATAGGAACGCTGGAGGAATTATTCGAGATTTGGACTTGGGCGCAACTGGGATTTCACCATAAGCCTTGCGGCCTGCTCAATGTGGCAGGCTATTACGATGCGTTGATCCAGTTTTTAGATCATGTAAGGGCCGAGCAATTTGTCAAAGAACATCATCATGCGATGTTGATGGTGGAAACCGATCCAGACGCGCTGCTGGATCGCTATGCCAGTTATCAATCTCCCGCTGTGAAACATTGGCTTGGTAAAGACGAAACCTGAACTTCAATCCGCCGACCGGTTATGGAGCGACACAAGCTCAATATCGGGTACGTTGCCAAAACCGCATTTTATGTCCTTTGGTTGTTTGCCATCTAAATGCATTCGTTTGATACAGGACTGGTCTGGAATATCGCCATCTTGATCCCAATAGATGTAGCCATTCTTCAGGTCGAGTACTAAGCTATTTGGATTGTTATTTTTCCCGACAACAAATAAGTCATCGACTTGAGTGCCGTCCAAGTTGGATCGACGCACAACATCATTGACATAATCAGTCCAATAGATCTTTTTCCCAATGGGGTCGACTTGTATCGACGACGGTCGACCAACCGCTGCGACTACGACTTCAATGTTTGAACCGTCCAAATCGGATCTGAGTATATCTCCTAGGTACGTTGCAGGGCTTAAGCATGAATTGTCTGAACAGTATGCAGTCGTCCAGTACAGCTTCTTCTTTACGGAATCGATTGCAAGACTTCCTCCGGCCGCACAAAAATAGCCAACACTAGACAGGCAGGGAGACGGAATAATAAAAATTTGATCTGTACCGTCTAAGTTGGCGCGGCCAATTTGGTTTTGCGATGGATCGCTCCAATAAATTTTTCTATTCTTGATATCTATATCCACATCAGAAATAAAATTTAGCTGCGTTGTTACAATGTCTTTTTGATTAGTTCCATTAAGATTAGTCTTGCTAATTGCATGGCGGTTAACATCTGACCAAAATATTTCACTGTTTTCAGGGTCAACGGCAACACCACGAACACCATCTCCTGTTGACACAATCGATTTAAATTCTGTGCCGTTGGGATTCAGGCGCTGGATGAAACCGTCTGAAAAGGTTGGTAAAAAAACATCGGCAAAGAATAATTGCTCATGGTCTGCGTATGCAGTCGGCACAACAAATAGAGTACCTAATAAGATTGGCATAGCGAGGATTTTCATTAGCGTGTCTCTCATCGTCGTGAGAAATGCCGAACTATCTTTATGCGATCGTAACGAAATCGCAAAGCACGCTCCAATGTTCAGCTTTTCTGGATTTTAGGATTCATAATCTTTCGCCTCTAACTTACTGCGAGTTTGGCATTGGTTACTATTCAATAAATTTCTGATTATTACAACGAGTATAAATACCTATTTGACGGTTTTTAGAAATATAGAACCTCGTTGGCTACTGCTTCAAGATAACGTTAAGCTATTTCTGCATCCGCCAGATAGCATCCCGGATCCTCGGCCCAGAAATTCCCGGTAGTTTGCGCGGCTCTGACACGGGTGTTGCCGTTGCAAACTTCCTGATAATGACACCGTGCACAGCGCCCTTCAAGTGGCCTGGGATGTTGCTTAAGACCGGCCATCAACGGGTCGGTTGTATCCATCCATATTTCCGAAAAAGGCCGCTCTTTGACATTGCCCAGTTCATAATGCCACCAGAACGTGTCGGGATGGACATTGCCCAGATTGTCGATGTTGGCGACATTGACGCCGGAGGCATTGCCGCCCCATTGCTCCAGTTTGGCTTGGATGTGTTCGACTTTATCGGGGAAATGCCGGGCCACCCAGTGCAAAAAATAAACCGCATCGGCATCGTTATTGCCGGTGACGAATTCCCGGTCTTTGCCTGCCTTAAGCCAGTCATAGCTGGTTTCAAACAGCAGATCCATGGCGGTTCGGGTCATCGAAAAATGGGCGTCGTCTTTGCGGTTTTTATTGCCGCGGCCGCCGTAATTCAAATGCGACAAATAGAATTTGTCGATATTGTGGTCGTCCATTAACTGCAACAAGGCCGGGAAGTCCTGGGCGTTATCCTGCGTCAAGGTAAAACGCAGGCCGACTTTGATGCCTTTTTCCAGACACAGGTGGATGCCGTGCAGGGCTTGGTCGAATGAGCCTTTTACCCGCCGGAACTGATCGTGGGTGTCTTTGATGCCGTCCAGGCTGACACCGATATATTGGTAATTAATGTCGGCGATTTCGTCGATATTATCCGCAGAAATTTTGGTGCCGTTGGTCGATAATGCGACATAGAAGCCCATGTCCTTCGCGCGGCGAGAAATGTCGAAGATGTCGGGGTGCAGCAATGGTTCACCGCCGGACAAGATCAGCACCGGCACTTTAAAGGCTTTCAGGTCATCCATGACCGTATAGATTTCCGGCGTGCTTAGCTCGTTCGGGAAATTAATATCGGTGGAGGTTGTGTAGCAATGTTTGCAGGTGAGGTTGCAGCGGCGGATCAGGTTCCAGATAACCACCGGCGCCGCCGGTTTGCGCATCGGTTTTAACGGTGTCGGATCTATTAATTCCCGCATGTAGTGGCTTAGTCTAAACATAAAAGTTTAAGTCCTTGTGGCTGTGTTATTACACGGAGTATACGCCAAAGGGCGACCAACCGGTCGCCCCTACAATTGTCAGTAATGGCGTAGGGGCGATCCGGCAGGTCGCCCTTTTTTTACCCAATACGTTGAGGATTTTCCTTATCCAACTCCCATTTCATCGGATTATTAACAATATACTCACGGGTTTGCGATAAATCATCCTCGTTTCTCACAACGTGTTCATAATAATTTCTTTGCCAAACCGGTGCGCCGGGCTTGTTTCGAATACTGTTGATTTGTTGGGTTACGCTGGATTTAAAACCGGCAATGAATGAACTCAGGGATTTCGGTTTTGGGCCTGGGGCGCGGTTTAAGGCGACCGACCGGTCGCCCCTACGGTCAATCGATAGGATGCCATGGATATGGTTGGGCATTAACACGAATTCATCGAGTTCAATTTCATCCCGGATGGTTTCGGATTTGTGCCATTCTTCAATAACTATGTTGCCATAGTTGTTCGGTATCATGACGCCGTTTTGTATTTCCCCGAATAAGCATTCACGGTTATGGGCGCAGAGGGTTATAAAATAAGCGCCATTTTGGCTGTAGTCGTAATGAGTCAGGCGGGTTGATTTTCTGGTTTTTCTTTGTTGTTCAGAGCGGGCGACCAACCGGTCGCCCCTACGGTCGGTTGAGATTATTGTAGGGGTGACCGGCTGGTCACCCGTGCGGAAACCGGTTTTTTTCAGAATTTTTGTGCTGTATAAAACATCGCAGCCCAGATTATTATTGCCTAGCAGATCGGCAATCTGCCGAATCTGTGCATCGACAGCTTCCTGGCTTTTGCCATGCACCATCGCAAACAGGTTGTACATCCATTCGGGAGGATGCCTGGGGCGATGGTAACAATGGCTGACAAATTCCAGTTGCCCGACTTTTTGCCCCAACTCGTCAATGGCTTCGTCCGGGATATTCCAGACGGTCATGCCGTTAAAGCGATAGCCCAGTTTATAGTGGTTGGGTACGGCGCCAATACGGCGAATAATGCCGCTGTTTTGCATGGCTGTCAGTCGCATCATAACATCATCCGCGGTCAGGCCAAGTTGTTCTGCAATCGTTTGGTAAGGCTGGGGCGTTAACGGCAAACCGGCTTGGGTTGCCTGGATGATTTTACGGTCTGTTTCATCAAGCATGGTCAGACTTCCAGCTTCAGGTTGACGAAGTATTCCTTTTTCTTCGGCATGTTGTAGACGGTAAGACCCGTTTGCCGTTCAATTGCGTCGATGGTTTGCCGGACTTGTTCGGGCGTCTCGGTGGCAATCACAAACCACATGTTCAACTCATGGCTGCGCGCGTAATTATGGGCGACTTCAGGAAAGCTGTTGATGATTTCCGTGATTTCATCGTAGCGCTCTATTGGCGCTTTAACGGCGGCCAGGGTCAAGGCGCCGCCCATTTGTTCGGCATTGTACAACGGGCCGAAGCGGGTTAATGTGCCATTATCTAATAGTGCTTTTAGTCGGGTTATCAGCTCCTGCTCGGTTAGTCCCAGCTGCGCGGCGACTTGCCGATAAGGCGCGTCGCAAATCGGAAAGCCGTCTTGCAAGGCGTTGATAATTTGTTTGTCTATTTCATCCATGAGCTAAAGCGGTATTTCGATAAATAGCGCCCCGTTGTTTGAAGCAACGGCGGCTGAACAGGATTTCCCTGTCGAAAGCGCTTAAGCCGCAAGCTTCAACAAGCTGTTCCAGTTGCTTCAACACGGTATCCTTGTCTTTGCCGTGTATCATGCAATACAGGTTATAAGGCCATTCCGGTTGCCTAGGGCGCTGGTAACACAGCGTCACAAACGAAAACCGGCTGATATGGCCGCCCAGTTGTTTGATAAGGTTATCCGGTACGTTCCAGACGATCATCGCATTGGCGCGGTAGCCGAGTTGCCGGTGTTTGACGATAACGCCCATGCGTTTGATCAAGCCTTGTTGTTTAAGCCGGGTTAGGCGTTCGATCACTTCGGTTTCGGGCATGTCGCAAAGCCGACCGATTTCGGCATAAGGCCGGGAACAAAGCGGTAGACCAAGTTGGACATGTTCGAGCAGTTGACGGTCTTTGACATCAAGCATTAGCCAAATCCAGCTTAAAGCCCAAATCAATGAAAAAATCATCCAGCATCGGCAGCAGCATGGCTGGGTAGGATGTTTCCTGCTCTATTGAGTCGATTACGGCGTGTAAGTGTGCGGCATCGGAAGCGATAACTACAAACCAGAGGTTAAGCCGGTGCTCGCGTTCGTAATTATGATTGACTTCGGGGTAAGCGCTGACTATATCGGCAACTTGTTGCAGCTGCGCTTCAGGAACGGACATGGCGACCAGGGCGCTGACGCCGATATGGTTGGGCGGAATAACCGGGCCGATGCGGCTGATAAAATTGTTATCGTTCAGCTCGGTAAATGCCGATAAAACCTCGGCCTCGGTTACG
>JANYKK010000155.1 GCA_025361585.1 Methylobacter sp. | reverse complement strand
AAAAAATTCCCTGCGTTGCATCCAAAAGATTGACTTAGGAATAGGCATAGTAAACGCCGACTCGCCACTATAAAGGGTTTGCGTCAGCTCACTTCCTTTGAAAGAAACTTTAATGCCTGAAAAATCGGCTTCGAAAGTAATACTGTTGGCCTTAAGCAGCTGTTGGTTTAAAGCTTCGTTGGAACCGTAATCAAAAATCACGACCTTATTTACTTCGTCAATTTCAAGTATTGCGGTAAGAAAAAAGGCTTTACCTTCGCCAAAACGGACGCTGAGTAAGCGTTTATTCTTAATCAATGTCGATAAATTGCGGACTATTTGCTTAGGGTTATAGATTGAATAAGACGTGGCTTCACTCATTAGTCATAACTCTGTATTTTTTGCTTATTATCGAACACAAGTGTGCGGTCATAGGTGTTTTTCTCTGGCTAAACGACTCAAGGTACACCGCTACGCTGCTCTTGCATAAACCACAGAGAGGTTAGCCGTAGGCATCATTCACTCTGCAAGTCTTCTCGTTGAATTTGCTGCATATAGCGCTGAACAGTCTCTTCAACTGGGCGAGTTACCTTGACAAACCTACAGCCTACTTTCTGAATCTTTTGTAATTTATCAGGGTTAATGATGTACTTGGCGCAGACCTCAAAGGACGTCATGCACTCACCTGCTTCTGAAAGAATGAGCTTGCATTGCTCAAGTATTTTACCGGGAGTCAGGAAATCGGAAACTTCTTTGGAAACATTAAGCATCGCAAAACCAGTAAGACTGATGTCGTATAACTTAAGGTTAACAGGCTCCTTACCCTCTATTACTAATTGGCAATAGCTAGGCTTTGAGAGTGGTGATTTTACCCTGAAGTATTCTCTACGCTGCATCCAAAAGAGCGATTTAGGAATCGATGCCGCGAATGCCGACTCCCCTTTATAGGTGATTTTTTTTAGCTCAGTTAAAGAGAAAGAAACTTTAATGCCATTATAATCCGTGTTGAATGTAACCTTAGCGGCATTAAGTAGTCGTTGATTTAAATCTTCCTTGGGTCCGCAATCCAAAACCAGCATATTATTTCTGTCATTGATCCCGAGCAAAGCGGTGAGGTAGGAACCATGATTTGCCCCCAAACTAACGCTCAGCAGGCATTTGCTTTTAACTAGAGATGATAAATGACTGATTATTTGCCTTGGATTGTGGACTGTATACGATGCGTCGTCTTTCATTGATAATAACTAAATGGTCTCTAAATGTTGCTCTAAGTCTAGAGTATTATAAAATATTTGCTATTCAAACACAAAATACAAAGCAAAGAGGTGTTCGTGGCGTGGTTTCTTTTATTTTCTGCTGGATTTGCAGAAATAGTGTTCGCTTTAAGTCTTAAATATAATCAGGGCTTTACCAAACTGTGGCCCAGCATCATAACGATGGTATCCGGTGGCTGTAGTTTTTATTTATTGATCTTGGCCATTAAAACTTTGCCGCTGGGAACCGCATATGCCGTCTGGACTGGCATGGGGGCGGTCGGCGTGGCGGTGTTAGGTATTGTTCTTTTTAAAGAATCGGCCGACTGGTACCGCTTGCTGTCAATTACGCTGGTCGTTGCCGGAATTATCGGTCTTAAATTAACCGATAGCGCTTAACGTGCTGCACCTTATTTTTCAGTCGCCCATAGAAGCTGCCATTTTACAGCGTATCGACTCAGGTGACGTTGTCGTGTTTCTTGAAAACGCAGTTTTACGGACATTACAAAATAGCGCCATCAACGACATACTAGCCCGGCAACTAAGCAGCAATCGCCTTTGCGTGTTGTCGGATGACATTGCCGTGCGCGGAATAGCTCCCCATGAGCTGGTTAAAGGCATCGAAGTAATCGGTTATGCAGAATTGGTTGAATTGACGGTTAATAATCCGGTTATTCAATCATGGACGTAACAAATCCGGATTTGCAACTGGAAACAACCGAGCAGGGTTTTTTGATCAACCCGGCAGACTGGAATGAAGATGTCGCCAAGCAGCTGGCCGCGTTAAATCATATCAAGTTGAAAGCTGAACACTGGGAAATCATTTTATTCATCCGGCGCTATTATCAGCAGTTTAAACATTTACCCAATGCGCGGGTTTTTACCAAAGCGATAACCAAGGAGTTGGGCGAAGCCAAAGGCAACAGCCGTTATTTGCACCAATTGTTTCCCGATGGCCCTTTAAAATACGCTTGCAAGCTGGCCGGTTTGCCTAAGCCTCCCACCTGTTTATAGAGCCCCTACCCTTGCTTAAACTGGTGAATCAAACGCCGTTCTTTTTTGTTAGGTTTATGATCCCTGCCACTAAAGTCGAATAATTCCCGCTGTTCACGGTTTTTGATGATTTGCAGCTCACGCTTGGCTAGGCTTTCAGCGCTTTCCTGATAAAGCAAAACCGCTTCTTTAGCTGAGCGCCGTTGACTGTTAACGGCGATAATCGTGACCTCCCAGCGATGCGTGTCTTTGCTAATCGATAGCATGGTGCCTATTTTGACTTCTTTTCCGGGTTTGCTGCGCTGCTCGTTAACATGAACTTTTCCACCGGAAATAGCCTCGGCGGCCAGACTACGCGTCTTAAAAAAACGCGCAGTCCACAACCATTTATCCAGACGAATAGTTTCCAATTCAGCCATTAGACGACTTCATTTCCACTGTCAGCCCACGCCTTAAATCCGCCTGCCATGCTAACGGCATTGCTGAATCCGATCTTGTTTAAGGCCTCTGTTGCCAATGCGGAGCGGCCGCCGGATTGGCAATAAACGATGATATGGGCATCTTGCTTATCTTGAAAATCAGGGTGCGAACCGATCTTGAATTCCAGCACCCCGCGAGGTATGTTAAACGCGCCAGGCAAGTGGCCTGCGGCATATTCAGCAGGCTCTCTGACATCCAGGATTAGACTTGTTTCCAAAGTGTTTTTTGCGTCATCGGTATCAATTTCAACAATATGTTGTTTAGCTTGGGCAACAAGATCCATTGCGGTAAGTGTCATAATCATCTCTGGAAAAATAAAAACATAATGTTAACTGCGTTCTGTGCCAAGTACTAGCCGATTCGCCATTTGTTAACGAAGCGGTTAAATTTCTCTGAAATCGGGGTAAATGTCAACAGAACCTAGCCTCTTTCGATTCGCTTAATACGACGAGGAATAACGTCTGCATCACAAAATGACGGCGTCTTAATCTGTGGCATTCATGCAGATCGTGAAAGAAAGTTTTATGGTAGTGCGGGGGTTCGGGTTAAAGAATCATTTATTCTTTTTCCAGAGTCACAGAAATGGCGTTTTGCAGGTGCGCGAGGGAACCTCCTGCCCGATAACTAAAACTGACATGCAGTAAAGCACCCGTTTTCGCCTGAATAGGCTCGGCAAGCGGCAAAACCAAGTAATGATTGTGCCATTCGATAACTGAGCTATCTTCCGCTGAAATGGACAGGATATTTTTGGTGATAAAGCGCAATGCGTTCACTTGCCCGGCTTCCAGCCTAAATACACCTTTCCAGCTGAACGCTTCAGACACTGTTTGCGTGAAATCGACGGTACTGTAAACTTGAGGAAACGCTAACTCCGTAGTATCGGCCTGAACGGCTTTCGGCAGTTGAAACTGCATTATCGGCGCATGAAACCCCATGAACTGGAAGTTCTGCTGCACCGGCTGGACGGCCATAATCACGGCCTCGGGAATAAAGCGCGGCAAAGGGCCGCCGAAACGCTGCAAATAGCGTTTTTTGAAGCTCTTGATAATTTCAATTTGCTTTTCACACACCATGGCGGAATGGAGCATTTCGCAAATGACTATGTCCACCGGTTCGGGGGGCAAATATTCAAAGGCGTTGGCATGCACCAGTTCAACTTTCTCTCCACCCGGATTAAGCTTCAACAGGCGCCGGGCCTCTCTGACCAAATCTGGATTGAACTCCACACACCATACTTTACTGGCCTTGGCTGCTGCAAACCAGGACAATACCCCGGTACCGCCGCCCAAATCGAGCACCTTGGCACCGGGAAAGACAGTTTGTTCTATAGCGGCTTTGAATGAACCCATTCGGTACTGATCCATCAACATATGGTGATGGTATTGCAATGGAATGAACTGACCCAGGTAACAGTCCTCTTCAGTTTGTGCTGCTGCATTCATGAGTTGAGTCATGCTTATCCTTTATGAAAAAAATCAAATAACTTGGATACATATAGATCTGCAATATCGAATACAATCAGCATGTTATTTTTGGGTGGCGTTATCATTATTTTAATAGAGTAGTTTAATTTCATTAAAACACCAGATTAACCATAAGCTTAAATATTTAGAAGGCTATCAGTGCAACCCGATCACATCGCAAAAAAACGCTATCAACAGCTGTATTTCCAAGTCTTGGCCGCCATCGTCATCGGCATTGCGCTCGGCCATTTCTACCCTGAAACGGGCGTCGCGATGAAGCCGCTCGGCGACGGCTTCATCAAGCTGATTAAGATGATCATCGCACCGATCATTTTCTGCACCGTGGTGACCGGCATCGCCGGCATGCAGGAGCTGGACAAGGTCGGTCGCGTCGGCGTTAAGGCATTGCTCTATTTTGAGGTCGTCAGTACGCTGGCACTGGCCATCGGGCTGGTTGTGGTGCATGTCATCCAGCCCGGCTCGGGCATGAATATCGACGCAAGCACACTGGATAGCCAAGGCCTTGCCGCTTATACCGCCTCGGCAAAAACGCAAAGCACGGTCGAGTTTCTGCTTAACATCATCCCTACCAGCGTCATTGATGCCTTTGCCAAGGGCGACATCTTGCAGGTGTTGCTGTTTTCGGTGCTGTTCGGCTTTTCCCTGGCCGCGATGAAAGAAACGGGGGCGGCAGTGACGGTGTTCATCAACAAAGTTTCGCAGGCCCTGTTCGGCATCGTGGAAACCATCATGAAGCTCGCCCCGATCGGAGCCTTCGGCGCGATGGCGTTTACCATCGGCAAATACGGCGTTGCGTCACTGCTGCCGCTAGCGAGCTTAATGGGCAGTTTTTACCTGACCTGCCTGCTGTTCATTTTTTTCGTACTCGGGCTGATTGCTAGACATACCGGTTTTAGTATCTTCAAATTCATCGTTTATATCAAGGACGAGCTGTTTATCGTGCTGGGCACTTCCTCTTCGGAATCGGTGCTGCCGCGCATCATGATTAAACTGGAAGCACTGGGCTGTTCCAAATCCGTGGTCGGCTTGGTTATCCCGACAGGCTATTCGTTCAACCTTGACGGCACCTCTATTTATCTTTCGATGGCCGCTGTTTTTGTCGCTCAGGCTACCAACACCCCGCTGACCATGACACAGGAACTGACCCTACTCGGAGTACTGCTGCTAACTTCAAAGGGCGCGGCGGGCGTTACCGGCAGCGGTTTTATCACCCTTGCGGCAACGCTCTCGGTCATTCCAACCATTCCGGTTGCAGGACTTGCGCTGATCCTAGGCATAGACCGCTTCATGTCCGAAGCCCGCGCCTTAACCAACCTGATCGGCAATGGCGTTGCCACTGTGGTTGCCGCCAGATGGGAAAATGAATTGGATATGCAAAAGCTTGATGCTGCGTTGAATCCAGTTAATGAAATATTAGCCGATTGATTAACTCACCACGAAAGCACGAAGTTCACGAAGAAAAGCACAGTAAAAACTTCGTGTTCTTCGTGCCTTCGTGGTGATATATCTTTAAATTAATCAAGCTTGAGCGCATGTGAGTATAAATATAAGGGCTGGATCATGAGAATTTTACTGGTTTTATTATTATGTTTGCCCGGCTGGGTGAATGCCGAAATTTACGAATGGCAGGACGCTAACGGCAGCAAGCATTTTTCCGACCGCCCGGTTGCCGATGCGCTTATAGTCGATGATGCCAAAATACTCGATATAAAACCGGGCTACGATTTTTTCAGGGTCAGAACCGTTTACGACGGCGATACCGTGATGTTGGAAGACGGTCGCAAAATCCGCTTTTTAGGCATCAACACGCCTGAGGTTCAGCACCGGGATAAATCGGCCGATGCAGGCGGTGACGAGGCCAAACGCTGGCTAACCGACAAACTGAAAAACACCAAAGTTCGCCTTGAAATAGGCACGGAAAAAACCGACAAATACGACAGAACGCTGGCGCATTTGTTCACTGAGAAAAAAGAGCATCTCAACCTGCAACTGGTTGCAGCCGGTTTAGCGGCAGTCAGCATTTATCCGCCCGATTTGCATTATGTCAACGAATTGGTCAAGGCTCAGGATCAGGCAGAGCAAGCCAAACTCGGCATCTGGACTCGGCCTGAATATGCCGCAATACCGGTTACCAGCCTTACCGAAGCCGGACATCCAGGCTGGATACGTCTGGTCGGCAAGGTGGTCAATATCCGCAAAACCCGCAAGTCGATTTACCTGGAGTTTTCTGATACCTTCGAGGCACGTATCGAGAGCCAATGGCTGGATTTATTTCCCGACGTTAACGGCTATTTGGGCAAAACCATCGAAGTGCGCGGCTGGCTGAACAAAAGCAAGGGGCATTTGTCGATGCTCATCCGTCATCCGAGTGCGATTAAGGAAAAGTCCTAACCCTGAAATTTTTAATTCACCACGAAGACACGAAGAACACGAAGTTTTATTTCTTCGTGTCTTCGTGGTGATCATCTTTTAAATTTTTATTTGAACAGCCACTCCTATAAACTAACGCGCTTTAACATTATCTGAGATTTAAATGACTGCTCCACAAATTGGTTTTATTAGTTTGGGTTGCCCCAAAGCTCTGGTCGATAGCGAAAGAATCCTAACCAAGCTTCGCTCAGAGGGTTACACCATTTCGCCGACTTACCAGGACGCCGATCTGGTCGTGGTCAATACCTGCGGTTTTATCGATGCGGCCGTCGAAGAATCGCTGGACAGCATCGGCGAGGCGTTGGCGCAAAACGGCAAGGTCATCGTGACAGGTTGTTTGGGTTCCAGGGAAGCGGAAATCAGGGAGCGTCACCCGCAAGTTTTGAAAGTGACCGGCGCGCACGCCTTGGAAGAAGTTGTGTCTGCTGTGCATGAACATTTGCCGCCCCCGCATGACCCGTTTATCAGCCTGGTGCCGCCGCAAGGCATCAAACTGACGCCACGGCATTATGCCTATTTGAAGATTTCCGAAGGCTGCAATCATCGCTGCACCTTCTGCATCATCCCGTCGATGCGCGGCGATCTGGTCAGCAGGCCGGTTGACGAGGTGATGCTGGAGGCCGAACGTCTGGCCAATGCAGGGGTAAAGGAGTTACTGGTCGTTTCGCAGGATACCAGCGCCTACGGACTGGATTTAAAGTATCAAAGCCGGGACTGGAAAGGCCATTCGGTTAAAACCCGTTTTTACGATTTAGCCGAGGCGCTGGGCGATCTGGGCATCTGGGTCAGGATGCATTATGTGTATCCGTATCCGCATGTCGATGAAGTGATCCCGTTGATGGCCGAAGGTAAAATCCTGCCTTATCTGGACATACCGTTTCAACATGCCAACAGCCGTATTCTTAAACTGATGAAGCGTCCGGCTGCCAGCGAGAATAATCTGGAACGCATTAAGGCATGGCGCGAAATCTGCCCCGACATCACCTTGCGCAGCACGTTTATCGTCGGCTTCCCCGGCGAGACCGAGCAGGAATTTGAACAATTATTGGATTTTCTCAGCGAAGCGCAAATGGACAGGGTCGGCTGCTTTGCCTATTCGCCGGTCAAGGGCGCTCTCGCCAACGAGTTGCCAGACCAGATCCCGGAAGAAATCAAGCAGGAGCGTCTGGCGCGGTTTATGGCGCATCAGGCAGAAATCAGCGCGGCGCGTTTGCAGCAACGGGTAGGCCGGATCGAAACGGTGTTGGTCGATGAAGTGGTCGAAGAAGGCGCGGTGGCGAGAAGCAAGGCCGATGCACCGGAAATAGACGGACAGGTGTTTATCGATGGCGCGACGCATCTGAAAGTCGGCGATTTTGTCGATGTCGAGCTGGAAGAAGCGGATGAATACGATTTGTGGGGGCGGTTGGTTTAAGCTGTCGCGCATATCTGTAGGGGCGATCCGGCAGGTCGCCCATTTGACACGCTAAATTGCGAAGACTTAGCGAATGTTATAATATAACACTCTATTTCAGCTAAACGGTCTCTACAATGAACACACTTGCCGAAGCAAACCACAACCATTCCCACACCTTAGAACACGATCATGAAAAATGCGTCAGCGAGGCCTTAGGCACCGCAGCGCAGCTATGCGTGGTGCGCGGTGTGCAATTAACGCCGATACGCCAGCAAGTGCTGGAACTGATCTGGGAAAGCCACAAAGCCGTTAAAGCTTACGAACTATTGGATAAGATCAAACCGCTGATGGATGCGGCAAAACCCGCGACTATTTACCGCGCACTGGATTTTTTGATCGAGCAGGGCTTGATTCATCGGGTCGAAAGTCTCAACGCATTTGTCGGTTGCAACAGCTCAGCCCATCAGCATGAACAGTTATTGTTGATCTGCAATAACTGCCAGGAAGTGGAAGAGCGCTCGGCCCCGGAAGTCATGTTAGCGCTGTCTCAAGAAATCAAGCAAGCTGACTTTATCGTACACAGCAAAGCCATCGAAATTCATGGTGTTTGCGCGAAATGCGCCGAGATGATGGTCGATCAGCTCTGATGCCGTTATTTTTTGATAGGCAACAGGCTCACAGAATGTTATGTTATAACATTGCTGACGGTGTTTCTTGAATCAGGCTCATGCCTCTCAAACAATAAATGAAAACCATGAATAAAAAACTCGCTATTTTTTTCTTATTGGCCTGCGCATTAGGCAGCCACGCCCAGGCGGATGACAGCAACGTCATGGAATTCGAGAAGATGGTCGTCAATACACCGCTCTCCACTCCGGCCTCAAAATTTGCCAAACCGGTAACGGTGCTGTCCGGGGACGAGTTGCGTACCAAAGTCGGAACAACCATCGGCGATACACTGAAGAATGAACCCGGCATTACCAGCCAGTCTTTCGGGCCGGGGGTCGGCACGCCGGTCATTCGCGGGCAATCGGGACCTCGGGTGCGGGTCATGCAAAACAGCCTGGGCAACAATGATGTTTCGTCCTTAAGCCCTGATCATGCCAACGGCGCCGAGCCAATCCTGGTCGAACGGATTGAAGTGCTACGTGGGCCATCGACGCTGTTGTACGGAAGCGGCGCTATAGGGGGCGTGGTTAACGTAATCGACAACCGGATTCCCGAGCAAGTTCCCGATAAGGTGATCGGCGGAGCCGGTGAGCAGCGCTATGATTCGGCAACCAACGAGACCTCCAGCGCCCTGAAGCTGGAAGGCGGCAAAAACGGCGTGGCCTATCATGTCGACAGTTTTTATCGCGACCAAAGTAATACCCATATCGGCGGCAATGCGATAGATGAAGATGCCGCTCGCGTAGCCGACCCCGGCATGAACATCGTGAATAATCCCAGCGGCCTGATCGATAATTCAAAGGCCCGGTCACGCGGCGGTTCGGTTGGTGTCTCGAAAATAGGCGACGCGGGGTTGCTCGGCGTTTCGATCAACAGCCTGGAGAAAAACTACGGCATCCCCCCGAATGGCGATGGCGGCGTGCCGGTGACTATCGACCTTAACCAAACCAAATACGATTTTAAAGGGCAGCTCAACCAGCCTTTTGCGCTGGCGGATAAACTGCGCATAAAATTTGGCTATACCGATTACAAGCACGTCGAAATGGATGCCGGCGTACCGGCCACCACATTCCTGAACAAATCCTACGAAAGCCGCCTGGAGCTTGAACACAAGCCCATCGGTTTATTGGATGGCGTGTTGGGCTTTCAATCGGTCAACAGCCAGTTTGCCGCCATCGGCGCAGAAGCCCTAGTACCGCGTACCGACCTTGCTTCTTATGGTTTATTTAATGTCGAATCATTCAAAATCGGTACTGTCACGTACGAACTGGGGGCTCGCGGCGAATGGCAAACCATCGCGCCGGAAAATCGCAACAGCTTGACTTACCACCCCATCAGCGGTTCTGCCTCGGCGTATTGGGACATCTCCGATCAGCATCAAGTCAGTCTGTCCGTCACCCACTCGCAACGCGCGCCGCAGATACAGGAATTGTTCTCCAACGGCGTTCATGAGGCCACGCACAGCTACGAATTGGGCAACGCCAACCTCAATAAAGAGCTGTCCAACAACCTGGATCTGGGCTATCACTACAAAGCCGATTGGATGACCGCAGAGTTAAACCTGTTCCACAATTGGGTCGACGACTACATTTACCAGCAACGTACAGGGACAGTGTTTAACAGGGATAGCGAAACCATGGCAGCCGCCTGTCCGGTGGGTGCAAGCTGCGTCCCCGTGTTGGCCAGCCGCCAAACTGCCGCCACCTTCAAGGGCTTTGAAGCCCAAACCGTGTTTCCGCTGATGCAAAACCGATACGGCGCGGTCGATCTGACCTTATTCGGCGACTATACCCGTGGCACGTTCGAACAGGGTGGCAATGTCCCCCGCATGCCGCCTCTACGTTACGGATTGCAACTAAGTTACGAAAAAAACGACTGGTCAACCAATGCGCGGTTAACAAGAGGCGAAGCGCAAAATTATTCAGGCGAAAATGATTCGAATACCCCTGGTTATATGTTGTTGAATCTGGGTACGCAATATCGAGTGGCAAGCTTTTCCGATTCGGAAGTACTGCTGTTTGCAAAGGCAAAAAACCTGTTGAACGAAAATATCCGTAACTCTACATCGTACCTGCGTAATTTTGCCCCCGAACCCGGCCGCAGTGCGGAGTTAGGCATCCGGGTCAGTTATTGAATTTTTAAACGAACAGTTACTATAAAAAAATTGCATACATAGCCAGAAAAAGACTACACTGAAACTACAAAAATACTTACTAATCCCTGTAGTAATTAACAACCATAAAAATCAGCCGTCCAGTCCAAATAAAAATTCTAAGAGACAGTTTATGAAAATCAATATGCCGGTAACCAACGTCGAATACTCGCTTAAAGAGACTGATTCCATCGTATCCAAGACTGATTTAAAAGGGATAATCACCTATATCAACGAAGACTTCCTGCGCATTAGCGGATTCACTAAAGACGAGCTGATCGGCACCTCTCACAATATCGTACGGCATCCTGACATGCCGTCGGAAGCGTTTGCAGATCTGTGGAAATCCATGAAAGAGAATCGCCCATGGACCGGACTGGTAAAAAACCGCTGCAAAAACGGCGACTTCTATTGGGTATTAGCTCATGCCACGCCCTTTTATGAGAACGAGCAACGGGTCGGTTACATGTCGGTGCGCAGCAAGCCCACCCGTGAACAAATCAATGCGGCAGAGGGTGCCTACCGACTGTTCCGGGAAGGCAAGGCAGGCAACCTAAAAATCCAGGACGGGAAAGTCGTCAAATCAGGCCTCTTGGGAAAGTTTAATCCTACGATCAAAAGCGAATTTTTATCTCTTGTCGGGCTGCTGTGCGTGTTTATGCTGATCATTGGCGGCGTGGGCTTTTATGGCTTAAGCAAGGCCAATGAGGGTCTGCGCACGGTTTATGAAGACCGCACAATCCCGATGGGCCAACTGGCGCTTATCCAAAAACTGGTATTAATCAACCGGGTGCGCATTACCGCTGCTTTAACTACGCCAACACCCGAAGTCATTCAAACAAATACCGCCGAAGTGGAACACAATATGGCGGAAATCACCAAGACTTGGGATGCCTACATGGCCACCTATCTAACGCCTGAGGAAAAAACACTGGCCGAAAAGTTCGCCGCAGACAGGAAGCGCTTCGTCGTTGAAGGCCTGAAACCAGCCATTGCAGCGTTACGCGCCAACGACATTGCACAAACCAATAACATCATCACAGACAAAATCCGGCCCCTTTATGAACCTTTCAGTGAAGGCGTCCAGAACCTTTTGCAATTGCAGATAAACGTCGCCAAACAGGAGTTCGACGCGGCACAATCCCGCTTTGCCAAAATCCGCATTATCTCCCTCAGCACACTAGCAGTAGGCGTTGTTCTGGGGCTATTCCTAGGCCTAACCTTGGTCGGCTCACTGCTACGCGCTTTTAGGAGTTCTGTTGCCCAAATCGCCAAGGGCGATTACGCCACCCCTATTGAAATAGGCCGCCAGGACGAGTTAGGCACGGTGCTGAATGCGATTAAAGCCATGCAGATTAAACTGGGTTTCGACATGGCAGAAAACAAACGTATTGCCGATGAAAATTTACGCATCAAAATTGGCCTGGACAACGTCAGCACTGGCGTGATGATCGCAGACAACGGTCGCAACATTATTTATGTTAACAAATCGGTGACTGATATTCTCAGCAAGGCCGAAGCGGATATTCGTAAACAATTGCCTAACTTTACTGCCGCCAACTTGGTCGGCACCAATATTGACGGTTTCCACGTAAACCCTGCACATCAGGCGCAACTTCTGTCCAGCTTTAACGACACCTACACGGCCAAGATGAATCTTGGCGGACGTTCGATGGTGGTGAGTGCCAATCCTGTCATCAATGATCATGGACAACGACTGGGAGCGGTGGCCGAGTGGCAGGATCGCACCGTTGAAGTCGCAGTGGAGCAGGAAGTAGCGGCTCTTGTGCATGGCGCAGTCATGGGCGATTTCACCCGACGCATTAACATGCCGGGCAAAGAGGACTTCTTTAAGCAACTGGGCGAAGGGCTTAACGAGCTGCTGGAAACCACCGAAAGCGGCATCAATGACGTGGTTCGAGTACTGGGCGCACTGTCCCGTAGCGACCTGACCCAAACCATCACCAACGACTACGCCGGAAGTTTCGGACAGCTCAAGGATGATGCCAACACTACGGTGGAAAAATTAAAAGAAATCATCAATAACATCAAAGAAGCTACCGACAACATTAATACCGGCGCCAAAGAAATAGCCTCGGGTAACAATGATCTGTCGCATCGCACCGAAGAGCAAGCCGCCAGCCTGGAACAAACCGCGGCCAGCATGGAAGAGCTGACCTCCACCGTGCAGCACAATGCCGCCAATGCCAAGCAGGCTAACCAACTTGCCGTAGACGCATCCGACATAGCCGGTAAAGGCGTCGAAGTGGTCGGTCAGGTAGTTAGGACCATGGATGATATTAACGATTCTTCGCGCAGGATTGGCGACATTATTTCAGTCATCGACGATATTGCCTTCCAAACCAACATCCTTGCCCTCAACGCCGCCGTTGAAGCGGCCCGCGCCGGCGAACAAGGCCGCGGCTTTGCTGTGGTCGCCGTAGAAGTGCGCAACCTCGCGCAACGCGCTGCCACAGCTGCCGGAGAAATTAAAACCCTGATTGATGATTCGGTACTTAAAGTCTCCGGCGGCAGCAAATTGGTCACACAAGCTGGACAAACCATGGAGGAGATCGTCAATTCCATACGCGGCGTTTCTGTCATGATGTCTGAAATCAGCGCCGCCTCAGCCGAACAAACGGCCGGTATCGAGCAAGTCAATATGGCCATCAGCCAAATGGATGACGTGACCCAGCAAAATGCCGCGCTGGTGGAACAAGCTGCCGCCGCAGCGGAATCCCTGGAAGAACAGGCGCAAAGCCTATCGGACACGGTAGCGCAATTCAAAGTGGACGGTTACTCTCGCAATGCGCCTGGAGGCATACTACCTAAAGCTAAACCCGCCCGCTCTTTGCATGCCGCGCCGCCACAAAAAGAAACAGCACTGGCTCAAGCGGAAGCACCCAGAAAACCGGCAGCCGCCAAGCCCAAACCGATCCCTCAGGCCGCTACTGATGAGTGGGAAGAGTTCTAGTTCAAAAGTGCACCCGGCTGTGGACAGTTTGCTGTCGTCCACAGCCTATTTCCCTATTAACATTAGCTGCACTTAACATGACGCTTTTTTGACCTGTTATTAATCCAAAAACATTTGGCATTAGAAAATACCTAAGACATTCAGCTCAAGCGGATTCACCTGTATTGATTGAACACGTTAACCGTTTTATCCTGAAGACACATTTACAACAACATGCGTTTTTTGCAGGATTACTGCTCTTCGTCTTTGTGGAGAATAAATGACCTACTATGCTCAATTTCACTAAAAAACACAGCAACGCTCAGCTTGATGCAAATAATCAAGCCGCCGGAATGAGTGAAAAGTATGATGCCGCGATAAAAAAGATCGAACGGCTTGAGCGTGGATTAAATCAAAAAACACTGGAATTAAACCAAAGCTGTAAAGCTCAACTTATAATGAGCGAAGGCGTAAAAAATTGCGTTTCATCTCTTTGCACCGTTCAAAATCAACTATACGCTGTAGCTGCGCATTTAGACCGGTCAAACAAACATATTTTAAAATTAATGCAAGAAAACAAGGCGCTTAAATCATCAGGTGATGAATGGTTTAAACGCGCCATAAAACTTGAATTCGATGTTTTAATGACTAAGGACGGCCTTAAAAAAATAGAACATGAGCGTGATTTGGCTATTAAGACGTGTGAAATGCTTCAAGTCGAATTAATGCTGGTGGATAAAGAAAATAATCAGAGTAGAAACCAAAACTAAACTCGTCTACAACAGACTAACCTTACTTTGCCAGGAAACTGATTATACGTGTTTGGCTAATTCACTCACCGGGAAAAATAACCCTGCTGAATAAAGTACAGCGCCTGTTCGATAACAGCCTCGCGCCGCATAATAAATGAATGCGAATAAGGCATCACGATATAAAGTCTTTCATGCCCTCCACTTGCGCCCGACTTACCGACACTTTGCTATCGGTGCCCAGCTGCAATCCGGCCGGGCCATTTAAATAGTAAAACAACTTCCAACTTCCCAGCTTATCTACCACCTCGCTGCCCTGATTGGGCGGAGCCAGCATCACCACCCGTCCCAGCTTATCGATAGCCCTGCTAGCCAAATAATCGCGCAGCAAAATGCCGCCCATCGAATGCGTCAGGAAATGGATTTTTTTAATCTCATCCAGCTCGCATTGTTTCAATGCCTGAGGGATGTATTTGTGCGCCAAACTACTGATGTCCGCTGCTTGCGATGGATAATCGACATTGACGATTTTATAGCCGTAACCGGCCAACAGCTTGGCGGCTTTCTCCATGCTGTAACTGGTTCTGGTCAAACCGTGCAGCAGGATAATCACTTCCGAATCTTTAGCTATCGGATTCAGTTTGGCGGTTAAATTTTCCATAACGCAGCAAAATGGCGGGTAGCAATAATAAGTTCAATAACGTTGAAGAGGCCAAGCCACCGATGATAATCGCCGCCATCGGCCCCATGATTTCACGGCCCGGATTGTCGCTGTTGAACGCTATCGGAAACATCGCTAACGCGGTGACCAGCGCGGTCATCAGGATCGACGGCAAGCGTTCCTGCGCACCCAGTACGGCGGTTTCCAGGTTCCAGCTTTTGCCTTCGACCTCGACCAGATAGCGATAATGCGACAGCAGCATGATGCTGTTGCGCACGGTGATGCCGAACAGCGTCACAAAACCCACGACCGAACCGACCGACAAAGTAGCCCCGCTCAGCACCACGGCGGCAACCCCGCCGATCAAGGCGAAAGGCAGATTGGCAAGCGTCAGCAACACGTGACGAATACTGCCGATAGCTATATAAATAAAGATCAGCACCCCGGCTCCGGCCAGCAACGAATGAAGAATCAATTCTTTACGCGCCTGCGCCTGTTCAATCGCCGCGCCGGTGAATTCTGGGTATACATCCGCCGAAAAAGGAATCTCGTTTAAAACACGCGTTTTAAGCTCCGCCATAAAATCATCCAGATCCCGGTCGATCACATTGCCGGTCACGGTCTGCCGCCGCTGCGAACCTTGATGGAGGATGTTATAGCGGCTGGCCGCATGTCTGATTTCCGCGACTTGCTCCAGCGTGATCATCGTCCCGTCCTGGGTTCTGATCGGCAACTTGGCTATCGATTCGGGTTGCGTTCTTAACTCCGGCGTCAAGGTCACTGCGACATTGTAGATTCTATTACCCTGAATATTCTTACCGACCACGCGGGTTTCGTAAGCGGCCTGCAAGGTATCGACAATCTGTGCTGGCAACACGCCCCAGAAGCTGAGTTGGTCGAGATCCAGATTGATTTGTAGCAACGGCGTGCCGGGCGGCGAACGTACAATCACATCCGCCGCGCCGTCTATATCGCGCATAATCTGAGCGACTGCCTGCGCTTTGGCGTCAAGCACATTCAGGTCGTTGCCGTAAATGTTCACCACCACCGGCGAAGTGTAGCCGGAAATAGTCTCATCGACCCGCTCGGTCAAAAAGGTGTTGGCTTCAAATAAAATGCCGGGGAAGTCCTTTAAAATCTCCCTTAGCTTGTCCAGTATCTCCTGCTGCTCCGAGCCCGACATCGGTTCAAGCCGCACTTCATACTCGCTGTAATGGCTGCCGTAAGTGTCAGCGCCCCGCTCTGCCCTGCCCGCCCATTGCGACACCGATTGTATGCCCGGAATCGCCATAAACTGTTCGGTCAGCTTGCTGCCGATTCTTATCGATTCCTGCAACGAGGTGCCGGGAATGCTGGTGGTATGGACGATATAATGCCCTTCGCGCAATTCGGGCAGGAACTTGCTGTCGAGACTGAAAAAGGCTGACAAGCCCGACAGGCAAACAATGACGCTGCCGATAATGACCGGCTTGAAATGCGTCGAAACCCTGCCCAACAAATCCTTGTACAGCGGCTTGATACGCCTGATCAGCGGCGGATCATCATTAGCGAGTTTAGCCTTACCCAGCAACGCATAGCACAGCGCCGGTGTTAAGGTCAGCGCGACCAGCAGCGACGTTAAGATCGCCAAAATATAGGAATACCCCAGCGGCGCAAACAAGCGACCGGCAACGCCGTTTAAGGTCAACAACGGCACAAACACAAGCGCGACGATAAAGCTGGCGTAAACCACTGAGCTGCGCACTTCCAGCGATGCAGTGTAAACTACGTTACCGATCGAAAGCGGCTGGGCTAACAAACGGTTTTCGCGCAAGCGCCGGAAAATGTTTTCGGTATCGATAATCGCATCGTCAACCACCTCGCCTAATGCAATAGCCAAGCCGCCCAGCACCATGATGTTGAGGTTAACTCCGCTTTCCAGCAGCACAATCACCGCGCCGATCAACGATACCGGAATCGCCAGCGCGGAAATAAACGCGGTGCGGAAATTGAACAAAAACAGATACAGGATAATCAGCACAAATAAACCGCCAATCAGCAAATGCCCGGATAAATTGCTCAGCGAGCGTTCGATATAATCGGCGGGGCGGAACAAGTGCGAGTAAAAATTAATCGCCTGTTTGTTGAAAATCGGCTCGAACTCTTGCAGCGTCTGCTCGACCTGTCTGGACACCGACAAAGTATTGGCCCCGTATTGGCCGATCACCATCATCACGATGCCGGATTTGCCCATAATCTGCGCCGCGCCAATCGGCGGCTCCGGTGCATATTGAATCGTGGTGACTTCGCCCAAGGTAACGCTACGCTCTTGCTCCCGCTTAACCAGGATTTTGCCGAACTGCTCCGGCGTGACGGGCTGCCCCGCTACCTGCAACGTGAAGCGCTGGTTGTTGTTTTCGATAAAGCCGCCGCCTTGAATGTTTCCGGCCTTTGAAGCAGCCTGGATAATGTCCTCCAGCGTCAGGTTAAAACGATGCAATTGCAGCGGATCGACCTGAATCTGCAACTGCTGAATGTCGCCACCGAACACGTTGACATCGGCAACCCCCGGCACAGCCCGCAAGCGCGGCACTATCGTCCAGTCGACCAGACTGCGCAAAGCCATCAAATCGGTTTGATCGTCCTTGTTTAAACCGATGGTCAACACCGTCGCGGAAGACGAGGACAGCGGTATCGCCACCGGCGTAATGCCAAGCGGCAGCTGCCCGACTAACGTGGTCAACCGCTCGCTGATCAGCTGGCGATTACGGTATACGTCGCTGTTTTCGACAAAGGTCGCAATAATAATCGACAGCCCCTGAATGGATTCAGAACGCACCGACTTCATGCCGATCAAGCCGCTTATTGACGTTTCGATTTGCTGGGTGACCAGCACTTCAACTTGCTCCGATGACAGGCCCGGCGATTCGGTTTGGATGATGACCTGCTTGGGCGAAAATTCTGGGAAAATATCCAAGCCTGCGGTGGCGAAACGGTAGCTGCCGTAGAGCAGGATTAATACCGCAAGCGCGATGACGATGCCGTAGAAACGGATGGAGAAGCGGACTAGGGTTGAGAGCATGGGTTATGTGGAGTTAGTTACAAACGGTAATGAGAGCTCAATCCGACAGTGAACTTTAGCCCGTCTGCCGGAATGGTTTATTATGCTGTTCCATATTTCGCTTGTGTTTCAAACAACGAATATTGAATTGGACTTTCTTTGTTTCGCTCAATAGAAATAGCTTCGAAATTTGTAACTAAGGCCTCAATAACAGGATTCCTGTTCGTTTCCTTACCGCCAACATGATAGAAATGCTCACGGGTAAGAACGGAATGCTTTGACCATAGAGTTTTAATATATTCGTTTTCCCGATAATCATTATGATGCCATGTCGATAAAATAAACTTTCCACCAAAACCGGAAAGCCTATCGGATAGTTCCCGCTCATGAGAATCATCCCAGCCATTGTAGTAATCAACATGCCTGCCAATATAAGGTGGATCGCAATAGATAATGTCTGATGGCGATGCTTCAGAAATGGTTTTGTTAAAATCCTGACACTTGAATACGAATTCTTTTACCTTAATTATTTTGCAAGCCCAATCCACTTGATTAGTAATTTTCGTTATATAGGCTTGTGCGAAGCGTTGCGGCTTTCTGCAAAAAGGGATGTTGAATCCCCCTTTTCGATTGAAGCGGATCATTCCATTGAATCCTGCACGATTAACGAATAGAAAGTCCAAAGGAGAATGCTCAGAGTTAAACCGCTCTCTTACAAAGTAATAGTGATCTTCACCTTTCGATAAGAGGAGTTCGCCTTCGCGTATCAAGTATTCCTTAACTATTTCCGGCGTTATTTCCCCGGAAACTATACCGGAATAAAAATTAATTAAATGAGGATTGGCGTCACATAAAATTGCACGCTGAGGCGCGACATTAAAAGCTACCGCACCAGTACCCATAAAAGGCTCAATCCATGCACCAGTAAAATCGCTAGGGACAATACTTTTTATCCAAGGTACGAGTTTGGTTTTTATGCCTTGCGACTTGATCGGAGGCACACCAATTTTTACGGTCATTCTTCGCCATTCCTCTTACTTATAACCAAAGACAGATCACCGTTTTTGTACTCTACAAAATCTCGAAGCGTGGAGATCTTTTTTGTCCCGCCTTTTCCGTCCTGGATCGTTATTTTTTTGTAGTTCATCCAGTACTCATCAAACCAGTATTCGCCAAGCCTTGAAAACATACCTCGGCCACTAATTATATCGGCGATATTGTTGATGCTTCCGACGCTGCGAGACAGGAGTCGAGTAGTCCCCAGAAGCGATAGTGCATGTGTTTTCACGAAGCGCTTTTTGCGTAGTGAAAATACAGGCTTTCCCGACATCGCGTCGAGTCATTGCGAGAAAGATGTTGGATACCCCTTG
>JANYKK010000143.1 GCA_025361585.1 Methylobacter sp. | reverse complement strand
GCTAAATTCCCAGACGGGTCAATGCCTCCCGATTTAGCGCTGACATAGATTTCCCGGCCGTATTTGCTGTAAACCTTGGCCTTGGCATCCGATGTTTTGGCCATAGACACTTTACGGTTCTGATAAGCTCTACCCATTTTGTTGTTGCTCCAGTGACAATAATAAAGCCGTAGATTTTACAGCTAAGTGTTTGCTTAGGAAACTTATGAATTGGCTGATAAGGTTGGGCTAGATAGGAATTCTTAGTCATGGCGTTTGCTCACCTGATTTAGCTGACGCAAAACGTTTCGAACGGGGCAACATGCCCCGTTCGGCTCGAAAATACAATAGTATTAAGAGCTTACACCTGATATGAATTTTTCATTGGAATGCTTTTAAAGCAATTAAATTATTCTGGTATTTGTAAATAGTGTACGGTGCGCCTCTTAACGTAATAGGCTGTTGAAAAATAGCGACACTCCTCGCTATTTCAAAACTTGTAAACTTCTATTAACTTCAAGTTGTGCTTTAAAAAGATTATTTTTTAAATCTTCAATGTGCTTTGCAATTTCTGTAATCCTAGCCGGATTATATGAATATTTTCCAGATTTAACTGATACAGGTGGAGTTAATTCGGTTGCTTTCTTAGCGGGGGTATTTGTTAATAAATCGTTGATTTTTCGTGTCTCGTCTTCCAATGATTGGAATTTGGTTGAAACCTTGATACTTTGCTCATCTATATTTGTCCATATACATTTGAGCGAATCGTGAATTCGTTTTACTACAGAAGGAGCTCGCTCCGTAGCGATGCTCCCAGTTTCAACATCATCTTGTAAAACATCTATGATTTCTATAACTTTATCTATCCTTTTGATTATTATGCTGTTTGCTATGTTATTAACATCTTTATTAGTTTGAAAAAATACCGTTATTACTACTGCCGTAAGGAATGTGAACAAGATGGATACCGCATGTAAAGGATTGATATGATTATCAATAGCTACGCCAGGAACCTCAAATATTTTCCCACTTATAAAGCCACAAGAAAATACAGTTAATAAAAACAGAAAACACCATGACCATCTATTTTTCATTTTGTGCATCCTTCAAATAGGCATGAATATCTTCTATTAAATATTCCTCCTCTTCTGATTTAAATTCTATATGCTTTATAATTGTCTGATAGTCATACTCATTCTCTCTAATTAGCCCACCAAAGGCTTCTTCTAAAAATGACGTCCCATATCCTGCCGTACCATCAAGGTTGATAAGAAGTATGGCATTTTCATTTATCGCTTGTTTCAGTTTTGGTTCCAAAACTGATTGACGAAAAATCTCTCCTGAAAAATCACCTTCTATTTTGTATCGTGGGCCAGGAGTTGAAGTAAATTCTGTCGCCACAACAAGTGATAGTTTATTTACAGCTTTCATTTTCTTCTCCAAGCTCCCAATAAACAAAAGTTCCACTGAAAGATTTATTTAACTTTTTATAAGTACCATTCGAAGGGCAACTGAATACATCATTGGTAATTATGTGAAGGTTTGAAATTTGATTACGCCTCATGACGTCGGCAATACCTGGGAGTCCTTTGCCTCTGTAGTGTTTTCCGGTTACTGTTTGATGCAGTTCCCCATTAAGAATAAGCTCAAGAAGCTGAGCATTATCCCTATATTTAATTTTTGAAGCCATTTTCTCAAACCATCCAAAAAATTTGCTTTGTTCTGTTTTATTATGCAGATTGGTAAAAATACCAACTCCAAAATCAACAAATGAAAATGCAACCTTTCTAGATTGCTTGTCCTGATTTACAGATAACCACCAATGTTTTTCTCCAGGTTTACCAATTTCAGCATGATTATTAGTATTCTGCATCAATTCAATTAATGCTCTCTGCACTCCTTGACATCTTCTAGGTTCACCCCATATGTAAGCGGCTGCAGAAGAAATAACTTTACTACTGAGGGTGGAATCAACTTTTTTCGAGGCATGTGTATGGATCCCATTTGAGTGAATCGTTGATATATCGTAACTTTCTTTTTCTTCGAAATTTTTATACAAATTTTCAAAGAAACCAGACTTTTCTAATATTTCTCTGGACTCTATATCTACAGGCATATCACCATTAAATTTAATGTTTTTTGCTTTAAATTTAACCATAATGGAGAGCAAAACAACTATGGCGCTATAATCAATTTGTTTTACATCTTTAAGTACTACATAAACTTTTTGTTTTGTATCATATAGCTCTTTTAAATAAGATATTAATCTAATTACTTCGTCTGTATTTTTTATAAAAGAAAAATATTCTGGAGCTTTAACTCTTATAAATTTTGGATAATTCTTATTGAAAATTTTTCGTTCTTTGATGTCGAATTTGTTTACGCCTAAATAGGATGTTCTCTTATTGGACTTCCAAATTTCATATGCTATACGACGATTATTTCTATTCGCAGAACGTTTTTTATTGTATGCCTTAAATTTCCATTCGTTATAGAGTTTTTTCATTTGACGAGAAGAATGTTAATTATCCTATGAGTCTTCGTTTGCATGAATACTGAATCACCTGAGTATTCCGCGTTAGCAAAGTATACACCCAAAGCTGTAAGGCGCAACAAGTGGAAGACGCACTATCCATTTCCAGAGTCACGGCTGAAGGCGTAGTTTTTTATCTAACCGATATTCCATTATGGGTCGGTGTTCCTGAAGAAAAGCAACGTGTTTCTTCTGATAAAGCGGACGGTTTCTTGTTTGTCCCCATGAGTAATGTTGTATGCATAAATACATTTGGGAGTGTCTATGTGCATACAGCTAAAACCTAACTCTACGCTCAAGCGGGACTGCGCAAAAACGCGCACCCCTTAGCTCCACGTTAGGTATCATAGATAACACATGGTAGACTGACTATTATATTTAGGGGGAAGCGTATGTCGAAACTTGATCGCGCCAAAGAACAGATAGCTTATTTGAAACTCTGGCTGGGTATTCTGGTTGCTACTATAATCAGCCTTACTGGTTGGTTGATTTCAAATTTCCAGTCAGTTCATGGGCTATTAGTTTTCGCTGCTGTATTAGCGTTATTCATAATCGGTTTTGCTGGTTACAGCATTCACAAACGTATTGAAGAGAAAATCGCACTTATCGAGGAGTTATAGAAATGACTATTATTGTAGCTTTTGTTCTTGTCGCAGCAGCAGGGTTCGTTGCCTATTTAGCATTTGATGCCATCCACAAATCATAGTGGCAGCCTAAAACTGTAAGGCGCAATAGCGACAGCGTATTGCGCCGCATGGGTTTTGCTTTGATCTGACGCATCTCCTAAATTTTTAGCCTGGATTTATAACGAGTCCATGATACACCTACCGTCACCACCGAATACATGAATCTGTCTGTTTCAGAGCGCATCCAGCTCGTCGAGGATATATGGGATAGCATTGCTGCGGAAGCGCCTGATTTTCTGGAGTTGTCACAAACTCAAAAGGCTGAGTTGCATCGCCGTGTTGCGGCACACCAAGCCGATCCTTCCTCTGCTGTTCCGTGGGAACAGGTTCGAGCCAAGCTATTTTCCGACCAAACCTGATGTTGGTGGTGTTCAGTCCAGCGTTGTTCACTTAAAGCTGGACACTGCCTTAACTTAACCTTTAATACAAATCACCGGCTCCAATCTGGCGACTTTTCGGGCCAGTCCTGCCCGGTCGGCAATTTCCACCACCGCACTGACATCTTTATAAGCCAAGGGCGCTTCTTCGGCCACGCCGCGCATTGACGGGCAGCGGATAATAATGCCCTGCGCGGCCAGCTGTTCGATTAGAGTCCTGCCTTGCCATTGCTGGGTCGCTTTGCTGCGGCTCATCGCCCGCCCTGCACCATGACAGGCCGAGCTGAACGCCCGCTGTTCGCTGGCTTTGGTGCCGCACAGTACATAGGAGCTGGTACCCATCGAACCGCCGATCAGCACCGGCTGTCCGGTTTTTTTGAATACGTCCGGCAAATCGGGATGGTCTGGGCCGAAAGCGCGGGTCGCGCCTTTGCGATGCACGAACAGCGATTTCTTTTGGCCGTTTACCGTGTGTTGCTCCAGCTTGCAGGTGTTGTGCGAGACATCGTATAGCAGGTCGAGATGGAGGCCGGGAAATACCGATGCGACAGCCTGCCGGGTCAGATGGGTGATGATCTGGCGGTTGGCTAAGGCGCAGTTGATGGCCGCCCGCATTGCGCCGAGATAGTGTTTCCCTAATGGTGAATTTAACGGCGCACAGGCCAGCTCGCGATCCGGCAACACGATCTGGTACTGGGCCGCCGACATCGCCATGTCTTTCAGGAATTCGGTACCGATCTGATGGCCCAGACCCCGTGATCCGCAATGGATGCTGATCACCACATCATCGACGTGCAAGCCGAAAACTTTGGCGACAGCCGGGTCGAAAATCTTGGAGACCCGCTGCACTTCCAGATAATGATTGCCGGAACCCAGCGTTCCCATTTCGTCTTTTTGTCGTTCCCTGGCTTTAGGGGAAACGTAGTGAGGCTCGGCACCGGCCATGCAACCGTGTTCTTCGATGCGCTCCAGATCATGCTCTTCGCCATAGCCTTGTTCGAGCGCCCACTGTGCGCCGCCGGTCAGCATGCCGAGCATGGCTTTATGGTTCAAATGTATCTTTCCCCTGCTGCCGACACCGGCAGGAATCGTGCGGTATAACGCATCGGCCAGCGCTTGTTTATGAGGCTCTAATTGGGTGATATTAAGTCCGGTATGCAAGGTACGAACGCCGCAGGAAATATCGAAGCCGACGCCGCCAGCCGACACCACGCCGCCTAGCTCGGGATCGAAAGCCGCGACGCCGCCAATGGGGAAGCCGTAGCCCCAGTGTGCGTCAGGCATCGCATAGGCGGCCTCGACTATGCCCGGCAAGGTCGCGACATTGGTGAGTTGCTCGTAAACTTTCTGATCCATGTCCTGCAACAATTGCTCGTCGGCATAAATAATCGCCGGGACGCGCATGGCGCCTTTGGGCTTGATTTCCCAGCAGGTTTCGTCCCGTTGTATGAATTGACTGGTATCCATTGATTATCTCCTCTAAACATCGACAACGCATTGGGCAACCCACGCGTCATCAGCTTGCTGATAGACGCGCAACTCGGTAAAAGTCGCGCCCTTGATTTCCACGGCGGGTTGGTGTTTTTGCTGGTCAACGGCTGCACCAAAGGCTGTCGCCGATAATTTGCCGTTATCGATTGCGACCTGATAGCGCTTGAACAACAAGCCATGTACAGCCATTTCGTAGATCAGTTCATTGATCCAGCTGGCCAACAGCAGCTCGGTGTCGGGCGCTGTACAGGTTATTGTTATGGCTGTCGCATCCGAAACCAAATTGGGGTCAGTCACCACGGCGGTCATTGCGATAGCGGCTTGTTCGAATGCCTGCTCAAGGGTCGGTGCAATGCCGCGTATGCCGATGTCCGCTTTGTGCTCGAAATGCTCCCAATGGGGTGTTATCAGTTTGCTGTTCAACGGCGAGTCTCGTTCGATGGGCATAAAAACAGGCCAGGGCAGTAAACTATTGAGTATGAGCTACCGAGAATATACGATCAATGAAATTCGGCATATACGTAGATTAACCTATTGAAGTTAAATGAAATAAACTTATCATACTGATAGTTGCTTGTCCGTCAATCCGCCATCACCGCCCAATGTGAACATCATCAAAACAGGAGAGTGCCATGAGAAGAATTTATTTTTTAGTGCCTAATATTGAGACCACTCATAAAATCGTCAAAGAACTCCAGACTGTAGGCATAGAAGATCGCCATATGCATATCCTGGCGAAACGGGACACGCCGCTTGAGGGGTTGCCCGAGTCCGGGGTGACTATAAAAACGGATTTTATTCCTGCCGTCGAACGGGGACTGGCACTAGGCGGCACCACCGGATTATTGGCCGGATTGGTCGGTTTGCGTTTTGCGGGGTTTGCGATAGCAGGCGGGCCGCTGTTGGGTATCATCATGGCAGGCGCGACCATCGGTTCTTTGATGGGCGGTTTAGCGGGGATGAACGCGGGCAATTCAAGACTAAAACAGTTTGAAGAGGCCATCGAACAAGGTGAATTGCTGTTGCTGGTTGATGTAGAACGGGAGCGGATAGAGACCATCAGGAAGCTGGTAGTAAGGCATCATCCCGAGGCTCATTTTGAGGGTATCGAACCGATCCTTCCTCCGTCTTATTGATGATTACCTTACTTTTTGTCAAACAAATATGTGGAGCTACTTGCTAATAATTGGGTAAAGTAAACGAACATTTCACGCTAGATTCAGTAGGGAGTTGACGCCCATTATGTCGGTACCAACCGGGGAAAACACCACGCCGCGATCCCATACAAAACCACTGCCAAAAAGATCAACACGGTGAAGCCGAACTGCATCGCAATCAGGGTTGCCAGTATCGCGCTGATCACCGAGGCGCAGCCGTTAATGCCCCAGGCCCAGGGTATTAGAGCCGGGGCGGTTGGGCTGATCTTGTCCAGCGCCATCGGAAACGGCATGCCCATAAAAAACCCCAGCGGCGCTATCAATATTATTGACAGCAGGTAACGGCTTAAGTTCCCAGCACTCAGTAAAAATTCGGCTATAGCTTCAAAGCCTAAACTGTAGCAGATGCTAAGCAAGCCAATGGCTATTATCGGCAGTATAAACGCCGACTTTTCTGTGCGGCATGACAGCCGGGTCGAAAAAAAGCTACCGGCACCGGCCGATATTAAGAAGGTACTCAGCACCACGGTAATCGCGTAAAGCGGATGGTGTAAAATCAGGATAAATTTCTGGATGAAGGCGATTTCAATAAACAAAAACGCCAGACCCAAGCAGAAAAAATACACCAGCATGTACAGATGACTTTTCGATTCAGGCTCGATACCGAGCTTGGCTTTCCACAGCCACAGCGGCAATGCGATCAGCAACAGGCTGGCTAATATTGCCTGCAATAACGCTACGATTAATAACAAATAGCCGCTTTCCAGCAAGAAGCTACCGCCGTTGCCCAACAGCGACAAAATCTCGGGTAAGGTTCGCCATTTGAAAAAATGAAATAAATAGGGTCGGTCGTCTGTCGCAGGCTCGATATTGAATTTGTAAGCATCGATAAACGCCTGGCTCTGATCGCCCAATAAAGCCACGGCGGCTTGGTACAGATAAGGCTGATACTGGATGTTGAAGCGGTTAACTTCGGATTCGGATATGCCGGGATAATAGACCGGGTCAAAGCTGCGTTCGTCGCAGAACTGTTTTATCCGGGCGATTTCGCTTGGGGAAATAACGCCCATTTTCACGATCAGGGTGCTGGTTTGCCAGCCGCGTATCATGACCATTTGTAATCCGGGTTGCCGGACACCGGCGTCTTTAAGCGCGTTGATAACGGTTGCCAATAGTTTGGGTTCATCACGCGACGGAATTTTAATCCAGCGGGTAAGGCTGAGATAGCCGTCAGGGTTTAGATGGCGAAGATTCTCCCGTATAGATTGCTCGGTATAAAGATAGTTTTCAGCCATCGAATAAAGACCTGCCGTCGATGCGCCGAACGCATCCAGCAATGAAATATTGATCAGGTCATAGGTTTTATCGGTTGCTGCAAGGTAGCCTCGGGCTTCATCAACGTGGACATTAACATGGGGATTGGAATACAGGTAACCGGCAAAACCGGCATAGGTTTGCTGCACCAGATCGATGACTTGGGGGTTAAGTTCAACGGCGTCGATGTGCTTAATGCCATGGAATGTTGCCTGTAAAATATCGCTGCCGGTACCTGCTCCCAGTATCAAAATGTCGTTTAACTGCTTCAGGTGATAGGGCAGGGCTGATGTGGTTTGATCCAGATAGCCGAGTGTTTCAGGCTTGCCGTTATAACGGGTGATGGCGGTCATATTGTCGGCATCGGTAAATACGGCAAGCTGCTCCGGCGGTTCTGTCGTTGCATTAAGGCTCAAGCCCGGCGCATGGCGTAGCGGGGTAATCTCGCTCTTGACGACGCTGATTAAACCCTGTGGGCTGGACTGCCGGGCTATGATTTTTGTACCGGGAATTTGCAGCACTTGGTTCAGGCTTTTATACGGGGAAACTTTCAGCGTTAACCAGTCGGCCGGGGTAATAATAATCGCCAGTCCGATGATTAGAGACGCAACGGTGCAGCGTCTTGCATTGCTGTCATCGTAAAAAGCAAAACCCGACACCAGCAAAGTGGCGAATATTCCCGATAAGCTCAATACGGTTAATACCTGCTCGGGAAAGACCATGAACAGCAGCAAAATCACGCCCACGCTGCCAAGGCCGGCGCCTAGCAGGTCGGCCGCATAGATGGAAGCTACTTGGTTTTTATAGTGGTAAAGGGACAGGCCGATGACATTGGCCGCAAAAAAGAACGGTACGGCCAGAAGCAGGTAGATGCTGCACAAATACAA
>JANYKK010000095.1 GCA_025361585.1 Methylobacter sp. | reverse complement strand
TTTTCGGCATTCTTTTTCGCTGTTGCCAACTGGTTTTGCAGGCCGCGCAATTCGAAATAATTTCTGGCTGTTTCTGCAATCAGGCTAACGCCAAGATCGCGAAGATTGGCTTCCTGTGCATCGACTTCATCGCTGCTCGCTTCTACGTTGCGGCGCACACGGCCAAAAAGGTCGAGTTCCCAGAAAGCATCGAAACCGGTGCTATAAATTTGCAGATCACGCGGTGCGTAAGACAGGTTGTTTAAGGCTGCGGAGCTACGTCTCTGATCGGTATAATTGGCGTGTGAGGTCACCGTAGGAAGTAAATTCAAGCCTGCATCGAGGTACAAAGCCCGCGCCTCCCGAAGATTGGCTCGTGCAGCCTGGAGGTTGCGGTTGTGCCGCACTGTTTGATCGACAAGCCGGTTTAGCTCCTGATCTTCAAACAGCTTCCACCATGCGACGTCGACACTCTGCGTTGAAAATTCCGGCTGAACGGCATTAGCGAAAGCTTGACCGGCATCGGTAGTCGGGGTCTGGTAATCCGGGCCTACTGCGCAGGCGCTTAATGCAGCGGTACAGAATAAGGCCAGTACTGAAACCCTGCCTCGTTCAAACATAAGCTTAAATAGTCTTTTCATAAGTCGTTACCGGAAGAAGCATCATGGGGCAACTTGCGCCGAGAAGACTCCCAGCGTTGCGCCAAGGCCTGCGCAATCACGTAGAAAACCGGCGTCAACAGCAGACCGAACAAAGTCACGCCCAACATGCCGCTGAATACCGCAGTGCCCAGCAGCCGCCGCGATTCTGCTCCCGCTCCTTGGGAAATCACCAGAGGAAATACACCCATGATGAAAGCGAATGAAGTCATCAAAATCGGCCGCAAGCGAATCCGCGACGCTTCTACTGCCGCATCGAAACTGTTAAGCCCGCCTTCTTGCCGCCGCTTGGCAAATTCCACGATCAAAATCGCGTTCTTGCTGGCCAATCCCACCAGGACGATGAACCCAATCTGGGTGAAGATATTGTTATCCATGCCGCTCAACCACACGCCAGCTAAAGAGGACAAAATACACATCGGTACGATCAGGATTACTGCAAACGGTAACGACCAGCTTTCGTATTGGGCTGCCAAAGCCAAAAACACGAAGATTACGCTGAGCGGAAAAACCAACAGCGCGACGTTTCCAGCCAACACCTGTTGCAAGCTGAGCTCGGTCCATTCAAAGCCGAATCCCGGCGGCAGTTCTGCGTCCAACAGCTTACTCATCGTGGTAATCGCCTCGCCGGAACTGATTCCGGGCAAGGTGCTGCCGTTAATTTCCGCTGCTGGATACATGTTGTAGCGGGTAATCTTATCGGCTCCGGTAATTTCCTTAACCGTCATCAAGGAGCCGAGCGGCACCATGCTGCCTTGAAGATTGCGCGTTTTCAACTCGGTGATGTCAGACGGTTTCATCCGAAACTCCGAATCGGCTTGCGCCATCACTTGATATGTCCTGCCAAAACTGTTGAAGTCATTAACGTAAAGCGAACCCAAATAAATCTGTAAAGTATCGAATACGTCTTTTAAAGGGACATCCATCGATTTGACCCGAGTGCGGTCAACATCCAGAAACAGCTGCGGCACTCCGGCTCGAAACGTGGTAAACAACCCTGCCAGGCCGGGTTCCTTATTACCTTTGGCTATCATCTCGTTGGTAACATTCTGTAGCTCGTCAATACCGGCGTTGGAGCGATCCTGAATTTGCAGCTTGAAACCTCCCACTACGCTCATGCCCCGAATCGGAGGCGGCGGAAATGCGGAGATATAAGCACCCTCGACTTGAGCAAGATTCTGCTTGAGGCTTTTGACCACCGCGTCGGCATGAAGCTCGGGATGACCGGCTCGCTGCTCGAAGGGTTCCAGTCTGGCGAACATCGTTGCGACATTGGATTGATTGGCGCCGGCCAAAAACGAATAACCGGCGTAGGCGATGACATGCTTAACCCCTTTCGTTTTCAAGATAATGGGGGTGGCTTGCTGAACGACTTCCTGGGTACGGGCCAGAGAAGCAGCATCAGGCAACTGCGCATACAGAATCAGGTAGCCTTGGTCTTGCTGAGGGATGAATCCGGTCGGCACTTTTTCGAAAGCCAGAAAGTTGAGTCCGTTGAGTCCGGCATAGAGCACCAGCACAACAGCCGTCATACGGATCAGTCTGCCGACCAACCGGGCATAGCCTGTGCTGAACGAATCGAAATAATGGTTGAACGCGGCAAAAAACCGGCCGAACAGACGGTCGAGCAAGCGCGTAAACCAGTCCTTGTCGCCGTGCGCCCTATCCAACAGCAGCGCACACAACGCTGGACTCAAGGTCAGCGAGTTGAACGCCGAGATCACTGTGGAAACCGCGATGGTCAACGCAAACTGCTTGTAAAACGCGCCCGACACGCCGACGATGAAGGCGGTCGGTAAGAACACGGCAACCAGAACCAACGCCGTAGCGATGATCGGGCCGACGACCTCCCCCATGGCTTTACGGGTAGCCTCCCGAGCCGATAAGCCTAAGGCGATATGACGCTCCACATTTTCCACCACCACAATGGCGTCATCAACAACGATACCGATAGCCAGCACCAAGCCGAACAACGATAAGGTGTTAAGCGACAAGCCCATTGCCGACATAACCGCGAAGGTGCCGATCAAGGAGACCGGTACGGCAAGCAGCGGAATGATAGTGGCGCGCCAGTTTTGCAAAAAGATAACGACCACCAGCACGACCAGCAGGATGGCTTCGATCAAAGTCTTAATCACCGCGTCGATGGACTGCTGCACAAACACAACAGTGTCGTAGATGAGCGTGTAGTCAAGACCTTGGGGGAAGCGCGGCTTAAGTTTCTCCATCGTGTCCAGCACCGCTTTTCTGGTTTCCAGCGCATTGGAGCCGGGCAACTGGAAAACGGCAAGCCCCACGCTGGGTTCGCCGTCCAACAGTAGCCCCGAGTTATAATCCTTAGCGCCCAATTCGATACGGGCCACGTCTTTTAAACGGGTCACCTGCCCGTCTTTGCCCTTTTTAATGACGATTTCGGCGAACTGATCGGCCTCCATCAGCCGTCCCATGGTAGTGATGGTGTATTGGAAATCCGTGCTTTCTTTACTGGGTTGCTGGCCGACGACACCTGCGGCGACTTGAATGTTTTGCTCCCGGACGGCATTGACCACATCGCTTGCAGTCAGATTGCGGGCGGCAATTTTTTCGGGATTCAGCCAAAGCCGCATGCTGTAGTCGCGGGCTCCGAAAATCGCAATATCGCCCACTCCAGGCAACCGTGCCAGTGTGTCTTTAACTTGCAGCAAAGCATAATTGCTCAAATAAACGCTGTCATAGCGCTTGTCAGGGGAAACCAGATTAACAACCAAGCTCAGATCCGGGCTGCGTTTTTTGACGCTGAGTCCTTGCCGACTCACTTCCTGGGGCAACTTGGGTTCGGCCAAAGCCACCCGGTTTTGCACCTGTACCTGCGCCTTGTCCAGATTGGTTCCAGGCTTGAAGGTAATGGTCAACGCCATGTTGCCGCTATTGGTGGACTGCGAGGTCATGTACAACATATCCTCGATGCCGTTCACTTCCTGCTCGATAGGGGTGGCTACGGTTTCGGCCACCACCTTGGCGTTGGCACCGGGGTAGACCGCACTTACCTGCACAGTGGGCGGCGCAATCTCGGGATATTGAGCAATAGGCAGGCCGATCAGCGCAAGGCTTCCAACCAGGACAATCACGATAGACAATACCGATGCGAATATCGGCCGGTCGATAAAAAAATGGGTGAATCGATTCATCCTAAAAATTCCAATTTGTCCACGAAAAGCACGAAACAAATCTGACTTAGCCATTCACCTTTTAAAGGACGACCTACGTCTACAGTTTGGTATTCCTTCGAAAATTTTCGTGCTTTTTGTGATTTTCGTGGAAAAAATAATCTTTCGATGTTCATAGCTTACTTCCGACGGGCGTGATGCGTTCGGGATTCACCTTGAGTCCCGGTTTGAGCTTTTGGATGCCTTCGATAACCGCCCATTCTTCGGGCTTCAAGCCTTGAGTGATTACGCGGGACTGGCCGATATGGGCACCAAGCTCCACCTTACGGTATTCCACCTGGTTTTCCTGATTTACTACCCATATGAACCGTTGCGCCTGATCTGTACCGATGGCGCGGTCGGGAAGCAAAATGGCTGGGTACGGGGCGCTTTGACGAACCCGCATGCGAGCAAAAAAGCCTGGGCTTAACAATTCATCAGGGTTGGGGAAAACGCCACGCAACGTTAAAGTGCCGGTAGCCGCATCTTCACGCGGAGAGATATAATCGAGATGCCCCTGGTGAGGAAAACTAAGCTCGTCAGCCACGGCCAACTCTACCGGAGTCTGTTCATCGCCCAAACTGCCTCGGCCTCCTTGTTGAGCCTGACGCCGGTATTTCAGTACCGAGCGTTCGTCCGCATCCACGTAAACATAGACAGGGTCGGTAGAAACGATAAAGGTCAACAAGGTTGCATCACCTCCGCCGCCGTTGACCACATTACCGGCTGTGATTAACTCGCGGCCGATCCGGCCGTCTATCGGGGAACGCACTTGGGTAAACTCCAGGTTCAACCGTGCTGTGTAAACATTGGCATCCGCAGACTGAACTGCCGCAACGGCTTCCCTCAATCCCTTGCTACGGGCATCGTGCTCCTCTTCGGAGATGGCTTTGGCTCGAAACAAGCGTTCGGCTCGTGCCAAGTCGTTTTTTGCCAATTCGTGCTTGGATTTAGCCCGCTCCAGCTCAGCTTCCGCATAGTTAAGTTGGGCTGTGAAAGGTTTCGGATCGATCTGGAATAACAGGTCGCCTTTACGTACCTTATCTCCTGCCTTGAAGTTGACTTTTTCCAGATAACCGCTCACCCGTGCGCGAATATCGACCGAATTGACCGCCTCAATGCGCCCGGTGTATTCGTCCCATTCACTAACTTCTTGCGACAGCGGTTGGGCGATTTTGACATTGGGTAACGCGCCCTGTTTAGAAGCCGAATCGTCATGATTCCCGCAGCCGATCATCGCTATCAGGGCGGCGGCAACCATCAGGGTGTTTCGCGTACGTTGCATTGATCTCCCTGGCAGACTTAAGCGGTGGATGACGGCCAACTTGTGTATTTCTTTTTTCATCCTTTTACATCCTGATTCTTGAATGGCGAAAAACGGTAAGATATATTACCATTTAATTTAAGGCATGATACAATTTGAGTCAATTAATTTTGCGAGCGCTACATCATGGTCAAATGCGGACGGCCTCGAAAGGGAGAAGAACTCCAAAGCCGGGATCGATTACTGGATACAGCCTTCAGCTTGTTCCTTGAACACGGCTACGGCAACCTCAGTCTGGAAACCATCGCCAGGGAAGCGCGGGTGTCAATGCGAACCATCTATAACCAGTTCGGCGGCAAGGCCGGACTGTTCGGCGCGGTGATAAGACGTTGCAGCGACGAATTCGTCACTCGCCTGTCGGAAGAGCATGTGCTGGAGCGCTCTCCGAAAGAAGCGCTAACTTCTTTTGCCAAGCAATTCCTGTACAGCATTACCCGGCCCGAGGTAGTGCGCATCCGCGCCGTACTCATCGGCGAGTCGCCACGCTTCCCTGATCTTGCCACCCAATTCTATGAACAAGGACCGCAGCGCACCCTTGATCATCTCGAGCAGTTTTTTGCCCGGCAGCAGCAAGCGGGCTATTTTGCCGTCCTGGATCCGCATTTTCTCGCAGACCAATTCTTGAGCACACTGCGTAGCGAACGGTTTCAAAAACTGCAACTCGGTTTGGAGGCAACGCCCGATGAAGCGGAAATCGATATTTGGGTGCAACAGGCCGTCGGTTTGTTCCTGCATGGCAGCCTGAATACTAAAAACACCGCAGCTTAATCAATTACCATCCTGTTTTTTAAAGCGATTTTAACTCGCCCCCTCTCCAGCCGCCATTTCTAAAGCATCCCGCCTTATTTCGTGGCAAAATATGCATTTATCCTGATATATAAAATCGAGAACTTTACCTCTTTATGAAAATTGCTATTTTGTCCCGTAACCCCAAACTGTATTCGACCTCTCGATTGGTCAAGGCCGCAGAAGCCAGGGGGCACAAGGTACGGGTTTTGGATGTATTGCGTTGCTACATGAATATTACCTCGCATAATCCGTCCATTCATTATCGGGGCGAAGACTTGACGGGATTCGATGCCGTTATTCCCCGGATCGGCGCTTCAGTCACTTTCTACGGGACTGCGGTTTTAAGACAATTCGAAATGATGAATGTGTTTCCTTTGAACGAGTCGGTAGCCATCTCACGGTCGCGCGACAAATTAAGGTCTACCCAATTACTGGCCAGGAAAGGCATCGGTCTGCCGGTCACCGGCTTTGCCAATAATCCTGACGATATTGAAGATTTAATTGCCCAAGTCGGCGGCGCGCCGCTGGTGATTAAACTGCTGGAAGGTACGCAAGGCATCGGCGTGGTGTTGGCTGAAACGCATAATGCCGCAGAAAGCGTTATTCAGGCTTTTATGGGACTCAAAGCCAATATCATGGTGCAGGAATATATCAAGGAAGCCAGCGGCAGCGACATCCGCTGCTTTGTGGTCGGCGACAAGGTCGTTGCCGCGATGAAACGGCAGGCAACGCCGGGCGAGTTCAGATCCAATCTGCACCGCGGTGGTTCAGCGACTTTGGTGCGGTTAACGCCGGAAGAACGCTCTACCGCCGTACGAGCCGCAAAAATCATGGGACTGAACGTGTGCGGCGTCGATATGCTGCGTTCCAATCACGGCCCGGTGATCATGGAAGTTAATTCATCTCCGGGTCTACAAGGCATCGAAGCAGCCAGCGGCAAGGATATTGCCGATTTAATCGTCCAATTTATTGAAAAACGTTTTGAAACGCTGGAAATCTCCAAAGACAAATCGCCTACCAGCACCAACCCTAGAACCCGTACGCGCGGCAAAGGTTAACCATGCGACCAGCTTTAAACACGCGTAAACTATCCTTTCAATTATTTTAATAAAGGCACGACATGTCGGATTTTAAAAAATACCACTGTTTGGAATGTGAGCATATTTATGACGAAGCCAAAGGCGACCCTGACAGCGGCATTGCACCGGGAACCCGTTGGGCGGATATTCCCGATAGCTGGGATTGCCCAATATGCGGCGCGCCGAAAAGTTTTTTCAAGTTAATGGAATGATCTGACACTTGGATCGGGGCATCGAAAATGAACTGCAATCGTCTTTTAGCATTTAACAAAACCGCGCCACAATTCATTTTAGCGCTGCTGATTTTATGCCCCTTATCCGTATCCGCCGACAATACCTGGAGCTATCGCCAGGAAAACGACCGATTAACCAATCGAAGCTATAGCTTTGCGCTGTCGCCGCTGCCGCCTCGCGGCCTTTATGACAATATCCGACTGGAAGTCGTCTGCAAGGACAATACCTTGCAAGTAGCTGTTGATGCGGACAGCTTGATCGCCTCGCAAGGCAGCCCCTTCGGTTTTGAATATCAAATCGACAAGAATCCCCCGGTTACGCTGCAAATGAAAACCTTTAAAGACAACAAGCGCAGAGGATATACCGAGGATCAGGCCAAACGCATCGTCGATGACCTGCTAACCGGGCAATCCCTATTTATTCGCGTCAATACCATGATACGCACGGTTCTGTCCGCCGCAATGCCGCTGGAAAACGCCGCCGAACCCGTTAAACACGTTGTTGCCGATTGCGGTCTTAGCTTGTCCGGCAACGCACCTGTAGAGCCTGCGTATAGCTTGAATGAACTTGAACAGGAACTGGGAAAACTGCCGCCAGAGCAGCAACAACAAGTATTGGGTAAAATAAAACAAATCCTTAGGGAAATGCAGATTAGCAACCCAAAATAGAACGCAGATGACGCTGATAATTATGATTAAATAAGATTTAATCTGTGTTCATCATATTCATCCGCGTCATCTGCGTTCCATTGTATTTGATGGCGCCGAGTAGTTACGAAACAGGTATAATTGCCAACATTCCCAAACGCCAAGCCGCCTGAAAGACACGCAATGAAACCACGCCCTATTTTTGACTACCCCCTTTTTGCCCTCGGCTTTAGAGCCTTTTTTGCGCTGGCAGGGCTCGCAGCATTAGTCCTGATCCTGTTTTGGAACGCCCTGTTCAACGGCAGCTTAACGACGGAACATTACTTCTCCGACAGCTACTGGCATGCGCACGAAATGCTGCTGGGTTATGCCGTCGCCGTCATTGCAGGATTTTTATTGACGGCGGTTAAAAACTGGACAGGCAAATCAACAGTGACCGGCGACCCGTTGGCAAGCTTGTGCCTGCTATGGCTCTATGGCCGCATCCTGCCGTTTTATGCAGGCGAACTGCCTGACGCCTTAATCGCACTGGTGGATTTTTCCTTTCTGCCTGCCTTGGCCTATCAAGTCAGCAAGCCGATCATTGAAGCAAAACAATACCGGAATCTATTTTTTATCGGGCTGTTGTTGCTGTTGGCTGTAGGCAACGGTTTAATCCATGCCCAAATGCTGGGTTTGGCAAATACCGCAGCAGCCGGAATCCAACTGGTGGTTGCGACGATCATCATCCTGATTTTGATCATCGCCGGGCGCGTGTTTCCTTTCTTTACCGAGCGCGGCATACCGGGAACGCTGATCATCAAAAACCCTATGTTGGATAACCTGTCGGTAGCTTCTGCCGTTATCGTATTTGCCTTGCAACTGTTCGGCATTTCAGGAACCTTGCTGGCCTTGGCGGCAATTATTGCCGCTGCCGTTAATGTCGCCAGGCTGTCCGGCTGGTACGTAAAACGCATCATATATGTGCCGTTGTTGTGGGTGCTTTATGCCGGTTACAGTTGGGTCATTCTGGGCTTTATACTGACCGCATTATCGGCCTATTCGGTGGTGCTGCCGTCACTGGCGCTGCATGCCTTTACACTGGGAGGCATCGGGGTGTTAACCCTGGGCATGATGGCAAGAGTATCGCTGGGCCACACCGGTCGAGCGATGCAAGCTTCAAATGCGATAGCCATCGCATTTGTGCTGATTAATGTCGCCGCCTTGTTCCGGGTTTTATTGCCGATAGCGATGCCAGGCTGGTACGAAAACTTAATCTATGTCTCGACGCTGTTCTGGCTGGCGGCATTCTCGTTATTCGTATTCGTTTATGCGCCGATATTAGCCAGCGCCAGAATCGACGGCCAAGAG
>JANYKK010000085.1 GCA_025361585.1 Methylobacter sp. | reverse complement strand
GCCGGTCTTTAATTAAATACTAAACACGGAAAACATAATGAGCCAACAAGATTATAAAGTCGCCGATATTGCTCTGGCAGCATGGGGTCGCAAGGAAATCAATATTGCCGAAACTGAAATGCCGGGCTTAATGGCTCTGCGTGAAGAATTCGGCGCGGCACAGCCGTTAAAAGGTGCACGTATCGCCGGTTGTTTGCACATGACTATCCAGACAGCGGTATTGATTGAAACCCTGACTGCATTAGGGGCAACCGTGCGTTGGTCTTCATGCAACATTTTTTCTACGCAGGATCATGCCGCGGCAGCAATGGCGGCGGCAGGCATTCCTGTTTTTGCCTGGAAAGGCGAAACCGAAGAAGAAGCCGAATGGTGTATTGCACAAACCATTGACGGCCTTGACGGCTGGCGTCCAAACATGATCCTGGATGATGGCGGCGACTTGACCGTTATGATGCACGAGAAATATCCCGAATTAATGGCCGACATTAAAGGCCTGTCTGAAGAAACCACCACCGGCGTATTGCGTCTGTATGAAATGGTCGCCAAAGGCACGTTAAAAGTTCCGGCTTTTAACGTTAACGATTCGGTTACAAAATCTAAATTCGACAACCTGTACGGTTGCCGCGAATCGCTGGTTGACGGCATCAAGCGCGCTACCGACGTAATGATCGCCGGTAAAATCGCGGTCGTTTGCGGTTACGGCGATGTCGGCAAAGGTTGCGCTCAATCCTTACGCGGCTTGGGTGCGACAGTATGGATTACCGAAATCGATCCGATTTGCGCATTGCAGGCGGCGATGGAAGGTTATCGCGTTGTAACGATGGAAGATGCGGCGCCACTGGCTAATATTTTTGTTACCGCGACCGGAAACTTCAACATCATCACCCATCAGCACATGGTTGCGATGAGAGACCAAGCGATAGTCTGCAATATCGGTCATTTCGATGCGGAAATCGACATTGCTTCATTGCGCCAATACACCTGGGAAAATATCAAGCCTCAAGTCGACCATGTTATTTTTCCTAACGGCAAACGGCTGATTATTTTGGCTGAAGGCCGTCTGGTTAACTTGGGTTGCGCCACAGGACATCCAAGTTTCGTAATGTCTAATTCATTCTGCAACCAAGTTTTGGCGCAAATGGAGCTTTGGGCTAATGCCGCGCAGTATGAAAACAAGGTTTACATACTGCCTAAGAAACTGGACGAAAAAGTTGCCAGATCGCATCTCAAGCAACTAGGCGTAAACTTGACCGTATTGACTGAGGCGCAAGCTAAGTACATCAATGTGCCGGTTGAAGGGCCGTTTAAGGCTGATCATTATCGTTATTGATTAAGCATCATTCTCCTACGGCATCCGTGGGAATGCAGCCCGTGCCGCTAGTGCGCACGGGCGCAATGAGTCTGCACAAGTATGCCGACAGAAGCCGTGACATTTTAGATTCCCGCCAGTGAGACCATAAAATGCAATCACAAAAAAATCATCCCCAACTGTTCAGTTTCGAGTTTTACCCGCCAAAAACCGAGGAAGGTGCGGAGAGTTTGCAGGTTGTTCAAAGCAAACTGGCAAAACTCAATCCCGATTTCTTTTCGGTCACCTTTGGCGCAGGCGGTTCGACCCGTGATAAAACCTTCACAACGGTTGTCGACATTCAAGCCAAAGGCATTTCTGCCGCGCCGCATTTATCCTGTGTTGCATCGACCAAAGATAATATTCGCGCAATTCTGAAAGACTATCGGGATCATGGCATTACCAAAATTGTCGCGTTAAGAGGCGATTTGCCTTCCGGTATGATGTCGGCGGGAGAGTTCCGTTACGCTAACGAGCTGGTCGAATTTATCCGTCAGGAAACCGGCGATCATTTCCAGATTCATGTAGCCGCCTACCCCGAAGTGCATCCGCAAGCTGTCAGCGGCGTGGAAGACTTTAAAAATTTCAAACGTAAAGTGGCAGCAGGGGCTAATGCGGTCATTACCCAGTATTTCTACAATGCCGAAGCGTATTTTCATTTTGTAGACACCTGTGAAAAAAACGGCATAACGATTCCTATCGTCCCCGGCATTATGCCGATCACCCAATATGCGCAGTTATTCCGCTTTTCGGAGATGTGCGGTGCGGATATTCCCCGCTGGCTCAGAAAACGCCTGGAAAGTTTCGGCGATGACAGGGAGTCGATACAGGCATTCGGCCTGGATGTGGTCAGCGACCTCTGCCAACGGCTGCTGGATGGCGGTGCGCCCGGCTTGCATTTTTACACGATGAATCAGGCTGCACCGACCTTGGCGATTTTGGAGAATTTAAAGCGATAATTGAATGCATTTGTTAGGCTTACGGTAACTATTCATTGAGATAACTGTCATGGCGCTGGAATATAAACAACAATCCGAGCGGATTAGCGAAGAAGCCTATTTGCAAGGTGAACTGGTTAGCGAAATAAAACACGAGTATATTGACGGCGTTGTTTACGCAATGGCGGGCGCGAGTAAAAATCACCAGCGTATTACAGGTAATGTCAGCAGGGAATTTGGCAATCAATTAAAAAACACGCCCTGTGAACCTTTTTCATCGGATATTAAAGTTAAAGTCGGCAGTAAATTTTTTTATCCCGATGTTATGGTAGTTTGTAAGGATGACCGCGATAACGAGTATTACACTGAAAATCCGGTTATTATTGTCGAAGTCTTATCGAAATCAACCCGCAGAATGGATGAAACCGCGAAAAAATTCGCTTATCAAACCCTGCCTACGCTAAAAGAATATGTATTAATCGAACAGGATTTTGTCGATGTCGAAGTCTGCCGTCGTAACGAAGGCTGGGTATCCCGTCATTATTTTATGGGCGACAATGTGACGTTCGATTCAGTGGGCTTAATCTTATCGGTAGCCGATATTTACCAGCGCGTCGATAATGAGGATGTAACGTCTTTTATTGCCTCACTGAGTCTGCCTTAGCGACCGCAACGAGAAGTTGCTTTCGCCCACACCCTTTTCCCTGTGTCCAACCAATCCCTTTCCAAGCGCGACCTTTCCGTTTTGTGGCATCCTTGCACGCAAATGAAAGATCACGAGACCTTCCCGATTATTCCGATCAAAAAAGGGCAGGGTATCTGGCTGGAGGATTTTGACGGCAACCGTTATCTCGATGCAATCAGCTCTTGGTGGGTGAATTTATTCGGGCATGCCAATCCCATCATCAATGCGGCATTAAAAGACCAACTCGATACTTTGGAGCATGTTATTTTTGCCGGGTTCACCCACGAGTCAGCCGTCAAACTGGCGGAAAAACTGGTTGAAATAACGCCGCAAGGACTAAGTCGCTGCTTTTATGCCGACAATGGCTCTTCTGCGGTAGAAGTCGCGCTCAAAATGAGCTTTCACTATTGGCGCAACCTTGGGCAAATCCAAAAAACCAAATTCATTACCCTGGAAAACAGTTATCACGGCGAGACCCTAGGCGCACTGGCCGTCGGCAATGTATCGCTGTATAAAGAAACCTACGCGCCGTTATTGATGGACGTCATCACCGTTCCCGGCCCTGACTGTTACCACCGTGAACCGGGCGAATCCTGGGCGGATTATTCGGCCCGCCGCTTCACGCTGATGGAACAGGCGCTGCAACAGCACAGCGATACGGTTTGCGCGGTCATCATCGAGCCTTTGGTGCAATGTGCGGGCAATATGCGCATGTACGATCCGGCCTACTTAAAATTGCTGCGCGAAGCCTGCGACAAATATAACGTGCATTTAATCGCCGATGAAATCGCGGTCGGCTTTGGACGCACCGGGACTTTATTTGCCTGCGAGCAAGCGGCCATCAGTCCCGATTTTATGTGCCTATCCAAAGGCTTGACCGGCGGCTATTTGCCATTGTCGGCGGTACTGACCTCCGACCAAGTCTACCAAGCCTTCTATGCCGATTATCAATCAATGAGCGCATTCCTGCATTCGCACAGCTATACCGGCAATGCGCTGGCTTGCCGGGCCGCACTTGCCACCATCGATATTTTCCAGCAACATGGCATCATCGAAAAAAACCGATCCCTGGCTGCTAGCATGGCGAAAGCGGCGGCGCGTTTTCATGACCATCCGCATGTTTCCGAAGTCCGGCAAACAGGCATGATACTGGCGATTGAGCTGGTCAAAAACAAGCGCACCCGCGAGCCTTATCCCTGGCAGGAACGTCGCGGTCTCAAAGTCTATCAATACGCGCTGTCAAAAGGTGTATTATTGCGGCCCTTGGGCAATGTCATTTATTTTATGCCGCCCTATATTGTGACCGAGGAAGAGCTTTTGTTTATCGCCGAAGTTGCATGGCAAGGCATCCAACAGGCTGTTAAGGACTGATAATGCGAGTCTCCAGATTATATACGCCTGCATTGCTGGCAACAGGCAAACTGATCGAACTGGATGATGACAACGGCCATTATGTCAGGACGGTGTTGCGGCTAAAAAAAGACGACCAAATCATCTTATTTAACGGCCACGGCGGCGAATATAGTTGCACGATTGGCGAAATCAGCCGTAAAGCTGTGTTGATTACCGTTGGGCAATGGGCTGACCGTAGCGTGGAATCGCCGTTGCATGTGACTTTGGGTTTGGGCATATCGCGGGGCGACCGAATGGATTTGACGGTGCAAAAATCCGTAGAGTTAGGCGTCAATCGGATTACGCCGTTACTGACCGAGCGCTGCGTGGTGCAGTTCAAAGGCGAGAAAAAACCGCAACGCTTGTTGCATTGGCAAAAAATAGTACAACATGCCGCAGAGCAAAGCGGCAGAACCACCTTGCCCGCATTGCTGGAGGTTGAGCAGCTACAAAACTGGGTAGGGCGGCAACAAGGGTTGAAGGTGTTTCTCGACCCTTATGCAGAAACGACATTATCGGAATTAACACCTGAAACGATGAAATCCTGTCCTGAGCCTAGCCGAAGGGTAACCTTACTTACCGGCCCCGAAGGCGGTTTTTCCGAGCAGGAACGAAACCTGGCGAAAGCTTCCGGCTTTATCCCTGTCCGGCTAGGCGCTCGCATATTAAGAACCGAAACCGCATCAATTGCCGCCTTAGCCGCCGTGCAGCTGTTGTGGGGCGATTTTGGCAGAGGAAACAACGCATGATCAAAAAAATGTTTTACTTACTCGTGCCGTTATTGGTGCTGCTAATAGCCGGATCGTTAGCCTGCATAGCGGGCTATTTTATTTATCAGGGCATAGAAGGCCAGCTCCCTTTATCAAAAATAATCACCAAAGCTACGCAGTTATTTTTAGTGCTGAGCATTTTCCCGGCTATGGCCTATCTGAAATTTAACAAGCACGATTTAGGGTTTGCAGAGAGAAACGTTTTTTTTAAGCAAATATTGTCTGGCTTTGGCTTGGGATTTATCACCCTGATGCCGGTGTTTGTTACTCTGTATCTTCTCGGCATCAATGTGGTCGATCAATCGGAGCCGTGGACAGCCGGTTTCTTAATTAAAAAAATAACCCTGTCTTTATTGCCGGCGCTGTTAATTGCGGTATTTGAGGAATCGGTTTTTAGAGGGGTACTCTTAACCGGTTTAAAAAAGAACATGCCGGTCATCGCAGCAGTTTTGATCAGCTCGACTTATTATGCGGCTCTGCATTTTTTAAATAGCAAAACCGAGATAGCGTTTGAACAAGCCCAGCTGTTAAGCGGTTTTACCTTGCTCGGCGAAGCTTTGGCTAATGTGCTGAATCCGAAAAACGCATCGGCATTTTTTTCGTTACTGGTCGTCGGCATTTTTCTTGCGGTGATCAGAACACAGGCGAAAGAAAGCTTGGGTTTGTGTATCGGCTGTCATGCCGGTTGGGTGTGGCAAATCAAAATGAGTAAAACTTTATTTAATCCCGATTTTAGCTCTGATTATAGTTATCTGGTTAGCAGCTATGATGGCGTCGTCGGGCCGCTGGTTACCGCTTGGCTCAGCCTCGCCATCATCGGCTATTTCGTTTATAAAAAACTTAATCCCTGAAATTTTCAAACTGCAACGGCATTTCCAACTTTTCTTCCCGAAGCATCTTGATAACATCCTGTAGGTCATCCCGGTTTTTGCCGGTGACCCTGACCTGATCGCCCTGAAT
>JANYKK010000078.1 GCA_025361585.1 Methylobacter sp. | reverse complement strand
GGCAGACGTGGTGCAACTGTCGCCGACAGGGCGTTCTATCAAGCGTTCAGCGAACAATGGAATGATTAATAGAACGCGGCATTTAGGGTAATGCAGTTTCTTCGTTACCTACATTACCAATACATTTGTATTGCTCTACTTCTCTTCTTGCAGCCATGCAAGTCGCAGAACTCCTACCTCATACCTTCCTCTACGACATTAAGTTCAGTCGGTCTACCCATGCATAGCCGTTGAAATACCCGTGCCGCTGCAATGCCGTTAATGACGAAGGCAATGGTGATCGGCAGCGCAAACCAAGGAGCATGGCTGCTGGCGTGGGACAACAATAAATCCTCTCCGAGAAAGGCCGGTGAAATCGGAAATCCGACCAAACCTAAGAAGCTCAAAAACAGCAGCAAGGAAAATTTCGGCTGGGTTTCCGCCATCGCCCGATAAGCGAACGGTGAGTCGGCAAAGTTTTCGTTTTTAAGCAGCTTGGCTAACGCCGCTATGCCTAAGATCCATGCAGGAATGATGCCGCTGGCAAAGATCAATACGTCGAACCAAGCGCCTGGATTTAAAAAACAAACTGCTATTCCAGCCAAGATCGAACTTAAGGTAATTGCATTCCAGACGCTAAACGGACTGTGCTTTTGGCTGAAAGCGCTCAACGATGCGAGCACCATAAGCACGGACATTGGAATCGCCAGATAATGCGCGCTTACGCCGAGCATAGTAATGGCGACCCAAATCAATGCAAAAACGCCTAAGCCACTCAACAGTTTCAACCAAGGATTGATGCGGTTGATGGTTGCACCGATGCGTTTTAATGGTTCCCAAAGAGCGCTACGCACCATCAGCTCCAAGTTGCCTTCTTGTAGCGAGAACACATACAGCGTGTTTTGCAAGACTTCCGGCAGCGTGTTGCGGATCGACGCGGGCAGGAACTGAAATCTTGAGCTGTTCCTGATATAAAAATCGGTATCGGTGGAACCTTCCACCCGTAACAAATGCGCGACGATAGAGGGCGACACCAATAATTGATAGGAGCGTAAAAACGCATTGCCCATAAAATGGAACAATACTAACGTTTCAAGACCCAACGACAATTCCATAAACATGAAGCCCACTTGGGTAATCGAGGCGTAAGCGATTTGCCCTTTGATGTTCGACTGGGTTTTTTCGGAAATGCTGGCAATGATGACGGTCAACAAACCGATACTGAACACGATAAATCGGGTCAGATAATGGTAGCTCCAAATCGGTGTGGTTCTAAACAACAAAAACACGCCTAAATGTACCGACAAAGCCCCGTAAAAAATAGCGCTGGAAGGCGTCGGCCCTTCCATAGCTCTGGGTAGCCAAAAGCAGAAGGGGAACTGCGCCGATTTACCGGACGCTGCAATCAGAATCAAAAACGACAGTAACAATAAGGAGGCATAACCTGCGGGAGGCAAGGCGGCGTTATCGAACAAATGAGCCAATTCGCTGAAATGCTGGCTTTCATGAAACAGCATATGACTCATCCAGGTGCCGAGCAATAAGCCAATATCGCAAAACCGGTAGATGGAGTAAGCCCTTAAGGCATTGCGCACCGGCTGTACGCGGTGCCGGTAGAATGCGATCAGTAAAAACGAGGTGATGCCGACAATCTCCCAACCGGCAAACAGCATGTCGATGGAACCGGACATGATGATCAGATTCAGCCCGAATATGAAGCCAAAAATGGTCAAAAAGAAGCGTTTGAAACCGGTTTCGCGGTGCAGATAAACGCGGCAATATTTGACGATAATCGAAAAAATCGCCCAGGTGCAAAACAGATAGGCAGCGCCGACCCGATCCAGATAAAACAATATCGGGAAGCTGTAATTATCGGTCGCATACAGCGTAAACCACTCGAACTCATGGCTTTGGAAACCTTCGATACCCCAAGCAATTGACAGCGCGGCGATACTAATACCTAAGGCGTGACTAAACCAGAAGCTGATAGTTGCAATTTTTTTCTCGTTGTTTCTGCTAGTCAGGAAAATAAACAGAAAACCCAGTAAAGGAATGAACTCGCTGGTTAACATTAATCCGTTCATGCGTGCTTCCCGATCAAATGATGAACCGGTATGGTTTTGGTTTGACCGACGATGATTTGTTCGGAATGGCTTGCGTAAGGAACTTCGGTATCGTCTGGAAATTCGACCGTTTCCCAACCGTTAACGGAGTACAAGAAAAGCTCACGACTCTGCGGGTGACAAGATACAAATCTCACCCATTCGTTATCGAGCCACTCTTTAAGCGAACCTAGTTTGTCGATAGTTTTATCCAGAATATCGCAGGTCTGTTCGACTACGATCAGCAACCGTGCCGGTTCATGCACTTCGATCATTTGCGAGGGCAAACCGGTGCGTAAATCGCCTTCGACGCCGTTGGCGACGCCAAGCAGGCCGATCACGTTGTGCGGCAGCTTGGTGCCTGCGCCATAAACCGAATTGTCGATGCGCGAGAACAGGTATTCCAGATTGATACCGCCGCAGACCGGAATAACGGCCGATAATATTTTCACCATGATGTCGCCTTGCGCATCCGTTGCCGGGTCGTAAGAATGCAGGAAAGCGCGGCGATCCATGAATAAATTTTTGGTCAGGTCACGGCGTCCGACAATAGCGTAAAGATTGTTGGAGTGGTTGTATTCCGGGCGCGGTTCGAAGATGGAAGAGGCGCGTTCCACAACATGCTCGTGAGCCTCTTCATTGGAATGCGATTGCGGCCCCAGTTCGAACCAACGGCAGCGTTCCCGGGCATTGCGTTGCAGCGCCTTTTTCATGGCATGCTGGAATGGATGCAAGCCGGAAATGGGATGTTGCTGCAACAAATGTTTGTCGAAATAAGTGATTTCATCGCGACTGGTATTGTGTAGTGCTGCGACAAAACGGGTCTCGCTTGGAATATCGATGCCGCGCTCTAGCAGGATGGCTCGTACCGATTCATGGTTAGCCATCCAGGCGAATGCGCGGGCATTCGGTGCGCCCGGTTTACCCGAGCAAGCCCCGCAATCGTAAGCGGCAAAATGTGGATTATTAACGCTGCTGGAGCCGTGAGCGACGACAACGATTAATGGGGCAAAGCTTTTGGTTAAACCGATATTGTTCAGCAAGCCGCCGACCCGATCAGCCATTTCGGTAAAAGAAAATCCCAGTAGATAACCATCCTCGGTTGGCTCGTCGGATTCCCTAAGTAGATGTAGCTGGGAATGCGACTCCACTTCACTCAAGCTTCTGATTTCCGGTAGTTTAGAGCCCGGACGGAATACATTCCAGGCCATCCGCACTGCGTAACCCAATCCCAGGGTTTGGGTATAAAGCCATCCCCGAAACATCGAATGCGCAGTGAAATGCATGTTGGTCAAATTACCTGTCTTAGATTTATTGTCCGATTCAGATATGTTGCCCGATTCTTTGATTAAATGTTTAGGCACGATGATGTTAGGGCATTGCGCGACCGGATAAGCATCGTCCAAGCCTTGATAAAGAAAGTCGATGCCGAAAAATCCAGCCGCGCCGAAAGTTTCTATGGAAGGATTAATTTCTTCCAGGTTGCGTCTTAAAGAACATTCCCGGTCGTCAATACAGAATAGCGCTTGGGCTTCAGGTAAGGGTTTAATCGTCGGAGCCGATGCTTTCGATTTCAAGGCCATCAGCAATTCGCTATGTAACGACCATTCCATCGCTTCGTGCCAGACTTTTAACCGTAACGGAATTATCGGTTTAAGCGCACCGTTTTTGAGTAGCGGTGTGCCTTTTGGGTGAGGCACATCGGCTATGCCCGAAAAGTGAACGCCTTTTTTCTTATACAAAAAAGCCAGCTCGATAACCAGCTCCACTACCAGCATTTCTTTAAGCGAAATTTCACGGCGAGCGAGCAGCGATTTGGGATTTTGTTCAATAACACGTACCATACCGGCCCAGCCTGGATGAGCCAACAGCACTTCCAGCAGGTATTGTTCGTACAGCTGCTCATCGCCGACTATTTTTTTCAAGCAGGTTTTAATCGCCTGATCCGGGGTTTGAGATAACAGCTCATTTGCCCCCGGCATATTTAAAGGGTAGAGAGGCATTAAGCTGTTTTGCGCTAAGCGTAATACGCAGTCCAAAAAATGTTCGCCGCTTTTGGGCAGGCTCCATCGGCTAATGCCTTGATCCAAAAAATTGCCCAACAGGCGGAACAGGATTGGATGCACCAATGAATTCAGGTCGACTTCGAGCTGGGTCAACCAAGCATTACGTATGCCATGATTGGCTAGCGAAACTGGCGGATAATGCCCTGTATCGTCTTGCTCGAACAAGGTTTCCCGAAGCTGCTCGTGCTTTTGTTTATCCTGTCCCGAATGCTCGACAGCCCAATTAATTGCATCGTCGGTGATCCGGCCTTGATGGTACAGGTTTTGATAATCATCCAAAGGTAAATAGCTGCGTGCGCCGAAAACTTTTGCGGCGATAGCCACGCCCTCATGAAACGGATGATGCTGGACGGCATGTAAGGTGTTGTGATGTATGAAGTCTTTGATAGGCCCTTGAGCCGGTAGCCAATGGGCGATATGTTCTATTGAGGCGTCCAGGTCAAACTCAAAATCGTTAACCGTCTCATTGGAACCTTCCAAAATCGGTTGGGTATGTTCACGATAAGCCATACTGTTATCTTTTAACCTCGGCATTGTTACTAAAAGCTACGTTAACGTACTGGGAATTCATATCTAAAAGGCGAAGATTACAAATTGATATTTCAGATAAAGCATAAGCCGTGCCAGGCAATTTCAGCCTTAATGTCAAAACTTAAGTATTAATTCAGATGAAAGAAAAAAGTTCTGTAAAATCAAAGATATTTAACTGTAATAAGCGGGTGTTCTGCTGTGCGAATCGTATAGCTAAGCGGGTTTAAATGGGATAAAAATAGGGCATTCGGTTGCGGTATTAGTTTAAATCAACCAAAGCTTTTGGTTGAAAACCCCCGTTTCCAACTTTCAAATGAATGACTTATTTCTTGGGTTGCTAGCAGTTTGGTGTCAGTTATACATGAACCAATACTGTTTTTTCATGAAAACGGAGCGTGATCGGAATGTTGACGAACAGCGTTAGACGGATTTAACGACGCATTTTTTTGAGCACCAATAACCGCATCGTCTACGCTCCAAAAGAGTTTGCCATGGAATTGCTCCTCTGCCAGTTTTAGCAATAACTGCCTGATCGGGTCTTTGACTCGGGCCAATAAAAGCACTTTATTCTGATGCTTAAGATTATCAGCAAATTCAATCAAACATTCAGCCGCAGTACTGTCAAGATTTGCACTTTGTTCAAGGCTTATAATAAGAACCTGCGCATCGCTACTACGTTCTAATCGCAGTTGAACTTCAGTCAGAATGCCTTCGACGCTGGCAAAAAACAGCGGTTCTTCGGGACGCAGGATTAATAGATTGGCCTGGGGTTGGGCTTTGGGGTGATTTTCTCTATCCACATAATCCCGTGAATGCCCCAGTTCCGCTAGCTCCCTCACCAAAGGCTGACTGAAGGAGCGCATAGCGGATGCTAATGACAAGCCTATCGCAAGCAGCATTCCATGTAACACTCCAAAAGCTAAAACGGCTACAACCGCAGCCAGCGCAAGATATTGATCTCGATCCATTCGCCACAGATAAAGGAGTGCTTTGGGACTTAACGCATGGCTCAAGGCATTGATGACAGCTGCTGCAACGATGGGTTCTGGAATATGACCTATCCACGCCTGTCCAAAAACGACCATTAAAAGCAACACTAATGCAGCAATTACACCGGCCAGTTTGCTTTGCGCTCCCGCTTGCTCATTCGCAGTGCTGACTGAAAATCCTGCGCCGACGGGCATGCCCTGAAGTAAACCTGAAACAAGATTGGCGGTGCCTAGCGCAAACAGTTCACGGTTGGGTTCTACGACATCGCCATGAAGGAGCGATAGGCTACGAATACTTCCCCATGATTCGGCAACAATGATAACCAGTAAACCACACGCCAGCTCCGCTAACTGAGCCCACTTTTCCAGTGGTAGCTGAGGTAAGGTCAGCCCCGGTAACTTGATTAATACAGACCCGACCATAGCCACATTATAGTCGGCAAGATTCACAGTATTACTTAAACAGATACCGAATACCAACACCACAAAAGCGCCCGGTACAGTGGGCCAACGTTTCAGCGCCCATAATAAAATTAGTGCACCACAACCAATCGTAGCGCTCCAGATAGCCCATTCATGGACGTGATTGAATAATTCAACGATTATATGAAAAGGATCAGAAGACTGGACTTTAATGCCTAGTATGATCGGCAGTTGTTTAGCGATAATGGTTGCCGCTAAAGCAAACGAAAAACCATGCAGCACCGGACGCGAAACGAATGCCGAAAGTCGCCCAAGTTTAGCTTTGGCAAAGACTAATAAGCCAACGCCCGTTAATATCACCAGAGCAACGCCTAAAGCTTCAGCAACATGACTATCAACCGGGCGCAATGATAGAACAACCGCCGCCAGTAGTGCCGCAGCGGATGAAGTTGGCGCAACAACAGCAAAATGGCTACCCCCTAACCATGCGTAGCATATTAAACCCACCAATGCGGCAGTTATAGCAGCTTGAATCGTAAGATGCGCAATAGCTGCATAAGCGACAGCCTCAGGCAGCAAAATAAAGGCAACCGATAATCCTGCAACCGCATCGGCAAGAAGTAGCCCTCTGCTAGGTGGATAAATGGCGAGCTTCATTGGTAGGTTGAAATTTTAAGCCTAAGGCGTAACACCTTTAGTTCAGATTTGATTAAATGTTGATATGGGCGAGTCATAGCATTTTAAATTTTAACGACGAAAGTTAAGTAACTGCCAGATTGGGATTGAACCACTACATCTGAACTCCTCAAATGATTTTGCAACGGATCCAGGCGTCTTCGTCGAATTCGTAGATGGCGCACAATCTATGGTAACCATCCGCAATTACCACTTTACCGTTCGATTCGTCTCTTAGGAGTAGGAGAGGGGAGAGACTTATTTCCTTTCGAATCTTTTTCCTGTCTTTCTCGACATGTAAATTGCTCACCCCCAGCAGTGAAAGTTGAGAAGCCCTGAAGATGTCTTTCGCTTTGAACTGTACGATGGTCGCAGTTCTAAGTCTAGTTATCATGTCGGCAACTCTATCCTCACTATAAATGATCCTGAGATAGGATTCAGCGGCCGGGTAGTCGTGCTCCTCCACATCGGAAAACCACTTGATCTCTTTCACCTTTGATTTGGCCATTTTTTTCCCGCCCTCAGATTTGAATTTAATGGTAGCGTTTGTTACGCATAATTTACAGGATGGCTCGCCCTATACAAATACAACCGGATAAGCATCTTTTGTTGTTATGAACTTGATCGATCATACTTCAAATATCGTTACTCAACATCAATTCTCTATTCGCGAGGAAGTTGTATTAATTTAATGTGGTTGAAAAAAACCGTATGAAAAGGTTTTTTTCAACCTTTATCCTCTTTCTTATCCATTCCCCCCCTTATTGTTTGGCGAATAGGATTGATTTCGCTCATGTTATTCGAAGGGCGATTTGTGGCATGGAAATGGCTTAAGAGTCTGTAGGTTTGTGTTAAAAGCCACCGCCGTATTCAATGTTTTTCATCGAAAATATAATGACTGACGAATTAAATTCCTAAGTCGGTAACAGAAAACTATTAATTGTTATTGGCGATGACGGCTAGCCGGATTTTTTCAGCTTATTTAAGCGTTTGCTTGAAAAGCGAAGCCTCTCGTATAAAACAAGTCTTTGTAAGCTTCGTAAATTTTGAAAACCGAGGGTTATGTTTCAGTTAAATATTAGATGGATTAAGAATCTATTTTTGTTGGCTTTTCTGATGAATTATGCAGGAGTGACTCATGCTGAAGAACATCACTTCTTGGTGCTCAATTACCACGATATAGTGAAAGTCGGCAGTGCAAAATCTTCGTTAAATTCGATGGATGTCAGCGTTGATCATTTTGAAGAACACTTGGGTTGGCTGAAGAAAAACGGCTATAAAATCGTCAGCGTGCAGAACGTTCTTGATGCAGCTGCAGGCAAGAATTCGATACCCGACAAATCCGTATTGTTGGCCTTTGATGACGGTTATCAGAGTTTTTACACTCGCGTCTTTCCGATATTAAAAAAGTATCGTTACCCGGCCACTGTTGCTTTAATAGGTACCTGGATAGACGGCATTGATGCGCCGGACGAAGCAGGCAAACAATTGCTCACTTGGGATCAAGTGCGGGAAATGGTGAAGTCTGGTCTGGTAGAAATGGCTTCACATACTTATGATCTACACAAAAGCGCTGTTGCTAATCCGCAAGACGATGAGCAAGCTGCGACGGTCACCCGGTTATATGACTCTTCGACCGGGCATTATGAAACCGATGAGCAGTATCGTGAGCGCATTCATAATGCTCTGACGAAAAGTGCTGAATTCATTTTTCAACACGCTGGCGTGTGGCCCAGAGTGATGGTCTGGCCGTATGGGGAATATAACGATATTGCCTTGGAAGCTTCGCGCGAAGCCGGAATGACTATGACCATGGGCTTGGTTGACGGCTTTAATACAGTGGCCGATATCGATGTGTTGCGTCGTTTAATCATGACGGATAACCCGGATGTCCGGCAATTTGCTGAAATCGTGAGTAAGCTGCGTACCGACAGGCCTTTGCGGATAGCGCAATTGGACATGGATTTTCTCTACGACAAAGATCCAAAGCAGACCGAGCGCAATATTGAAGCCGAGATTCAGCGCATCTCAAACATGCATATTAATACCGTTTTTCTTCAGGCATACTCAGACTCGGACGGTGACGGCAATGCCGATGCCTTGTATTTTCCTAACCGACACTTACCGGTCAAACAGGATTTGTTGAGTCACGTCGCTTGGCAATTGAAAACACGAGCAGGCGTGAATGTATATGCATGGCTGCCGATTTTTGCTTATCAAAACAAGTTGCCGGATTCATGGTATGTGCAGGAATGGCGGGACGGTAAAGCACAAAAATCCAGCCATATTTATACGCGGCTTTCAGTTTTTCAACCTGAAGCACGGCACTATATAACTGAAATCTATGAGGACTTAGGCCGATATTGTAATGTTGACGGGATCTTATTTCACGACGACGGTATTTTATCCGATCGCGAAGATGTATCGTCCGCAGCGTTATCTTTTGGGCGTGATGTTTGGGGATTGCCCGATCAATTTGAAAAATTACAATCAAGCCCCAAAATGCGCCAGGAATGGACTCGGCATAAAACTGAACTGATTAGTCAATTTACCGATGAGCTGGCTAATAGGATGCGGGATAATCGTCCTGGGATAAAAACAGCACGCAATATATATGTCTTGCCTTTGTTAAAATCGGACAGTGAAGAATGGTATGCCCAGTCGTTCAAATCATTTTTAGCGCATTATGACTACGTTGTTATTGAGACCATGCCGTTTATGGAAGAAAAAAAACCTGTCCAATGGCTGACGGATTTAGTCGCCGCCGCGGCTCATCATCCCGAAGGCTTAAAGAAATCCGTGTTTGAGTTGCAAACGGTCAATTGGAAAACAATGGAGAAAATTCCCTCGTCGGTTTTCATTGGACAACTGGAATTATTGAGAAAGCTGGGGGTGTATCATATCGGTTATTATCCTGATGATGTTTATCTGGATCAGCCGCGTTTAACGGATTTACAAAAACACTTTTCGGTTCCCGCTTTGCCTTAGTGCCGGATTGTTAAGTTATTAGCCCATTATTTATTAAGCAAACGACATTCTTATTGCCGTACCAAACTTATCATTTACATAATTTAAAATTGGAGTTCAATCAATGTTAAAACCTTCCATTATTACCCTCGCACTGCTGTTTTTAGCCACGCCCGCTTTTGCCGAAGAAGAACCTACGATGCATCAAGTTTATTTGGCTGCTGAAGCAGGGAAATTTAGTGAGGCGCAGTCTATGATGGACAAAGTGCTGCACGACCATCCCGACAGTGCCAAGGCGCATTTTGTCGAAGCCGAATTGCTGGCCAAACAAGGCCTATTAAGCAATGCCAGCGTCGAATTGGGTACCGCTGAACGCCTACAGCCTGGCTTGCCCTTTGCCAAACCGGAAGCTGTGAATAATCTTAAAAGCCGCATTTCTTCCGCACAAAATGGAACGGCACAACCAAACATCGGCGCTCAAAGCATGCCGCCTGCCGTTAAAGATTGGATGCCGTGGATTCTTTTAATCTTAGGTATAGGTTTAGTTGTATTGTTCATTGGCTACATGAGTCGGAGGAACTCCAATAGGGTTCCCGCCAATAGTTACGGCGGCAATGCTCCCGGTTCAAACATGTCACCCGTCGGCGCAAGTGGAGCTGGTTCGATCATGGGGCAACCGGCTGCGGGCGGAATGGGTTCTGGTCTTATGGGGAATCTGGCAACAGGAGCGGCCTTGGGTGCCGGTGTTGTTGCAGGTGAAGCGCTAATGCATCACTTTATCGATGGCGATAAGAATAATGTGCTCCCTGAGCAGCCACGCCATGATGCCTCACCATGGGCCGCGCCCAGTGACATCGCTGATAATGACGACATGGGCGGCACTGACTTTGGCGTAGCGGACTCGTCCTCGTGGGATGACGATGGAGCTAGCGATAGCGGAGACGACTGGACTTAATAACTGCTATTATGAGATAAAAGACGATTATCTTATTTTCATTCTTCAACCGAAGCCGAATTAATGATGTTACTACGATACAAACAACTGCATCCTATTGCTATCGTAGTAACAACTGCGGTATTACTTGTCGCCTGCACCGAAAAAGCAGCCGACAGCAACCAAGCAAAAACTGTTGCGCCTCCTGCTGTGACTACGGTGACAGAAGACAAAATCGCGAAATTGCAAAGGGAAGCGCAAGCTGGCGATCCTGATGCGCAGTACAACCTCGCTTATCTATTTGAAAATGGCTTAGGCGTACCCAAGAACGAAGCCAAGGCTCTTGAGTTATATCGTCAAGCTGCCGATCAGGGACATTCTGCGGCTCAAAATAATCTTGATGCGATGAGTTCATCGAAATAAATGGAATCCTTTAAAAATGCTTAACCAAATCAAACTTTTTTTTGAGCAACATCTTGCGCTGTCAGCACCGGAAGGCAGTTCAGAAGATAAACTACAACTTGCGACTATCGTTTTGTTTCTGGAAATGATGCATATGGACGATAAAGTTGAACCACAGGAACAAGACATTATTCAATCTCTGATTCAGCAGAACTTTTCTTTAACTGTTGAGCAGGCAACGGCTTTAATTGCCTTAGCCGAACAACAACGAAAGCAGGCGACCGATTATTTTCAGTTTACGTCCTTAATCAACAAGGAATACAGCCAGGAGCAAAAAGTTCGTCTGATTGAATCGCTATGGAAAATTGCCTTTATTGACGGCGTATTGGATATGAACGAGGAATATCTGGTGCGGAAGATTGCCGACCTTTTGCATGTCCCCCATACCGCTTTTATTATGGCAAAAAACCGGGGAGACCGGTAACGGATTAATCGAATATGAAAGAGTCTAATTCCAGCAATCTTTCCCATCACATCTTGCCGAATTCTGCGGCGATGGTGGGTGCCTGTATTATGGTTATCAGCATTGTTAAAAGCATGGCTCCGGGGCTGACCAATTATCTGATCGATAAAGCTTTGGCCGTTGACAGCGTATTGTTCATGATCAGCGCTTTACTTTCATTTTCATCGATTCGTTTAGAACAACAAAGCACCGAACGTTTGGAGCGCTGGGCGGAAATAATCTTCTTACTTGGATTGGTCTCAATGACACTGATTACGGTGATTTTCTCCTTTGAGCTTGTTTAACTTATGGGCCTGTTATACACATAAGATAATTAACCTTACTTAGTTTATCTGTAGCCGAATTAGTGAGCAGATTACAACCCCTTTCACCTTGACTCTTTTATTTTAAATGACACCCATTTTTTACCGTCCTGCCCAGCTGCGTGGCTTAGCTTTCCTGGGTTTGTTGTTGATGGCGCTTGCCATACTTGGCGGCATGATCTGGCGGAATGTGCATCACTTTGAAACGGTTTTTTCTTATGTCAACTATTCGCACCGCATCCAAAATGTATCGGTGGGACTACAGCAATCACTGATTGAATATTTGACCGACACGGTGTCGGATTCGCATCCCGAAGCGTTGACAAAAACGCTAGGTGAAATGGATGCTTTAATGATGGATAAGCGTTATTTGTCAGAGGAGACCAGAGCAAGTCTGGAAACGGTCAGAACGATGCTGGCTGACTTATCCGCATTAAAAAAAGAAGAACAACATAATTATCTCTTAGCGGCGCTTAAATTGATGGACAAAACGCTGGATAACGAGACATTGCAGCGTGATGAATTGCTGGAAAATATCAGCCTGGATACCCAAACCGAATTGTATATGGCCCTAGCTATATTTACGGCGATATTGTTCGTGGCGTTCTTGTTTTTACGCTTCAGAATCCTGCATCCGCTTAATGATTTGAGAGAGCTTCTGCAACATTTGACCGAAGAAAATTTTACCCCGATTACCACCGATCATCTTGATCCGTTGCTGTTGCCGGTATTTATCAGCTATAACGAGATGGTTAAGCACCTGGCGGAACTGGAAGATGCCAATCGCTTGCATGCCCAATCGCTGCAGCATGAAGTCAGGTTAGCCACGCAAGCTTTACTGGAACAGCAATACAGTCTGGCGAGAGCCGACCGGTTGGCGGCAATCGGTGAAGTCGCCGCAGAATTAGCCCATGAGATACGCAATCCGTTGGCGGGCATTCAAATGGCAATTCTTAATTTACGCCGTGAAATTGATGACAGGGATCAGCTTGAAAGGCTGGATTTGATCAATGCCGAACTGAAACGGATGGCGATATTGCTTAACGATATGCTTGATCAAAGTCGTCATTCGCCGGAAGAAACAACCGCTTTTGATGTGCGGACGTTAATCAGGGATTTGGTCGCATTAACCCGTTACCAGATTGCCGAAACCATACAGCTGGAAATAGAAGCTCCTTGCGCATTGCCGGTGCATCTGCCCGAAAGCGGGTTACGTCAGGCCCTGTTGAATTTGATATTGAATGCAGCCGATGCGCTTGAAGGCAATTCAGGAACTATCCGCATCAAGGCCCGCACATCTAAACAGGGCTTACGCATCGACGTGCAGGATGACGGCATCGGCTTTTCCAAGGACATGCTGGAGCATGGCATCCGGCCATTTCGCACCAGCAGACAACGCGGCACCGGATTGGGGCTGGCGATGGTACAACGCTTTGTGAAAGACGTAGGCGGTACAATCAGCCTAACCAATCAAGAAACTCATGGTGCATGCGTATCCATATTCTTGCCCAATGAATGCCTAGCCAGAGATAAATCATGATAGAAACCCTGCTGATCATTGAAGATGAAAAACTGTTAGGTTCCGAGCTGTCCCGTCATTATCGTCAGTCCGGTTGGGATGTGGTACTGGCAAGCAATCTGAGTGAAGCACGGGAATTACTGCTGAACAAAAAAGTCGAGCCGTTACTGATCCTTTCCGACATGAATTTGCCGGATGGTAATGCGCTGGATTTCATGGAAAAGATCAAAAGTGAGATCGGTAGTACCGAATGGTTGTTCTTAACCGGGTACGGTAATGTGCCGGATTCGGTCAGGGCTCTGCGACTGGGAGCTTATGATTTTCTGGAAAAGCCCTGCGATCTGGATCGGCTTGATTTAATCGTCGCCAGCGCAGCGCGTAGTGCCTCGATCCAGCGGCGGGTTGTCGATCAAACTAAGCACCGGCACCGGCGTTATACACCGGATGCTTATGTCGGACATAGTCGACAGGCGCAAGACATGCGGCAGTTATTGGCAAAGCTGACCCAAGTACCATTCAGCGCACTAATTATCGGCGGCGAGAGCGGCACCGGCAAAGGTTTGGCGGCGCGCATACTGCACTACGGCAGTTCCCGCGCCCAGCAACCGATGATTGAAGTGAATTGTGCGGCGTTGCCACGTGAGCTGCTGGAATCGGAACTGTTCGGTCATGAACCCGGCGCATTTACCGGAGCCGCAGGACGGCATCGCGGCCTGCTCGAACAGGCCGATGGCGGCACATTATTCATGGACGAAATCGGTGAAATGCCGCTGGATTTGCAAGCAAAATTGCTCAAAGTAATTGAAGACCACAAAGTCCGACGCTTGGGCGGGGAAAAGGAAATTCAGGTCGATGTGCAGATAGTCGCCGCCAGTAACCGTGATCTGGAAAAGATGGCCCAGGACGGCAGCTTTCGCGCCGATTTGTATCATCGTTTAAGCGTATTCAAGCTGATCTTGCCGCCGTTGCGCGAGGCCGTAGAAGACTTGGACGAGCTGGTGCCGTTATTTGTCGCCGAATACAACGCCAAAGCCGGACGGCAGGTTAAGGATATCCCCGATACGGTGTGGGACAAGCTGAAAGCGCATTACTGGCCGGGCAACGTCAGGGAGCTGCGTAACGTCATCGAACGTTGCGTATTGTTTTCCGATGGGCCTACATTTCCTGGACAATGGCTGCAATTGCCAGGACAGCCTTCTTCCGTCCAAGTGATACAAACCGAACAGGGCATTTGGTTGCCCCTAGATGGCAGCATGGCGTTGGACGATATGGATTGCTTTATTATCAAGACCGCCCTGGAACGGGCAGATAACAACCTGACCGCAGCAGCCAGGGCGCTGGGAGCCACCCGGGAAACGCTACGCTATCGGGTGCGGAAATATAACTTAAAAATATCGGATTGATGATAGGTTTAATCTATGTTCGCTACGACGCGGCAGCTTATGCAGTAAAAACACCGCATAACTGATAGATTAAGTCATAGAAGGAATGACTACCTAACGAGAGAGATATGATAAAATTTTTCAACAACTGAGTATAAATGATAGCTTTAGAAATTTAGCTGTTTCATATTTTTTAGTTCATCAATATAAAACCCTGCTTCAAAAATTTTAAATAACCGCGCATGCTGAAGCAAAAACAAGGACTTGCAAACCTAAATTTGCAAACAGACTATCGTACAGGATCAAGCGATCCCATTATGGATTTATATGCTCCCTGCTTGCACCAATCTATTCTCTATAAACGAGCAGTTGGTTACTTTCGCTCGAGTGTGTATCTCATCGCAGGTACGGCAATCATTGATTTCGCGCGTCGAGGTGGAAAGATTCAACTTGTTTGCTCACCGGAATTAGATGCAAACGACACAGAAACAATTCGCGTGGGTTATTTGAAAAGAGAAGAAATTGCTTCTGCACAGTTAATTGACGAGATCGAACGCCTGCTTGCTCACCCAGATACAAAATATCCGACGCGGGTGCTTGCGACGCTTGTGACAGTTGGAGCATTGGAAATCAAACTTGCTATTCGTAAGCCTTCACAGGGGCTGTACCACGAAAAAATCGGTGTATTTATTGATGAAGCACATAATCGTGTTAGCTTTATTGGTTCTGCCAATGAGTCTTGGAGCGGCTGGCATCCACAAGGAAATTTTGAATCTATCGAAGTCTTTTGCAGTTGGCGACATAGCATTGAAGAAGAGAGGTCTGCCCGTCACGAAGCAAATTTCGACAATCTGTGGGCTGGCAATACACCGGAAGTACAAACGCTGCCATTTCCTGATGCGGTACGCCATTGTCTTTGCAAGGAAGCGTTCGGCAGTCTCGACGAAGCTGAAAAGAATTTGATACCTACGCCCGTTCCCACTGCTCGCACAAACAAACGCGATCCATTGCCTCATCAAATCAATGCAATTGAATCCTGGCGTCAACAAGGGAGCAGAGGGATTTTTGAACATGCCACGGGCAGCGGCAAAACTTTTACTGCCCTTGAGGCGGCACGAAGCCATTTAAACAAAGACTTGCCCGTTTTGATTCTCGTGCCTAGCCGCATATTGCTTGAGCAATGGAATGAGGAAGTTAAAACAGAGTTGCCCGATGCAGTAATTGTTCTTGCTGGGGCAGGACATAACCGTTGGAAAAGACCGGGCCGAATAAAAGGCTTGAGTACTCCTCATGCGACTGGCCCTCGGGTGATTATCGCGACGATGCAAACGGCGGCCACCGATGCTTTCAGGCAATGCTTGTATCAAGGTTCGCACTTGATGTTGATTGCTGATGAAGTTCACCAAGTTGGCAGTCCTTATAATTCACAATGTTTACAAATAGACACGGGGCATCGATTAGGGCTTTCGGCGACCCCGAAGAGATATGGCGATCCAGAAGGAACTGCCAAAATATTCGATTATTTTGGCTCTGTTGTTCCCCCACCTATTACATTATCTGATGCCGTCAAATCAGGTCGATTGGTCGAATATGAATACCATCCCCACTCAATCCGCCTAACTGCTGATGAGGCTGACGCTTGGAAAACATTTACACGCCAGATTGGAATAGAAATAATTAAGTTAAATAATTCAGAGGGGGAAACGAAGTTATCAGATCGTATCAAGATGTTGCTTATTCAGCGTTCGCGAATTGCAAAAAAAGCATCCGGCAAACCTCGTCTGGCAGCACAGATTATCAAGAAATACTATGAGGCCGGACAAGGTTGGTTAATATACTGTGAAGATGTTGACCAATTGCGTGAAACAATGCAGCAGCTTAAACTTGAGGGAATAGACCCCATTGAATACCATACCCGCATGGATGGGGATAAGGACGCAACACTTGATTGGTTTCGCAAGTTTGGAGGTGTTCTTGTTTCGATAAAGTGCTTAGACGAAGGAGTGGATATTCCAGCGGTATCCCATGCGTTGATCTTGGCGTCTTCACAAAATCCCCGGCAATTCATCCAGCGCCGGGGGCGTGTTTTAAGAACAGCCACAGGCAAGCATTTGGCAATTATTCACGATGCCATTGTCGTTCCTGTCAGCGTAGATGACGAGCCAGAACAATTATCATTGTTGAAATCAGAACTTTTACGTGCGATTGAGTTTTCAAACTCAGCACTCAATAAATCGGCTGGTGCAGAATTACGGCAAATTGCTCGTGAGATGGGTTTTGATCCAGAAGAAACTGGAGATATTGGAATAGAGGAAGAGGAGGAGTCATGATCGACACAATAAAAGATATGGCATTGGAAGCATTGCTTGACGCTACGCGTGAGGAAGCACCCGATTTGCCGACAGAGCTAATTAAGGCGATTTATCAGGTTGAGAAGACTCACCAGTTTAGTCCTGAAGACAAAGCGGCCATAGATGCATTGCAAAAACTGATTGATGAAGAACTCAGCAATTTTCAAAGGGGTGCTCAATGAAACTCAAGCGTCTTTCTATGCATAATTTCATGCCCTACAAAGGGGATGCTGTTCTTGAGTTTCCGCAAGATGAGTCTCGTAACACACTGATTGTTTTTGGCGACAATATGCGCGGAAAAACCAGCTTGCTAAACGCTATTCGCTGGACTTTTTATGAGTATGCTTATGGTCGACACTTGCGTCAAATACCATTGCATTTGCTGCCAAACCGGGAGGCGGTTAATGAGGGGGCACGGGTAATGGAAACCCGAATTGAATTTGAAGCGAATGGCAGTCAGTATGATTTGCGTCGTGTAGCGACAATGAAAAATCTGGTGGCAAAACCAGAGCGTCCAGAAGATATTCAAGTTGATACTTACATGCAAAAGGATGGTGCTGCAATACCTGGAAATGAAATCGACGCTGAAATCAATCAATTTGCACCTGAACAAGTTTCCCGTTTTTTTCTCTTCGATGGTGAACTACTTCAAGAATATGAAGAGTTATTAATTGAAGGCAGCGAGCATGGCAAAAAAATCAAGGAGGAGATTGAAAAGGTTCTGGGTGTGCCTGCTCTTACTAATGGACGAGATCATATTAAAACAATCCTCAAGCAAGCCCAAAAACAGCAATCTATTGATGCTAGCAAAATAAAAGGGCTGGAGGGGGCCGCTGAACGGCATCAGCAATGGGTAGCGAAACGCGAAAGTTTTGAAAATGATTTGGTTAAATTACAGTCGCTGTTAGATGACGCCCGCAATTCGAGATTGACCCTCGACGACGAATTGGAAAAGGTGGAAAAGATTTATAGCCAAAAGAGCAAGCTGGATTCCAGTCGTTCCAGGGGCAAAGAGATTGAGGAGGAAATAAAGCAGAAAACTAGCTTACGCCAGCAATTGGTTGGGCAGACTTGGCGTGATTTGTTAGAACCGAGGCTAATTTTAAAGCGGGAATCCCTATTACAAGAGCAGCAGCGGTTTAATGATTTGAACAAGGAGCGCAATCGTATCCAGTTGCAAATCGAGCAAGTTATACAATATTTGGCCAATCTGATTTGCCCTACTTGTAGTCAGTCTTTGGAGGCTAGTAAACGTGAAGCCAAGGAAATGGAGCTGGAACAGCTAAAATTTCAATTACACGGACTGGGAGCAGACGATTCAAGGCTTACTGATATTGCCCTTCAAATAAGGGCATTGAACAAAGTTATTGGGCATGGCGTAGGAGATAGATTATCTGATGTCGATAAGGATTTAGCTCGCTTCGAGTTTGATTTGTCAAAAATAGAAAATCAGATTGAAGAATTGCAGGAAGAGATCAAAGAGTTTGATACCGATGCGATAATGAAAATGCGCTCACGTCGTGATGGGGTGCTTAAGGATGAAGCGCGTTTGAACGCTGATGTTGACGATAGGAAAAGCAAGATTGATGACGCAGATAAAGAGATCCGCATCCTCTCACAACGCATGCAGCCTGATGAATCATATCGAGGCGCTCGTGGAACACAAATGGCTGACATGTGTGAGAAACTTTATGCTTCTTTCTCTCTGAGCATTGAAAGATTGCGCGAGGCTTTGCGGCAATCGGTAGAAACTCAAGCCAGCAAAGCTTTTAAGGCGATGAGCACACAAACAGCATACCAAGGATTGCGGATTAACGATAATTACGGCCTGACGATACTAGACCAAAACGGAAACGAGGTTTTACTTCGTAGTGCAGGTGCTGAACAAATTGTTGCGCTTTCCCTTATTGCCGGGTTAAGCCATGCTGGTCGTCCAGCTGGCCCAGTTGTAATGGATACACCTTTCGGGCGACTTGATACCAAACATCGCAAAAACATCCTCGGATACTTGCCAAATTCAGCCAGCCAATTGATTTTGTTTGTCCATGATGGAGAGATTCGAGGTTCGGATGATTTGAACGTGTTGGCTCACCGAATCGGCGGGCAATATGAAATCAAGGAAATTTCCCCAACTCATTCAGTATTGGTGCAAAGATGATGAATTCATTCGTGACTGAAGATATTAGTAAAGTTGGGCTCAGTGAACGTGTTGACGCAAAACTTAAACGCCTGCAAGAGGAAAAGCACTTTACGGATATGCGCGATGCCTACCGCGTTGGGATTGCTCTGGCGATAGCATGCGGCATTCGCCCCCCTGAAATTATACCGCCCAAAGTGAATCGCTATAACATTTCGCAGATTGACGAAGATAAGTCCATAGAGACAGCTATTAGCCTTCTTATGGATACCGAGGGTGTTCCACCTTATCGATGGGCTGAACGCTTAGCAGAATGGGGTGTTGAAAGGTTATCCCAAGAAAGTGAAAAGGGGCAGATTGATTTTTTGAAGTTGCTGACTGAAGCAAAAGAAAACGCAAAAGATATTTGACGCATGCAACCGCTACGGGCTTATTTATTAATTTTTTCAGATTCAGGGTGCGATTCGTCAGTTCATCGCGACTTAGAAAGTTTGCGTGACGCTTGGGAACCGTATTCCGGTCGAACCGATATAACCGGTACTATTCATATTGGGTTTGGTCGACCTGAAACAGAGTCATTTGCACAGTGCGCCAACAACTTTCACGGCCGAATGCTCTTGTCGGCGAGTGCGAGATGGGCTTTAGGGACTGTTTGCGCATGTGCTCCAATGGCAGTAGGTGAAGCAGAAACTATACCCCTTTTTGTGGCTTTGAATGGGTGGGGGTATGAAGTATCTTCCGAAGAAATAGGGTTGGTTAATTCAACAACAGATGGCCAAGTTTCTGTATTTGCCACGGAGCACACTGAATTGGTTGGTGAGCAGAAACAAAATCCAGAAATTGATCCTGTTTTGTTACGCTCTGTGGATGATTTAAAGCTGCCAGTACGCGCCGCCAACTGCCTGAGAGGAAAAGGGATTTTTCGCATAGGCGATCTGATTCAGTGCACCGAGAGTGATCTATATAACTTGCCGAACTTCGGTAGGCAATCGTTGCAGGATATTAATCGGGCGCTCTCCTCAATTAACTTGCCAACAATTAACTCTGGTCATGCTTCTATTGACGAACTCACTGTATTTATTCGTTGTGCGCCATCTTGGCTGCTAGCCGTTCCTTTAGATGGCCTCGGTTTTCAAGTTAGAACATTCAACGCACTAAAGCTAAAGGGTTTTAATGTTGTTGGCGATATAGCATCTTTTTCATCCCAGATGTTGCTGGAAATCCCAAATTTTGGCCGTACTTCATTACATGACCTGAGTCTGCGATTAAAGTCAGCAATTGAACGCGGCCCGGCATTGAACAGCTCAAGTCAGACATATGTTGATGCAGAGGATAATGCTGCCTCACCCATTTTAAACAACGCAGCAATTAGGCTAGGCTCACAGTTTAAAAACCTTGACTCTCTGGCTTCAATTATTGTCGCAGCGGTTTCTTCTTTGCCATCTAACAAAGAAAAGGCCGTTCGTGCTCGCATGGGACTTGGCTCCGAGTCTATGACATTACAAGAAATAGGTGAAGATATAGGAGTCACTCGTGAAAGGGTGCGTCAACTTGAAGCCAGTGGTATGTACAAAATAGGCTGCGACTCAATTTGGAAAGATGGCTTAGGAGCAAAACTCGCCAAATTACTTGATGAACGTGATGATCCATTACCATTTTGTGGCTTGCCCATTTTGGACGCTTGGTTTTGTGGTATCGAGAAAATGGAAGAACCGTTTTGTTATTTGCTTGAGCATAAAAATATTCTTGATTGTGAGTTCTCGCTCTTGCAAGCCAACGGCCAATTGTTTATTTCTAGATTATCTCAGGATGAATGGAATAAGACGCTGAAACAAGCCATGCGATTATTGGAAGAAGGTGTTAATTACAGATGGGGCATGTCGGAGGCCAGGCGTAGTGTTGAGGATTTGCTTGGTAAAAAGGGGAGCGAATTACGCTCCGAACTATGGACTGCTGCAAAACAATTTGCGAATTTTTCTTCGCCTGATATTGACAGTGAGCCAGTGTTGCTTAGTTATGGTCGTGGTGCTGAAGCATTGGTTGAGGCTGTACTTTCAGAATCTGAACGACCACTACATTATTCTGAAATCCCACAACGCATATCAGAACGATATGCTAAAAACATGGATGTACGGCGAGTTCAGAACGCTGCGTGTCATACCGCTGAGGGTCAGATAGTATTTCTTTATGGCAGAGGGGTTTACGGAGTAATTAAGCACTGCCCTTTGAATCATCAAGAAAGGGCAGTGATTCGCGAGGAAGTCTTAGAAATCATCTTTTGTGGTGCCAGTGACCGCCAATGGTCATGCCCCGAGTTGGTAGATATTTTGAATGAGCGAGGACTAGATTTTGACGGGAGCCTTAATATTTACACTCTAAATATTGCTCTCAAAGATTCAAGCGAGATTAATTATCTTGGAAGAAACATTTGGGTTCAATCTAGCAGTATTTCCAGTGGAGCTACACGCCGAATTGATATACGGCAGGCGGTTACTTCGCTGCCGATACAAGCAGGCAAGCCTATGTCAAATTCGGAAATTAAAGAGAAACTACGAAATGATCGTGGCATTGGTTATTCTTTTCAGATACTGCCTAGTGAGTCGATAATTAGCGTTGGCGTCGGTTTGTGGGGGCTAATTGACCGTGATTTAGCACTTAATGCAGATGAGCAAGTACAGCTAATCGATGTTATTCAGAAAATATTGCGGGATCGAAATAATGGAATACACATCAGTGAAATCTTTCCTTGTCTTGAAGGTATTTTTGAACCCGCCTCGCGTATAAAAGATCCTGAGGTGCTTTTTGCCGTTGCTATACGTAGTAGTCTTGTGAGTAAATCATATGGAGATTATTTATTTTTAACAGAGTGGGGTGAACCACGGCGCATGAAAAAATCACAAGCAATTATCGAAGCGCTAAAGCGAGCAGGTTCTATTGGACTGAAAACTAGCGAAATCACAAAATCGGCTTCGGCAATTCTGGGACGCCCTATTCAGAGGGATAGCATTTACGGTACGCTTTCTGCTGTTGGTGCAAGAGTCGATGAAACAACGAAGCGGTGGATACTACCTGATATAAAAGAAATTGAAGACGAAGAAACCATAAGCTGATTAACAAGTTATTTTAATTAATAGTCATCTCGGTAAGAAAGTCGCTATCCATATAATGACGTTACCGGAACCTATATAATCCTTTCATAAAAGGAGAGTACCCCATGCAAGCAATCGAATTTGAGAGTCAATTATACCACGGTACCATACCTGTTCCTGAATCTCTGCATCTTGTCGATGGTCGACGGGTGCGAGTTTTATTGTTACTTGAAGAAATGGAAGAGCACACCGTTGAGTTTCACGATGCTATTGCCGACTTACTCGACAATCCTATGGTGCTCGACGATTTCCAGCCGTTGATGCGGGAACAAGCTCATGAACGGTGAGCGACAGTTTGTCGATTCAAATATCTGGCTTTATGCCTTCATTCAGCGCCCGGATGAAGACAAACGTCACGAGCAGGCTAAAAATCTTATTCAACACAGTAGAGGAATCACAGTCAGTGAGCAGGTCATCGCAGAGGTTTCGGTGAATTTACTCAAAAAAGGGAAGCTTTCTGAGCCTCAACTGGGACGCATTGTCGAAGCCTTTTATCGGCGCTACCGGGTGCTCGCGCCTTCCCTGGAAACACATCAAATTGCGGGTAAGTTGCGCGGGCACTATTGTCTCAGCTATTGGGATAGCCTGATTGTCGCGGCTGCTCTACAAACGAATTGCACTATTTTGTATTCCGAAGATATGCAAAATGGCTTGGTTTTCGAAGATGTTTTGCGGGTTGTAAACCCCTTGAAATAAGCTGGGGAATTAAAGATGGTGTGAGTTATCGGTACAAGATTGATGACTTCAGCAACCCGGCCGTCAGCGGCAAAGGAAAGCTCCAAAGCTTCAGCTGCTTTGATATGGCCGGTTCCCGCTCCCGCCGACATAATCAAAACCCGTTTTTTCATCAGTATATCAGCAGCTAAAATTAGTCCTGATCATGGCCATGTTTTTTGAATAACCAGCCCATTGTAGCCGACAAAAATAGCCCAAACACAACCACAATAGCATGCACTGAAAATCCGGCATCAATCATCAAAGCATAAGCTCCAAGCATCAATAAAATGCTAAGGTTTTCGTTGAAGTTTTGCACGGCGATGGAGTGCCCCGAACCCATGAGTTGGTGACCTCGATGCTGTAGCAATGCATTCATGGGGATCAGAAAACTGCCGGCCAGGGCGCCAATCAATACCAGCATTATTGCCGCCGCTCGCCAATCGGTTACTAAGGCCATGCCTAATACCACGAAGCCCATGGCTATCCCTAAGGGTAACACTTTCACGGCATGTTCTAATGGCACCGCCTTGGCCGCCACCACGGAACCGATGGCAAGGCCCACCGCGACTAAGGCAGTCAATTGAGTGGCTTGCTCCAGATCAAGTTTTAATACTACAGCAGCCCAGGCGAGAATAATGAAACGCAAGCTGGTTCCCGCTCCCCAAAACAGAGAGGTTACCGCGAGGGACACCTGTCCTAACGGGTCTTTCCACAAGAGCAGGAAACTTTGCCAAAAATCTGCCAACAGGAATCCTGGCGCTCGCTTCGACAAGATGTGTTCAATGGGCAGTTTGGGGATATAACAATTGAGTATCGCCGCCACGAAATAAAGACCAAGAATGACAAAAATAGCGAACTCAGGAGCGGTATCAATGCCGCCATTGAACTCAAGCACGTTCAGTTGATGGATAACTTGATCCTCAACACGATGACCGATCAATAATCCTCCAAATATGGCGCCCAAAATGATGGATGCGACGGTCAAACCTTCCATCCAGCCGTTTGCCCATACTAATTTATCGGTGGGGAGGTATTCGGTCAGGATGCCATATTTAGCAGGCGAGTACAAAGCGGCGCCCACGCCGACAAAGCCATAAGCGAGCAACGGATGTAAACCCAACAGCATGGCAGCGCAACCGACTATCTTGATGCCGTTACTGATGAACATAACCCGGCCCTTCGGCAGTGCATCGGAAAATGCGCCGACAAAGGGCGCGAGCACGATAAAGGCGAAGACGAAAAATTGCTGTAATACGGGAATTTGCCAGGAAGGAGCATCCAGGCTTTTGAGCAACGCGATAGCAGCGAATAGCAGTGCGTTATCACCCAGCGATGAAAAGAACTGTGCCGCAAGAATAGTGTTGAAACCGCGATTCATAGGATGTGTGCTTTGTGCTGTTCTGTAAAAATCAGAATCATTGTACTCTTAAATGGTTAAATTGAATTTAGTGGGGTTAGTGGCCGAGTTCATCTATTTGTGAATATTGACTTTCAGGGGCTTATTATGGGCAATGGCTGCTTCTTCGGTTTTGTGCCATTTTATGAGTTCCAAAGTTCCATTGAAGTGCTCCACTATGGCGGTGCAACTTTCCACAAAATCCCCCGTGTTGATATATAAAAATCCGTCTATCTCCTTAATTTCAGCGTGGTGTATATGTCCACAGATAACACCATCCAAGCCCTGGTCTTTAAGCGTGTTGACGATGCTCTCTTCATAATCGGAAATAAACTGAACCGCATTCTTGACTTTGAATTTGACGAAGGTGGCAAGGGAAAAGTTTGAGTGTATACCGAACCAAAGCCTGACGATTCGTACTAAGCGATTAACTTCAATTAGAAAATCATATCCATCGCTGCCTAGCTTGGCAAGCCACTTGTGGCATTGGGCAATGGTGTCATATTCGTCGCCATGGACAACCAGAAATTGCTTTCCTGTGGATGTAGTATGCACATCTGAATTTTTAACAACAATGTCGCCAAAGACATAATCGTCGTATTGTCGGATATTTTCGTCATGGTTGCCGGGTATATAGATGATCTGAGTACCATGTCTGGCCTTGCGCAAGACTTTTTGAATTACCGTATTATGATCTCTGGGCCAATACATTTTCTTGGAAAGCGACCAAAAATCGATGACATCGCCCACCAAGTAAAGCTTTTCACTCTCGTTGTGTTTAAGAAAGTCGAGTAAAACATCGGCTTGGCATTGAGTGGAACCCAGATGCAAATCGGAAATCCAGATGGTTCGATAAACGTTATTATCCATAATCAAACTGTTAACATTGTATTGCAAATACGAGGAGCTTTGTCGATGACCACTTAACGGCTATTTATTGGATTCTAGTGGCTCGCCAAAGAAATTGAATTGTTTAAGCTCTGCATTATTGCAATCGTAACAGAGGCAAATGAAATTTATATTACAATTTGACGAAATGGCAATTTTGAAAACCTTCAATCTGCTCAGTAAATAAACACCGTTGCTACTCTACTGCATGCCATCCATGGCATTATGAAAAAGTCGTGAGCAGCCTGTCGAATAACGAAAACAGCAATGTGAAATCTAAAATCTTAATCATGGCTTTGTAAATGAAAAATGTATTTGAATTTGCCGAGGCGTTTTTTCATCTGACCGATGTCGATGAAAAGTTGGCGTTGACGCATCAGGCTTGGCAGGCTCACATTACCGGCGAATTAACGTTTACCTCGGATCGGCCGGTATCGCCGATAGAGCAGGTGACATTTCCCGAGCGGCCTGAGTTATTAGCCCCACGCCAGATGCCCCGGCGAAAACTGACTACGCCCGCCGGTGTTGCTGCCTTTTTCCATGCCATTGCCCATGTTGAATTCGTCGCCATTTATCTGGCCTGGGATATTTTGTATCGTTTTCGCGGCATGCCCGAGCAATTCTATCTGGATTGGCTGCGTGTTGCCGATGAGGAAGCGCAGCATTTTTCATTAATCAGGACGCATTTGCGAACCATGCAGCTTGATTACGGCGATTTACCTGCGCATAGCGGTTTATGGGATCATGCTAAAGATACGGCCGATGATTTGCTTGGGCGATTGGCGATGGTTCCCCGCTGCATGGAAGCGCGTGGGTTAGATGTCACACCCGCGCTTATTGAAAAATTCAACATATTGGGTGATGATGCAAGTGTGGCAATTTTAGAACGCATTCTGACCGACGAAGTAGGGCATGTGGAACTGGGTTCTTACTGGTTTAAGTTTGTTTGTCAGCAACGCGGTTTTGAACCCGAAGCAAAATATCGGGAGCTGATCGATCAATACTATGTCGGCGGCAAGCCTAAAGGCCCATTTAACAGAGAGCTGCGTAAAGTAGCGGGATTTTCGGATGCTGAGATCGATTGGCTGGAATGTTAAGATACTTGATTGTTAAGTGCGGAGTGCAAGCTTTGTTTGCGGCATGGGGTGGACACTTAGCGATGACATGGCCTGGCTCAGTAAACAATACACATTCCTATGACTGACAACCGTACCGATCAGGATATACCGCCTACACTGGAAGTCGTTGAAGACTCCGGGCAACAACAGTGCGTCAAATTGTCCGGCAGTTGGAATCTTCGCAATCTGGTCATAGCGCCCGAGCTGCGGCAAAAAATCAGTTCTTACGCAGCCAATAAAAACATGCAATGGGATCTGATCTCAATTAACGTGTTAGACAGCGCCAGCGCCTTGATACTCTGGAAAGCCTGGGGGGGAAAGTTGCCTGTAGCATTGCAGCTGCGCCCCGAACATCAGCGTTTATTCGAGCGCTGGCAAGCCCAAAAAGCCCCGGAATCAGAACCCGCCAGATACAGTTCAAGCCTGCTTATTAAGTACGGCTACCAACTGCTCTCCAACTTTTGGGGGCAATTGTTGGCATTTGTGACCTTGCTCGGCCAACTGATTTTGGATATCGGTTATCTGTTGCTGCATCCGGGTGAAACTCCCTGGTCGGAAATCTCCATTACCATTTATGAATCCGGGGTTCGGGCTTTGGGCATCACCGCGCTGGTGGGTTTTTTGATCGGTATCGTGCTCAGCTATTTGTCGGCTTTGCAATTGAAGATTTTCGGCGCGGAAATTTATATTATCGATATTCTTGGCTTGAGCGTCATCCGTGAGCTGGGGCCATTGCTGGCGGCTATTTTGGTTGCAGGGCGTTCCGGTTCATCCATGACTGCGCAAATCGGCATCATGCGGGTCACCGAGGAACTGGATGCGCTGTCGGCGATGGGCATATCCCATTCCTTGCGTTTAATTTTTCCCAAAGTGATGGCGTTAACCATCGTCCTGCCGCTGATAGGCGTATGGACCAGCTCGATGGCGCTGATCGGCGGAATGGTTTCGGCACAAAATACGTTGGATATCAGTTATCAGCAATTCTTCCTTAGGTTGCCGGATGCGGTACCGCTGATTAACCTGTTTATCGGATTACTAAAAAGCGCGGTATTCGGCTTGATGATTGCACTGCTTGCCTGTCACTTCGGTTTTCGGATCAAGCCGAATACCGAAAGCCTAGGCAATGAAACTACCAATTCCGTAGTGGCAGCCATTACCGTGGTGATTATGGTCGATGCGGTGTTCGCCATTCTGTTTATGCATGTGGGCATGCCATGACCGATTCCTACGCAATACAACTGGAACATGTCTGGACCAGCTTTGTCGATCCTCATACGGGCGCAACCAAAGTTGTTCATCAGGATATCAATCTTCGCTTGGAGCATGGTGAAATTTTGGGACTGGTCGGCGCGTCCGGCTGCGGCAAGACCACATTGCTGCGCGAAATCGTCGGCCTGCAAACGCCCACTCAGGGCGAAGTGTTCGTGATGGGGCAGTCGCTTAAAAATGCCAATTCCGATCACGGTCAGCGGCTGCGCAACAATTGCGGCGTACTGTTCCAGAAAGGCGCGCTATTTAGCGTTTTAAATGTTTTTGATAATATTGCCTTCCCGCTGCGGGAACTGGGTTTCGATGATGAAGAGTTGATTGCGCGCATCGTGTTCATGAAACTGTCTATGGTTGGTTTGGCGGCCTCTGACGCCTGGCTAAAGCCCGCCGATTTGTCGGGCGGCATGATTAAACGGGTGGCGTTGGCTCGCACTATGGTGCTGGAACCGGAGTTGTTGTTGCTTGATGAGCCGACCTCGGGGCTTGATCCTATTTCCAGCGAGGACTTTGTTACGCTGTTATCCGAGCTGCATAACGATCTGCATTTTACGGTCGTCATGGTGACTCACGATTTGGATATTTTAAGAGATTTGTGTACCAAGGTTGCGGTGCTGGCGGATAATAAATTGGTTGCTTTCGACACGCTGGCCGATGTTTTAAACTGCGAGCATCCTTTTGTAGAAGAGTTTTTTCATAATAGACGCGCTGAACGGGTATTTCAGTATATCGCCAGGGATGGTGTGTATACCGCAAGCCCGCCGGGAGCTGGCGCGGTTCAGGAGACTGCCCATGGGTAGAGAAAATCATGCACTGATTACCGGGCTGTTTTTGATTGCTTTGGTGACGGCATCGACGGCGATTGTTTTCTGGATCGGCAGTATGGATCAGGAACGCAATCTCTACGTTATTTCAACCAGGGCATCGGTGTCGGGCCTTAATCCTGAATCGACGGTGTTTTACCGGGGCATAGCGGTAGGGAAGGTGCTTAAAGTTCAATTCGATCCTTTAGATTCCGGCACCATTCTCGTTCCGGTTGAAGTCGATAAGAACATCGTGCTGACTAAAGGGGTCTATGCGACCTTGCGCTTAAAGGGCGTGACCGGCTTAACCCAGATTCAATTGGAAGATTCCGGTACTATTTCCGAAGAATTATTGCCGGGGGATGATCCCTTGTCTCGTATTCCTCTGGTGCCGTCATTGACTGACAAGCTGATGGATTCCGGGGAAGAGCTTTTGCACAAAGCCGATCATTTAATGCAGCGGCTCAGTTCGTTATTAAATGATGAAAATGAAAAAAATATTGGCGGCATTTTAAGCAACCTGAAGACATTGACCGACAAAATTTCCGAGTTGCAAAAAAGCGTCGATAAGGCGCTAGTCGATGTTCCAGCATTGACTGCTGACGCCCGGAAAACCCTGGGCAATATTGATGCGTTGACTAAAGATGCTCAAAATCTTAGCGCGAAGGCGGGCGACCTAGTAGATAGTGGAAAGAACAGCGGCGACGCGTTAGCACAATCGATATTGCCGAAAATTAACAAGCTGCTGACTGAATTGCAGACGACGACGCAACAGGTAAAAAGAGTCGCAGAAACGCTCGAGAACAATCCTCAGGAATTGTTGCTGGGGCCTGGCCAACGAGACTCAGGACCCGGCGAGCCGGACTATAAGGAGCAGCAATGAGATACTTATTAATCGGCTGGCTGGCATTTATTAGTGCGGCTTGCAGCGTTAACGACAAACAGCCGGCATTACATGATTTCGGTTTACCTGTATCGGCGGCGATTCAACAGGGCAGGGCATCGATTACCGTCAATGCGCCGACTTGGCTTTGGGATAATCGTATTCGCTATCGATTGCTTTTTTCCTCGCCGTCACAAGTCAGGTTTTACGGGCTGGATCGCTGGATTGCTTCACCGCCTGAGTTGTTTGAACAGCAACTAAACTCCAGCGGCAAAGCACAGGGTTACGCTTTGGTAATTCGATTGCAGGATTTTGAACAGCAATTCGATGCGCCTGACCGGGCTCGTGTAGTGTTGCGTTTTTCCGCAGCAGCCCATTTTATAGGCGATAATCAGGCTATCGCTACGCAAGAATTTTATCTGGAGCAAGCCACCCAAACGCCCGATGCGGCTGGTGCAATTAGCGGCTTTACGGATTTGACCCAACAGGCTACTGGAAAAATTCAGGATTGGCTCAAGGGATTATCGGGGTGCCGGGAATAGTCGTGCTCACGCTCCTTACCTACATCCCTGTAGGCAAAAAAAACCTCCCAGTGCCAGAGACAAAGGGAGGTAAGGTGTACAGAGACTGGAGAGTTCTGAACTTTCACACTACGAGGAGGTACATGAAACTTTTGGAGATAGGCTCAAGCCTTGATCTCATGGCAAAGTTGCTAAAATAGCAACACTTGCAAATAACGGTTGAAATAGAATAAGTCCCTATATTCCAATGATAAGCAGCAATCATATGCTGCCTGCCATTCCACGATTAAGATTATACGTGCGTAGATATATGCTTACAATACGACCATAAAGCAATAGATTGTTTCTTATTTGTTGATAGATTGCGAGTAAACTTAATTTACAGGGTAGAGTGTTAGCTTCCTTTAATTAACACATACAAGCGCCTAGATACTTGATTTATAAGTAAGCATTGCAGATGTCTTTTTGTAAAATTCATTATTAGGTTTAATTTTACGTTGCTACCGTTCACTAATCGTTCACAGCATCATTTAGGCTCAATCACACTCGTTGACCGGTCAGAATGTCCATGCAACACCTGAAATCTTATCAAAATATAAAACTAACTAAACAATAAACCCGCACCTGCGCGGGTAATCTGCGTCAACCTTTATAGGTGATTCTACTGATTGTTTAAATAATTTGCCCCCCTATGCTGTAGTTGCTTTAAACATGTCAACAGGTGGCATGGCATTGACAAGAGATTGGGGTTTCCATGCTTTTGTCGTTTGATTTTTTTATAAAAATTATCACCCATATCTTAATTGAGGGCAGAATCATGAAAAAATTAGCATTTGCATGTGCAGGTATATTGTTGTTTTTAAGTACTGCGGTTTTCGCAGAACCACACACTGATGCGGCACTGGAACACGCCAATCAGGCGGTAACCCACGGTAAAGCCGGTCATGCGCCGATTCTGGTTGAGCACGCAAAGGCAGCTTTAGAACATACACTGGCTGCCGCCATACCGGCTAAGGGCGCACAAAAAACCCATTTAGACGAGGCTGCCAAAGAGCTGCAAGAATCCATTGATCATGGCAATTTAGGACATGCAGATGTGGCTACAAAGCATGCTGAAGCTGCTGTAGAGCATATTAAAGCAAGTAATAAATAGCTCAGTATTTCAAGGTGAAGGGCGGATTACTCCGCCCTTTTTTTATTCCGTATTTTGCCATTTCTTGAATAATCATGTCGATGGAAATACCATCAATCAATAAAACTGTTTAATATCCGATAGTTGTTGCATTTAAAGACTGTCATCAAGGTGGGTTAAACGGTATAATTGCGCAAAACATTCATCCAGTTACTTGAGCATGCTGTGGATATTAAAGAATACATGAAAACGCTGGGTCAGCAGGCCCGGAAAGCGGGGAGGGAAATAAGCCGAACCGAATCGGGCAAAAAAAATCAGGCCTTGCTGGAAATCGCCAGATTTATTGAAAATAGCCAAGGGTTGTTGGTCTCGGAAAATCGTAAAGATTTGGATGCGGGCAAGAAAAACGGCTTGGATGCGGCGTCGCTAGATAGACTGGAACTAAAGCCTGCCGGTATTCAGGCAATGGTTGAAGGCCTAAAACAGGTTGCTGCGTTACCCGATCCGGTCGGCGAAATCAGCGATTTAAGCTACCGGCCCAGCGGCATCCAGGTTGGCCAGATGCGCGTGCCGTTGGGCGTGATCGGCATTATTTACGAATCCCGTCCCAATGTGACAGTCGATGCGGCTGCCTTGTGCCTTAAATCCGGCAATGCCTGTATTTTAAGAGGCGGTTCGGAAGCCATCCATTCCAATCAAGCAATTGCAGCCTGCATATCTCAAGGCCTGGAAGCCGCGGGCTTGCCGGTGGAAGCCGTGCAAATCGTAGCGACAGCGGATCGCGCTGCGGTGGGCGAATTGATCACGATGAATGAATACGTCGATGTGATTGTACCGCGCGGCGGAAAAAGCCTGATCGAGCGTATTTCCAAGGACGCAACGATTCCTGTGATCAAGCATCTGGATGGCATTTGTCATGTCTATATCGATGATTCAGCCGACATAGATAAAGCTATCAAGATTGCCGTCAATGCCAAAACCCATCGCTACGGCGTTTGCAATGCGATGGAAACCTTACTGGTTGCCGAGAGCATTGCCGCCAAAGTGTTGCCGTTGCTGGCTGAAAAGTATATCGAAAAGGGCGTCGAGTTGCGTGGCTGCCTGAAAACCTGTTCCTTGATTCCTGCGTGTATTAGAGCGACCGAGCAAGACTGGGATACCGAATATCTGGCGCCGATTTTATCGATCAGGATTGTCGACAACATCGACCAAGCCATGGAGCATATCAATCAACACAGTTCCGGTCATACCGAAGCGATTGTGACCGAGGACTACAGCTTGGCTCGCCGCTTTTTGCGGGAAGTCGATTCCAGTTCGGTGATGGTGAATGCTTCTACCCGTTTTGCCGATGGCTTCGAATACGGGTTGGGCGCTGAAATCGGCATCAGCACCGACAAACTACATGCACGCGGCCCGGTGGGTTTAAAGGGGCTGACCTCGTTAAAATACATCGTCTTGGGTGACGGCCATATCCGACAATAGATGATCGGCATCTTCGGCGGCACCTTCGACCCAATCCATTACGGGCATTTACGTTCAGCACTTGAAGTCAAAGATATCTTCGGGCTAGATGAAGTCCGATTGATTCCCTGCGCTAATCCGCCACACCGCGAACAGCCTGCCGTAAGCTCAGAAATGCGTCTTCAGATGTTGGAGCTGGCGATAAAAAACCAGCCGGGGCTAAAGATCGATATCCGAGAATTGAACAGATACGACCAGCATCAAGCACCGTCGTACATGGTCGATACACTGGCGTCTTTAAGGCAGGAATTCCCAACCGAACCCTTGTTGCTGTTTATCGGCAGTGACGCGTTTACACATTTAACCGGCTGGCATCAATGGCAGCAGTTATTCGAGTACGCGCATATTGTGGTGATGACCCGACCGGGCTTTGAAACACAGCAACTCGATACTTTTTTTAAAGCCCGACTGGCTAAAGATATTAACCAACTGGCGCAAGCAAGCGCTGGGAAATTATGCTTCCAGCAAGTCACCCAACTGGATATTTCGGCCACGGCGATCAGGGACATAATTGCAAGAAAACAGAATCCAGGTTTTTTATTACCCGATGCTGTCATAGAATACATCAAGCAACACCAGCTTTACGAGACACGTTGATCTCATTTTACATTAGGAATTTGAATGCAAGCAGAAGATATATTGAAAATTGTCCAGGAAGTTTTGGATGAACGCAAAGGACAAAACATTGCAACACTTGATGTTCGGGGCAAGACCAGTTTCACCGATTATATGGTCGTAGTGACCGGCACCTCGGATCGCCACCTGAAATCTTTATGCGATTATGTCGCAGAAAAACTCAAGGAAAACGGCATTAAACCGTTAGGCATAGAAGGCGATTTGGGCTCAGACTGGGTACTGCTGGATTTAGGCGATGTGATCGTCCATGCGATGAATGCTCAGGCCCGCGATTTTTATCAACTTGAGAAGTTATGGTCGGTTGAGGGTTCTAAAGAAGACGAACAGCAAGCTTTGTAGGATAGACAGCATCTTTTCGTCACCCAATATTTGATAGCCGAGATGGTAAGCAGTGTAGGGAAGGGCAGTTTGACTTCGTGCTCTAACTAGAGTCGCGTAGCAAACTGCCAATCATCGCGCAATGCGATGTTGCATAGTAAGCCAATTAAAGCTTTTAACTAGTTGTCAAGATCATTACAGTGCAAATAACTGTTATGGTCAAAAAGCAGTACCATCATTAGAGTAATTTGAACCATGCCGTTTAGTATCCACATTATTGTTTTCATGATATTTTCCTCAAAGCAGGCCATTCAAATTCATGCTTACAACCGCCTGCATTGTCAGCAAGCGCTTACACAGTAAATTAAATTGTTGCACATTGGAATTGAGTAAAATACCTAGCTGCTGATTGAGCGCCTTCGCGATTGATTGCTTGAACAAGATCAACTTTAATTTTAAGTCGCGAAACCAAATAAACCGAGGATGCCGAACTTTGTGTAAACGGATTTTTTCAATTATCGGATAGTAATCCGATCCTCGAACATAATACAAACCGGTTGAAAGCGGTTTAGATTTTGTTCAATCTGACTTGAGACATTATTATGCTTGGCCTTGCTGGGTGTCGTTCACAGCTTTATCCACAAAATCTGGGGATAACGTCCGCCATAAAGACTTCGCATAATGTATATTATGTTAAATTGCTTGATATTGAAATACAACGCTTTTATGCCTGTCGGCATAACATTTGCGTTAGCCCTACTTCTCACAACATGGAGTCAATTGTATGGCAGCAATAAAGAAATCAAGCTTCTGGCACACGCGTAAAAATATCATCCCCAACAACGCCGCCGCAGCTGAATTATTGGGAGTCAACGTTTCAGAAATTGAACGCATGGATAAGGAAGGCGCACCGAAGGCAATGGAGCGCCTAATTCTCCTGTGGGACAGCAAGCACATCAACGACCCCGAATGGCAAGGATGGTATTTTAGCCGTGGCGCTTTAGTACATAAAAAGTCACGCTGGCGGCCAGAAAACCTTTTGGCCGCGCGGCGTGAAGCAGAACGGATCGGACAGCTTGAAGCAGAAATTCATAAACTTTATAGCTTGGCCGGATTGATAAAAATAACTAAAAGACTTATCAAGAAAAGAAATTAAGCAAATCGCTTCAAAACCATTTATGTGCCTTTTTCTTCTTTTCTCGCAATCTGTCTGCTTCAATTTTAAGAAGCTTATCTTTATCCATTACCGAAAGTTGCTCAGCCTCAAGCCCCCTAATGCGTTGCTCTTCCTTATGATGATCTTCAATTATAGAAGCCTGTTCACTAGTAAGCTTACGCTGACCATTGATGGCAATTGTTTCATCATGCATTTCATTATTAAATTGAGAGCAAGGCTTAGATGTATAAACAAACTTGCCAGCTTCGTTTTTACATTTAAACGTATAACCAAAGGCGGAATTATAAGAAACAAGCAAGAAAAGACTACCAACATAAATAAAAAACTTCATTTCATGAATCTCATTAAAAGCAGTAAAACGATTTTATAACACGACAAGACGTAAGCAGTACCTGACAACTAAAGAAATTTATCCGGGGAAAAACAAGATCCCGCCAGAGACTTTATCCCCAATTTCTGAGGATAAAGCTGTGATTACACCACGGCTAAAGCACGTCAACCATGGATTTGATTCAGATTGAACAATTATGCGACACCTGAACGGCGCTGCTTCCCTGCGCCTACAGTCTAATGCGAACATTTAAAAGCGATTGCCAAGGTGGAGGAATGACACAGTCGATAAGGAGTTTGACATATGTTACGAATGTTACGTATTGAGCCATTTCCACGCGCAGCATAGGCACGAAGCGCCACTATTTGACAAGGTGCATGACCTACGGCCAATTGCTTACGCCGCGACGGCTTCGCCTGTCCCCGTCATGCGCTAACAAAACTATTCAGGGTAAAAGGTATCATCTGTTATTTGTTCAAGCAACCAAGGGCAAAGCGCCGGAAAAACACTACGACTAATTTTAGCTTCTCTTGATGCTTGGATGACTGCAAATTTATAAGATTTTGCCAATATCTCATCTAACTTTGGCTTTAAGCCAGGGTTTTCCTCTAAGGTCTCGTCGAACTTTAAACGCTGCTCGATAATTGACAATTCCCAGCTTCTACCGCGCCTTACTTCCTGGTATTTCCATTTTAAAAGATGCAGTAACAATACGGTCAACCGGCTTTCAAGTTCGCGCTTTTCACTTCTGCCCATTGTTTCTACTACCTCTATCAGGTTATCAATGTCCAATTCAGTTAAGCGCCCTGCCCTTAACAGAGAGGCTTGTTCTTGTGTCCAGCCATAAAAGTCTTTTTCGTAGTTAATCATAAATCCGCCTTAAGTTGCTGTAACGCGTTACGATATTCATTAACAAGCTTTAATGCATCGTCACGCTCTTTTTTCAATGTCAAAATATCTTGAGAAATCAACTTCAACTCATTAATTCTATCCTGTAAATCAGAAGAATGCTGCACAACAAGAATAACGCCCTTTTCTTTCCTACGCTGACGATATTCTTTCATACGCTGCGCATTGGTCTTTGCCGTACCAGTAACCGGACGACCACGACGTTTTTGATCTTGGAATAAGTCAACTGTTGATTTGTCGGCGACTTGCTTCATTGTCTTCCCCATTGCGTTTAAGTTGGGTTTATTGTAACGCGTTACGATAATAAATGTCAAAAAGTGTTAGAAGCAATCTTAACAGGATCAATAACGGTTTTGCCGGACGGCTGTACGGATTCGGAACAATAAACAGGATAATCAATACCGGAATGGGTTAAAACGGCGTGACACGGCGAAACAAGTTTCCACTGATAGCCAGCAGCCACCAAATCGGAATCAGATAAAACCATTTTGCGCTCTTCGGTCGTTGCCTGAATATGAATATGATAAGCATTGCGGAACAAAGTAGAACCTAAAAGCCTCAGCTGAAAATCCTTAAAAGGCCGATCAGGGGGCGAAGGTGCTGGAACTACAGGAACAGATGCAGGAGCCGGGCGAGACCCCACGCTATCAATATCGTTAGAAACAGACGCGACAGAAGATACAGCAGCAGCCGAGACAGGAGCTTTAGGAGAAGCAGTGCTACGCAAATTAAGGGCTTGACGAAGCGGTGTAGGAGCTGGAGCATAAAGCACATAGCTACCAAGAAGCAATAATACAGATAAGAGAAGGAGAATGCGCGGATTCTTGAGTAAAGAAAGCCCCGCCGTTGTATCGGTAAAGTTACCTGTTGCTGTACTGGCATAAAGACTCCAAACAAATGATTTAATTTTACGACCACGATTGGTAATAATGTCGCTATCGGATTTGCCGGTGTCCTCAGCAGAATGGAAACCCTCACGATAACGGCCTCTTAAGCCGACCATAGCCGAATTGCGATGCTTAAATGCGCCTTCGGCGGCATCGCGAATATCGCCGCGAATTTTGCTGATACACGGTGTTGTAAGCACCATGTCCCAGTTGTAATGCCGATGCATATCGAAAGCAGTTAGAAAGTCAGGGGGCTTCCCCGCCCTTGCAGCCGCTTCTACGCCGCCAGGAAAATCCAAAGCCTGAACATGCTTTGCAGTTAAAGCCTTCGGAAAAACAAACTGCGCCTCATCAATAAGTAAAAAAGCACCATTGGGCGCCCAATAGAAGAACTTGAGCAGGCGCATTCGACCGGCTTGAGTGGTGGTATCAATCCAAATAATATCGAAAGAATCAGGCACGATAACAGGCTTAAACGGCCAATATTTAATGTCACGCCGAAAAAAGCTAGACGGCTTAGTGAGAACCTTGCGTACTTGATCAACATCATTCAAGCCACGAACGTTAGTAATAACCACCCTGCCCTGTAATGCAGCAGGCACGAAATCGTCCATAACTGCGCCGCTAGTTTTATAAGACCCAGGCGGGCCATGGTGTATTTTAATACTCACAAATCACCTACAAAAAAGGAATAAAACGTAACACGTAACGAGTAATAAGCGCAGTAATCATAATGTTTACTGCGGCGGGAATCTGCAACAAAGTAGCGTAAGACAAATAATCAGAATTAAGATTTAACCAAGCATTTTGTAAATACTGATT
>JANYKK010000075.1 GCA_025361585.1 Methylobacter sp. | reverse complement strand
CGAGGTAGAAGTGCAGATCTGGACTAAACCAAACCGCATCTACGTGAAAGCGGGCAACGAACTAGCGATAGCCTACTCCGACGTAACGCAGGCTATTGATGCAAGAACCGTATTTAGTACCGATACGCGATTAAACGTACCCCCTACGACTCCGAGCGTACCAACCCCGACGTTCGGGGAGGCCAACCATTTAATCGGGGATATGTATTGGGCATCCGAGAAGACGCCAGAGGCGGTAAGTTGGGCGGGAAAGTATCTATACTACAGGGGGGTGCGCATAACCCCGCCATTTTCAGGGGATGTGATGGCCGCAGCCGTGGCTTCGAGTTCTGGTGGCAGGGTAAAACTCTGGGCTACGGACTCCATTTCTAGAATATACCTGTTGACAGTACAAAAAGTTTCGGGCGTTTGGACGGTTACATCCCCGCAGACCGGTATTATAAGCTCGGACAGCGAGGTTAGGGGACTCGTATTTTCAGGAGACAGCAAAACCCTGATATTCTTCGTGGCCCGATCTAGTTCGGTAAAGATTTATAAACTGTCGATTTCCTCGGACAGTAGTTCCCCCTACTATCCCTTTAACGGGACGAATACCCCGACATTATTGACTTCGGGAACCATAGCGACTGCTGGATCTTACACTTATGGAAGTGAATACGGGTATACAGTGTCAGACGTGGTGGATGGTTGGTCAGACGCAGAACAACGCTACGCAGCACACATAACAGGGCACAAAACAGGAATGACTTCCAGGTTTACGGGGGCAATATCTTACTCCGCAGCGACGGGGCTAGGAATCAGCTTTATAGGTTTTCCTAAAATGTACGGCGACGTGTTGTACGGCTTCGGGCTTTCTCCTCTCAGCGCTACGCAGAATGGTAGCGGGTCTACCAGTTTCACCACGACCGGGGGGTATACCTACACGTTTCAGACTTGGGAGGCGACCTCGGGCTCTAGATCTTCGACCACCTCTGGAACCGACAGCCTTAGCATAACTACCCCCGTGTATTTAATCACCGTCGATGTCCTGACCGGAAACTGGACAAAAACATACTTCAGTTCGGGGTATGCTTTGACCGATAACTCTGCAACTGCGAGCAGTGGGTCGGGCACCGTAACGGGTCGGGCGGTTGAGCGCGTATCGGGGGATAGTAGCAGGGTACAGACGTACCACGAGGAGTCCATATTCCCGGTATACTTTTCCGATGCCTATTACGGGTTAACTATATCGCGGGTAAACACCGGGGATCTGTCGGAGACGACGGCGCACTACACCAATAGGGTACGAATCTGTAATAAGGGGGTTAACACCGATATAGGAATCGTAGTTTATGGGGATAGTTCTACTGCGGCTGTATCCGGCCCGAGCTTTGTCACTGGGTCGCAGATACTTTTCTATTATACCGATTTTGGTAGCGGTATACCGCGCCCATTAACTGACTCCTCTACCGGTACCGCTGGCATATCTCTGGGCTCCTCAAGTTCGGTAAGCGTGGCGGATACAAATTTCGCCATGACGAAGAAGCAGTTAGTGGTGTGCATAAAAGATAGTTTTCCCAACATAACCGGCCCGGATACATTGCTACGTAAAACCCTAATCTTTTCCTTGAATAAAACTGCCCGCACCGCCACCTTGAAAAATACCCTGAATTACGATATAAGGGAGTATCCCTCCTCTACTGTCGGTAGAATAGCCGTAACCAAATATCCCAAACTGAAATAGGAACTCCGCCCATGCCAAAGCCAGGAATAACCGATACCGTACCCGCGATGCTAACCCCAGGGGAGCATGTGATTAATAGAGAAGCCGTTGACATACTGGGGGCGGGTAAGATAGCTGCCGCTAATAAAGCGGGATTGGGCATCCGAAAGATGACCGCAGCTCAGGGCTACGCGAATGGCGGGGAAGTCGGCGCTACCGCGGCCTCTTCTCGGAATTTAGCAGCGCCCTCCGATGTGGCGATGGCAGCGTTCCAGAAAAGTTTAGACACTACGCCCTCCACTTCGACAGGATTGGTGAAACGAAATGATAAAGACTATGGTGGAGCGCCAGTGGGTTCAATTGGTGGGCAGGCCGTAGACATGCGTACCGGTGCGCCGATAGAAAAGACCTCTACCTTTAAAGGAATAAAACCAATTATTCCCGGCGTTACCCGAACAGGGGATAGTTTCTCCAATATC
>JANYKK010000049.1 GCA_025361585.1 Methylobacter sp. | reverse complement strand
CATCATGAAAATGAGATCGCCCAGTCGGAAGGCGCGACCGGCGAAAAGTTCGTCAACCTATGGATGCATAACGGCTTTGTCCGCGTCGATGATGAGAAAATGTCTAAGTCGCTGGGTAATTTCTTTACCGTGCGCGAGGTGTTGAAACGCTACCATCCTGAAATCATCCGGTTTTTTATTTTATCCAGCCACTACCGCAGTCCGTTGAATTATTCTGACGAGCAGTTGAACGATGCCAATGCGGGGTTAGATCGCCTTTATAACGCACGCGGAGAAACGGTATTAGATGCTCCTCCGGTGTCTGCCGAATATGAAACCCGTTTTAAAAAAGCCATGGATGATGATTTTAATACGCCGGTCGCTTTATCCATATTATTCGATCTTGCCAGAGAGCTCAATAAAGCTAAAAACAACAATCCGAAAAAAACTGCGGAGTTGGCGTTTAGCCTTAAGTTTTTAGGCGGTCTGTTAGGTATTTTGCAGCAAGATAATTGGAAAAAGGACGTAACTTTAACTTTAACTGGTCAATCTATGTCCGTTCAAGCTGGAGAACTTAGTGTTGACGATGTGCTTCAACATATTGAACAACAAAAACAGGCGCGTTTGGATGCAAAAAAAGTCAAAGACTGGGCTTTGGCCGATAAAATCCGTAACGACCTGAAGAAACAAGGCGTGATTCTGGAAGATAAACCAGACGGCACAACCAGCTGGCGGCGAGAATAATAACCGTAAGGCGTGCTGCGCGCCTTTGGCTCCACATGAAAACAAATATATAAAGACTTTAATGGCCGATCATAACAAACCGCCAACCAACGATTTGGCAAAAAAATCGTTAAATTTAATCAGCGGTTTCCTGTCCAAAAAAATCCGTACCGTTTATTACAGCGCCAGGGAATCCATTGGCGAGCATAAGCGCGACATCGTCGTATCCCATGTTGAGCAGGCCTGCGTGGGCTTGCAGGAAACCCGTGACGAGTTTGAAGATGCGCTGGAGCGGTTTAAAACCTTGGTCTGCGTCAATGAAACGGCACTAGATCATAAATACAATCTGCTGCACAGGCAGTATCAGTTTTGCTGCGCTAAATCCGATGCGGTCAGCGATAGGATCAGGGCGATTGAACAGGTTAGCGAGGCGCTGTTTGTAGAATGGGAAGGCGAGCTCAACGAATATACCAACCGTAATTTACGCGCCCACAGCAAGCAGCAGCTTAAGATAGCCAGACAGAATTATGTTCGGCTGATCAGGTCTATGCAAAGAGCTGAAGCCAAAATACAGCCGGTACTGGCGGCATTTAAAGATCAGGTTTTATATTTGAAGCACAATCTTAATGCCCAAGCTATTGCAGCATTAAGGCATGAGTTTATTGAAATCGGTATCGATATTTCCCAGCTTATTCACGCCATGGAACTGACGATTGCTGAGGCAAGCCAATTTGTTGCAGTATTAACCGACCAAAAAGCCTTGCCCAGCCGGTGAAGTTATAGTTTGTACAAGACGTCGTTGGCTGCGTCTTTAGGGTCTGATTTACTTTTATGGTTATCCTGATCGATTCTTTCCTTGCCGAATTTGGCGATCATTTCTTCCCAGCTTGCATACTTTTCATAGTCTGCAAAGCCGGAATTTTTCCGTTGCTGATAAAGCTCTTTGCCCATGGCAATGATTTCTTCAGGCTTTTTACCGTCAACAGCGTTAAGAAACTCTTTCTCACTTTTAATGGAATCGCGCAACGTCCAGAAAGAGACTTCAAATTCGATACGGGCATCGGGAGATAAGCGGTTTTTCAGCGCCTTTACCGACCTGAAAGCAGTGCGGATTGTATGTCCGTTGATTTGAGAACCCTTGCTACATCCGATTAACGATGTGCAGCAAAGAATGAGCAGAAGAATAAGAAATTTCTTCATAAAGATAACCTCAAGTTTAAATAGAACGCATGCCATGGTATTTACAGGATTTGCGATGGTTTTTAAATAACGCCGGATCGACAAACAAAGTAAAATAGTCAGTCATTATAACCCTGAGCTAGCTTTTTATGCTGGAATTTATCCAATTATTAAAACAACGTTACCAGGCAGTCTTGGGCGACCTGCCGGATCGCCCCTACGGCAATGAGAATGCCAAATCCAGCTATCAACAGCGAATCGATCAGCTGATTTTGGCGGAAGCCTTTATCCGCAAGGGTCAGCTGATCGATACATCGCAGCAACCGTTATTGCACATGGCGGTGGTGGGGCCGACGCAGGCAGGAAAAAGCTCACTGACCAACGTGTTATTAAACAGCAGCGCTGCCGGAGTCAGTCCGCTGGCAGGCTACACTATTCACCCCCAGGGCTTTTGCAACGGCGTCAGTGTTGAAGACTGCACCGGCCTGCAACGCTATTTCGGCCGATTCCAGCAATTGCCGCAAACCCAGCTCAGCAAAGACCGGCACGATTGCTATTCGCTGACCCCAAACACCGTCGATTCAGGGTTATTGCCGCATGGTGTTTTGTGGGACACGCCCGATTTCGACTCGATAGACTCGGCCACTTACCGGGAAGGCGTGATCAGGGCGATTGCGCTGGCAGATATAGTGATTCTGGTCGTCAGCAAAGAAAAATATGCCGACCAGTCGGTCTGGGACATCATGGCATCGCTTGAAGAGCTGCATCAGCCGACGGTTATTTGCCTGAACAAACTGGTTGAAGGTTCGGAATCGGTCATTATTAACTCATTAAAAGAAAAATGGCGACAAAGCCGAACCGATGAGTTCCCCGAAGTCGTTTCTCTGTATTACCAAAAACCGGGCGGACTACCGAACTGGCCCGAGTCCAGGCAGCAACTGCTTTTGCAGTTAGCGAATAAAGTTAAGCATGACAAGCACCCGCGTTTTGAACAGGAGTTATTGAAAAAACACTGGCAAACTTGGCTAGCGCCGGTTTTTGCCGAGCATCAGGCGTTAAACGACTGGCACGAATTGGTCGACCTGATGCTCCAACAGGCGATGCAAAGCTACCAGCGAGATTACCTGAACCATCCGCACCATTACGAAACCTTTCAGCTGGCGATGACCGAATTGCTGAATTTAATGGAAATCCCCGGATTAGCCCGTATGCTGGCCGGAACCCGCAAAATCCTGACTTGGCCGGTCAGGCAGATCATGAAACTGGGGCGCAAACGGCTGCACATTGCCGACAGCAGTTACGAAATAGCCTTGCTGAACCAAATAGCCGAACATACGCTGATTCAGCTGGCTGACAAGCTGCTGGACAAGGCAGACCAAAGCCAGCAGGGGCAGTGGTGGCGACAGGTCAACAGCGTGTTGCGTAGCCAGCGGCCAGACCTGTTGCTGGATTTCGAGCGGGCGGCAAAAAATTATCACCTGACCTTTCAGCAGGATGTGGACAGCGCCGCGCATCGTTTGTATTACAAACTGCAAGAACAGCCGATGGTGTTAAACAGCTTGCGGGCAACCCGAGCCACTGCCGATGCCGCCGTGATTGCGTTGACCTTGCAAATGGGCGGCATCGGTCTGCATGACTTGGTCATTGCCCCGGCAATGCTGACCCTGACTTCATTGCTGGCGGAAAGCGCGGTCGGCAGCCATATGCACAAAGTGGAAACCGAGTTAAAACAAAACCAATTCAATACCGTCAAACAGGCGCTGTTTGTCGATAGCCTGCGCAACAAGCTGCTGCAACTGCCTCTGCAATTATCGATGACCACTCATTTTAATATATCCCCTGACCAGCTGCGTGCGGCAGAATCACAACTGACAGAAAAGCGCCATGGCTTACGATTACTCTAGTTTGGTAGACATCACAAAACGCTGGGCCAATCAGGCGCTGGCAGCAGGCTGGATTAATAGCGATACCGCTCAGCAGCTAAACGATGTCGACGCCAGATCGCCCGATACCCTATTTAACCATAACGGCTCCAGGCCGCTGATCGTCGCATTCATGGGCGGCACCGGCGTGGGCAAGAGTTCCCTGCTGAACCGTCTGGCAGGCAAAGCCATCGCCAGAGCCGGAGTCGAACGCCCCACTTCTCGGGAAGTCACGCTCTATCATCACCATAGCGTCGCAATCAAGCATTTGCCCGAACAACTGCCGCTGGCGCAAATCAAAACCGCCGAGCATGATAACGAGTCCAGGAAACATGTGATCTGGATCGATATGCCCGACTTCGACAGCACCGAGCAAAGCAACAAGCATCAGGTGTTGGAATGGTTGCCGCACATCGATGTATTGATTTATGTAGTCAGTCCCGAACGCTATCGGGACGAAAAAGCGTGGCGCTTGCTACTTGCGGAAGGCGGCAGACACGCATGGCTGTTTGTGCTGAACCAATGGGATAAAGGCCTTACCGAACAGTATGAAGACTTCAAGCAGCAACTGCATAAAGCGGAATTTGCCGATCCGGTCATCTTCAAAACTACCTGCGCCGAAGGCCTGCAAACCGACGAGTTTGCCGCATTGGAATCGACCATCAGCTCGTTGGCGACCGAGCATATCGTTGCGCAACTGGAGCAACGAAGCTCCCGGATTAAGAAAGACGAGCTAAAGCAAAACCTGCAAAATATCTGCGGATTGCTAAGTGCCGCATCGGTTTTTCAACAATTGCCGACGCTGTGGCAAGAGCAATGGCAGCGTACTGCCCAAGTGTTGCAACAGGGTTTTGCATGGCCCATCCAACAGTTGTCACGCCACTACGCCGACCATGCGGCCGATTTATTAAGTACCCCCGCCGCTGGCAAATATGCGGCAACCGGCGCCAAGTTAAATTTATGGGATGACTGGGCCGAAGCACGTTTCGACGACGCGTTGGATGAATTTGTCAGCAATGCCGACCAGCAGGGCATACCGGTAAGTCCGCTTAAAAAACAGCTATCCGCACTACGCGACAAAGCCCCCAAAATCGTCCAGGCGCAAACCGAACTAGGTGCAAGACAGGCCTTGGCAAATCCCGGCAATGCCTTGCATCGCGGATTTTTGAAATCGATGCGCCTTTGCGAAATCATCCTGCCGCTTGCCGCCATTTGCTGGGTTGGCTATCAGGTTTTCATCGGCTATTACACCAGCAACATGACCGAAGTCGCGTATTTGGGTGTGGACTTTGCGATACATAGCAGCCTGTTAATCGCCATCACCTGGCTGACGCCGTTTTTCATCCTGAAAAAATTAAAGCCGTCGCTGGAAAAAAGCGCCTTAAGGGGATTAAACAAAGGCCTAAACAACGCCATCAACATGATCGATGGTGAAGTGTCGCTAACGATAGAAAACATCGGCAAACAGCATGCAGAGCAGATCAAACAACTGGACGGGATTATTGAGCAGTGCGACGTCGCCGACCGACAACCAGCAATAGACAGCAACAGCCCATTGTCACGAATGCTGATTGATTAACTCAAATGCCCTTTCATCGTCATCCCGGCAAGGAATGCCGGGATCCACGACTGCATGGACGCAGGAGGTAGAGCAACGCAGGAGCAGTTGCCGAGGAGCCATGGATGGCAACGCCTGTACTCGCAGAATGTTTATTATCTACGTTTCACATCCCTGTATTCTGGATTCCGGCACAAATCTGTCTGGAACAGATTTGCATTAACCCGTAGGGCGTTAGGCAGGACAGCCCGACGTGAATCCCTGCCGGAATGACGGATTGTAGTTACCTGATGCCCATAAACACGACCCCCAAAAATAATTGTACAATTTTTAGCCAATTCATATAATATGCACATCACGGGGGGCGACATGGCTTCGACGTGGGTAGCGAAACCTAGAGTGCATGCCGAGGACAGTACACCTCGTAAAATCTACTGAAACTAAAGTATTCGCAAATGACGAAAACTACTCAATGGCTTTAGCTGCTTAATAACAGCACCATTCCTTTGACCATCTGTGCTTATGCGGGTGGAGTTTTTAGTACCTTTTAGGTATGAGAGGCGCTCAGAGGTCATCTACATAAGATCGCGCTGAAATCTGTCCGGTGTGGATGCGCTAAAACCTTACGGAATCGCTGGTGATTTTCTTGGCCCGACGGGTAGTCACTAGCTAAATTAAAGCGCGGGATAAGCATGTAGACCTTGTGGCGGAGTACTTGCGGACGCGGGTTCAATTCCCGCCGCCTCCACCAAAAATTTTAAACCCGCAAGCCGAAAGGCTTAGCGGGTTTTTTATTGCCCAACAAAGTACAGCAAAAATGCAGTAACAGAATAGATAGCAGTAATAGCATTTACAAAAAATAACAATCAGCATTAACCCAATAAGGCGCAGTCAGTCATGAATGCGGCTCCCTTTGATACCCTGTACTTTGCCAACCGGTTTAAGGCTGTCGGCTTCACTGATGAGCAGGCGCAAGTAATTACCGAACTTCAACACACCGCCGCCGACAGCGTTTTGGAACAGGCACGACACGACTATCATTTCGATGACCTAGCCACTAAGCGCGACTTGAAAGAAATGGACACCGCATTAAGACATGAAATCGAGCTGTTGAGAGCCGAAACCGGGCGCATGATTGCAGAAACCAACCAGCGTATTTCCGAAAGCAAAGCCGACTTAACCCGCTGGATTATTGGCGCTGGCTTCTTTCAAACCGCTTTAATTATTGGCGTATTGCTAAAAATTGCCCATCTGATATAACCCAAACCGTCAGTAGTTTCAATCCCTGTGACTGGATTCGCTACGCGCTCTAACGGGTTCGTCATCCCTGCAGGAATGACGTGCTTTAAAATACTTGTACATAACGATGATCGCTCCGGCATGGAAGCGGCAATATTCGCGCCGCGTCCTATTTACGAATGCCAGCCGAAACGGGTTAAACACCGCAATCAGCAGCATTCTCAGCCAGAAATTCCAATATTGAAACATCGCAAGCCCCGCATCCTGAACAAGCGCCGGTCATTCTGGATATTCCGTCCAGGTTGTCGATGCCATCATTAACAAGCGCCTGGATTTGCCGTTTAGTTGTTCCGCTACAGTGGCAAATAACGTCCTTTTTTATATCCGGGTCAATATCGTTCATGCAGGTTTCTCAGTAAATATCGGCTTATTATACTCATCGCACTTCAAAATTCGGTTTTTTGAATCTCCTCACCCTAACCCTCTCGGTAATAGCTCCTGCATTGCTCTACTACCTACGTCCATGTAGGCATCCAACAGGAGAGGGAATGAAGGTACCGAGTTTTGATGACTGACGGTTTGCTACCGAGACCCGTTAGCGCTCGAAGTAAAACCGCCCTGCCCTAACACAATGACTTCACCGCGAAAGCGTTAATATTCTCAATAAAATTAGCGATAAAATGACTAGTCCGCTTAAGGTCGAGACCATGATGCGGGTTGAACGAAAAAAAAGATTCCTGTTTTCCATAGTAGTGCCCTCTTGTAAGTAGCCGCCAACCTTGGCCTGGAAATATTTTCCTCTTTGCCAAACACAAAAAAGCCGGACTGCCTCGCGTGACTTTTTTGCAGTCACCTTCGGTAGTCCGGCTTTCCATCGATAGGATCCGCGACTTTCTGCTCCTGTCTCTCGGCAGGATTGGCTTTATCGTGTGTGCTAAAAGTGTGCGATAAAATCCGACAAATATCTATTGATACAACTGCTTAAAGTGTTTGTACGTAGGACTCGTAAAGTTCGTCGCGCATTGCTGATAATTAAGCGGCTATGGCATACAATGTGGTTTACTTTTTGAGGCACGGGCATGAATGATTATCTAGGCAATACAGCGATACGGCAGCTCATTCCCGGCATTTTGCTAGCCGGTCTTTTATTGCTGGGCTTTATGGTGCTGCGCGAGTTTTTGCTCACCCTGACTTGGGCGCTGATTATCGCCTATGTGGTATGGCCGCTTTACTGTCGGTTAAGACGGCAGCTTAAAGGCAATGCCACACTCAGTGCGGCGCTGATGACGGCGATGATTGCGACGCTGATTTTCCTGACCGTGTTTTGGCTGGTCGCCATGCTGCAAGACGAGCTGAAAAACGCTTATCAAATCCTGATCAGCGGGCTTAATCAGGAAACTTACATTCTGCCGGATTTTATCAAGCGCATTCCGTGGCTCGGCGACACCGCGCAGCAATGGCTGGATCGGCTGACTGTTGACCGGACAAAAGCTATTCCGCAGCTTGCCGACTGGGCGCAGCAATGGTCGGGCGAATTTGCCAAGTTTCTCGGCAATGTCGGACGCAACGTGATAAAGCTGGGCGTTATCCTGGTGACGGTGTTTTTTTGTTTCCGCGATGGCGACAACGCTGTTAAGCAGCTGCACCAAGGCTTGGTGCAGTTTCTCGGCAAATATCAGCATGTCTATCTGCAAGCCGCCGGACACACGACCCGGGCCGTGGTTTACGGCCTGGTGCTGGCCGCGCTGGGGCAAGGCATGCTGGCCGGATTAGGCTACGCGGTTGCCGGTGTCCAGGCCCCAGTGCTGTTCGGTGCGGTGACTGCGCTGTTGGCGTTGGTTCCGATGGGCGCGACGCTGGTTTGGCTGCCTTTAAGTATCATGCTGCTGCTTACCGGCCAGCCTTGGCAAGGCGTGGGACTGCTGCTCTGGGGAGTTTTGGCGGTGAGCACGGTGGATAACCTAATTCGACCTCTGGTTATCAGCGGCGCGGGCCGAATACCTTTTTTGGTGGTGCTATTCGGTGTGCTTGGGGGGCTTACGACATTCGGCGCTATCGGCCTGTTTTTAGGCCCGGTGATTCTGGCCGTGCTGCTGTCCGTGTGGCAAGCATGGCTGAAGCTGCAACAGCATGAAAAATAGATTCCTGAGCCAACATAAGCTGTGCGAACCCATCAAGGTGAAAGCGATGCGTTATATTTTAGCGATAGACCAAGGCACCAGCAGTTCGCGCTGCCTTGTTTACGACCAGCAGGCCAAGCCGGTTGCGATGGCTCAGCAGGCGTTTAGCCAACACTTCCCCCAGCCGGGCTGGGTCGAGCACGATGCCGAGGAAATATGGGCATCGCAATCCGCGGTTGTCCGGCAAGCCATGCAGCAAGCGCAATTGCAACCGGCTGACATTGCCGGAATCGGCATCACCAACCAACGGGAAACCACTGTCATCTGGGAGCGCAGCACCGGGAAACCCATTTATAACGCCATCGTCTGGCAGGACAGGCGCACGGCGGATGACTGTCTCCGGCTGAAACAGGCAGGAGCGGAAGCGATGGTTAAGGCCAAAACCGGCCTACTGCTGGATGCTTATTTTTCGGCGACAAAAATCAGCTGGCTGCTGGATCATGTCGAAGGCGCCAGGGCAAAAGCCGAGCGCGGGGAGCTGGCGTTCGGGACGATAGACTCCTGGCTGGTCTGCAAGCTGACCAACGGCGAACTGCATATCACCGATGTATCCAATGCCAGTCGGACTTTGTTGTTCAACATCGATACAATGCAGTGGGACGATGAGTTGCTGGCATTATTCAACATCCCCGCATCCTTGCTGCCGGTCGTTAAATCCTCCAGCGAGATTTACGGGCAAACGCGCAATCCTGAAATAGGCGCAGGAATGCCTATCGCCGCGATCGCTGGCGACCAGCAGGCTGGGCTGTTCGGCCAACTGTGCATCAACGCGGGCATGGCTAAATGCACCTATGGCACCGGCTCGTTTTTAATGATGAATACCGGGGCGAAACGGGTCGCGTCCAATCACGGCCTGTTAACCACGATTGCCTGGCAAATCGGCGATCAAATCCATTATGCGCTTGAAGGCGGCGTGTTTGTCGGCGGCGCAGTCATACAATGGTTGCGCGACGGCCTAGGCCTATTCGAGCATGCGGCGGATAGCGAACAACTTGCCGGGAGCGTCGCCGATAACGGCGGGGTGTACTTCGTGCCCGCGCTGACCGGCTTGGGTGCGCCGCACTGGGATCCGCATGCGCGGGGAGCGATCTTTGGCATCACCCGCGGCACAACCTCGGCGCACTTAACACGAGCGGCGCTGGAGAGCATTTGCTTTCAGGTCGATGATGTCTTGCAGATGTTTACAGCAGAAAGCGGTACCCCGATAGCCCAGCTAAGAATCGATGGCGGCGCAGCAGTCAATAATAGGCTGGCGCAATTTCAGGCCGATATTTCGGCTGTTGAAGTTGTCCGTCCTACCAACCTTGAAACCACGGCGTTGGGCGCGGCTTACCTTGCCGGTATCGCCGTCGGCTTATGGACTATCGACGAACTCAAGCAGAACTGGCAGGTTGACCGGTCGTTCCACGAAAACATGCCGCCTCTGGAAGTTGAATCGTTAAAACGATATTGGCTTAAGGCTGTGGAAAGAACCAAAAATTGGGCTGAATAAGGTTTGCCGTATGATCGTGACAAAACTTCGCGAATATGAAAATTTCCACATCGTATTATGGCTGCTGAAAGATACCTGTTGGTTGCTGGAATTTAAGCTAGGTGGGATGATCATGATCGTGCCGACGGTTCTGGCCGCTTTTCATATCACTTGGCTGGGACGAAAGAACACCGCCAATCTGTTTCATAATTTAGCGGTCAGCAGCTGGATCTGCGGCAATGCGGTTTGGATGATCGGGGAGTTCTTCTTTTATGACAGTTTTAGACCTTTCGCCAAGGTGTTTTTCGGCGTCGGTATTGTGTTTCTTGCGGTGTACTATTTTGGCGTATTGCCGAAACAAAAACGCTCCCGGCAATGAAGCGATTATCCGGCTGATTTTTCGCCGAAAAAGAATTTCTTTTTGTCTTGACAGGTAGTCATTAAGGACGCGGTAAAATCGGTAAAAAAACTTATAATCAATTAAAGTTTAGTCCGTTCATAAGCTTATCAGTCATTGTTTATGCACAGATTGATTTTGTTACAATAACTGATGATACCAACCCCGGATCGCCGATTGTAATTAATAAATTACAAATACAAGCCGTTGATTTTAATATATAAATGCTTCTGTACAAAAATACTACAATCTAACAACGAGGCAGGCTCTATCGCGTCTGAACGGTGTTATTTATATCTTGTGCACAGAGTTATCCACAACAATTGTGGAAAAGATTGCAGGTGCTTGATTATTAAATTTGAATGCGAAAGTCAACAGAAAACTCAAAAAAAAGGGAGCCTAAATTGATTTTAAGCTCCCCCTCACCAAGAGCGGGTAAGTAAGAGCGCATATTGTTATGCTAGCAACGTAAAGACAAAATGATAATGTGGCATTTTGTCACAGATAATTTCTGGGGTTATTTTTGCAAGCAATTGAATTTAAGTGATAAACGCTGGTATTTTTTCAATACCCCTTCATGCTAAATGATTAAGGAGCCATGATGTCCGAGCAAGCAAACTATATCCGTTGGTTTAATGAGTTAACGATTGACGATGTGCCTCTGGTAGGCGGCAAGAATGCCTCGTTAGGCGAGATGTACCGGGAGTTATCGCCACAAGGCATCCAGATACCCAATGGCTTTGCGGTGACTGCCGAAGCTTACCGCTATGTGCTGGATCAAGCCCAGGGTTGGGAGGCGCTGCATCAGGCTTTGGATGATTTGCAGCACAACGATGTCGCCGATCTTACCAGCCGTGCGCGCAAAGCCAGGGAGATAATCTACGCCGCGCCCTTCCCTGCCGACCTTGAGCGGCAAATTATCGAGGCCTTCAATCAATTGAAAAAGCAGTATGGCGATGAGCTGAGCGTTGCGGTGCGCAGTTCCGCCACCGCCGAGGATTTGCCGACCGCCAGTTTTGCCGGGCAACAGGATACATACCTTAATATACGCGGCGATCAGGAGCTGCTGGACGCCTGCAAGCGCTGTTTTGCCAGCCTATTCACCGATAGGGCGATACATTACCGCATCGACCAGGGCTTCGACCATTTCAAACTGGCCTTGTCGATAGGCATCATGAAAATGGTGCGCTCGGATCTCGATGCCAGTGGCGTGATGTTTTCGCTGGATACCGAATCGGGATTCAGGGATGTGGTATTCATTACCGGCGCATACGGGCTGGGCGAAAATGTCGTGCAAGGCGCGGTAGACCCCGACGAATTTTATGTGCACAAACCCACTTTTGAGCAGGGACATCGGGCGATATTAAGGCGCACATTGGGCGCGAAGAAAATCAAAATGGTTTACAGTGATGGCCGCACCCGTGAACCGACCCGCAATATTGCGACCTCGGCTGATGAACGCAACCGCTTTTGCCTTAACGATGCGGATGTCCTGACCCTTGCCGACTACGCGATTAAAATAGAAAAGCATTATCACAGTAAACCGATGGACATCGAATGGGCGAAAGACGGCCTGGACGGCACGCTGTATATCGTTCAGGCGCGACCTGAAACCGTGGTTTCCCAATTGCGCGGCATGGTTCTGGAGCAATATCGTCTTAAAGACAAAGCCGAGCCGGTTGTCACCGGGCATGCGGTGGGCAGCAAGATTGCCAGCGGCAATGCCAGGATTATCGACAAACTCGAGCAGCTGAACACCTTTAAAGCGGGCGATGTGCTGGTCGCCGATATGACCACGCCGGACTGGGAACCGGTCATGAAAATAGCCTCGGCGATAGTCACCAACCGCGGCGGACGCACCTGCCACGCGGCGATAGTCTCCCGCGAACTGGGCGTTCCAGCCGTCGTCGGCTGCGATAATGCCACAGCCATGATTAAGCACGACAACCCAGTCACCATATCGTGCGCCGAGGGCGATGTCGGCAAAGTCTATTCCGGCCTACTCGACTTCGATATTAAGAGTACCGACTTGTCTGGCCTGCAACGGCCGAAAACCAAAATCATGCTCAATATCGGCAATCCCGAACTGGCCTTTAAAACCAGCTTCCTGCCCAACGACGGCGTGGGGCTGGCCCGAATGGAATTTATCATCACCGAATACATCAAGGCGCACCCCATGGCGCTGATACACCCCGAGCGCGTACAGGACGCTGGCGAGCGGGAACAGCTGGAGCAATTGACGCGCAATTACGCCAGCGCCGAGGATTTTTTTGTCCAAAAACTGTCGGAAGGCGTCGGCACCATTGCCGCTGCGTTTTACCCCAAACCCGTCGTCGTGCGCATGTCGGATTTCAAAACCAACGAATACGCGACCTTGCTCGGCGGGCGCTGGTTTGAGTTTGATGAAGCCAACCCGATGATCGGTTTTCGCGGTGCCTCGCGCTACATCCATCCCGCTTATGCGGAAGGTTTTGCGCTGGAATGCAGGGCGATGAAGCGGGTGCGCGACGAGATGGGCTTGTCCAACGTCATCTTGATGATCCCGTTTTGCCGCCGTGTGGAAGAAGCCCGGCGCGTGCTCGACTACATGACGCAGCTGGGACTAAAGCGCGGCGAGCAGGGATTGGAAATTTACGTGATGTGCGAGATTCCCAATAACGTCATTCAGATCGACGCCTTTTCCGAACATTTCGACGGCTTTTCCATCGGCTCCAATGACTTGACCCAGTTGACTTTGGGTGTAGACCGCGACTCCGCAATCATCGCCGAAGATTTTGACGAACGCGATCCCGGCGTCAAGGAAATGATTCGTCTTGCCGTTGACGGTGCGCAGCGCAACGGCAAACATTGCGGACTTTGCGGCCAAGCACCGTCGGATTATCCCGAGATGGCGGAATTCCTGGTGGAAATCGGCATCGACTCGATGAGCCTGAATCCCGACACCGTGTTGCAAACTACTCAGCTGGTACTGGAAACCGAGCGTCGTTTAAAGCAGTTGCCGCTTTGAGCAAAAAATGATATTGCTCAACGTTCCAATTTTAATGAGTTAGTCTAAAATAAATAACATACAGATTTTGTTTGTAATCGAAGGAGGACAAAATGAAATATTACCGTCCGCTTATATTAGGCTTTGCGACGGTGTCATTTGTTTTGCTAAGCGGGTTTAAACAGTCGGGTGTCCATGATGCCCTTTTAACTGGAAAACAAGCTGCGTCGGTTAACATAAAAATCGCTCAGTTGAGCAACCCTAAAAGCCTTGTTAAATCAAAACTACACGAAGCAAAAAACAAGCTTTCAATAGCGAAAGATGCCGAACTTCAAAAATCGCTGGATCTTACCGTACCGTTTAAAGTTAAAACGTCTGAAAATGCTTGGCTGAGGATTGACCAAAGCAGAATGCCCCAGATGGAATCAGCCAATATGTTTACCGCCGATCATAAAAATCAGGCTCGACCTTTAGATTTAGATGGACAGATGATAATGTCTCAAGAACCGGAAGCCGATAAACGAAAATCGCTGGACGGCGCCGCTATTGTCATCAACCTGAAACGGTGACTGTCGGAATGGATGTGGTCTATTTTTCGTCAGTTTTACCACCCGACAACAACACAATCCGGTTCCGGCCTTCTTTTTTTGCACGATACATAGCTTGATCGGCAACTTCGATCATGTCGGTGTAATGGGCATAGCGCCGATTATACAGGGACACGCCGATGCTAACTGTCAGCATATGGCCATGGAACCGTCCGCTCATAATCTTACCTCGACGCTCAATTTCCGATCTTATGCGTTCGGCATAGCCATGGGCGCCGGTTTTATCGGTATTCTTTAGGACAAATAAAAACTCTTCTCCGCCATAGCGACCGATAAAATCTCCAGGACGGGTTAAGTCGCGCAAAATATCGGCGACAATTTTTAATGCATCATCTCCAGCTTGGTGTCCGCAGGTGTCGTTAAATAGTTTGAATTTGTCTATATCAACAAAGCCTATGGCGATATTAGCCAATTTGGACTCATCTTCTTGAAATATATCTGTCAGGAAATAGTTGACCATCCGTTTATTAAAAAGCTGTGTTAAATGGTCGGTTTGTGCGTGCTTTTTCTCTTGGTCATATTGTTTGGCATTAAACATGGCAACTCCTAATTCATAGGCAATAGGCGTAATTTCGCGCAGCAATTGTTTATGCAGAGGCTTTTTCGACAATGAATTATCAGCGTAAAGCACACCGATCAGATGACTGTGATGTAATACGGGGATAGCGATAAACTCTGTGGTCTTTAAACGTTGAAATATGGGGTTATCGTGTTCTACTTTGGTATTGATGATGACCGCTTTTTTTTCGCGCAGGCATTTTAATAACAAGCCGGAAATGCCGCCAATGTTGATCTCAAAGGGTTGCAGCTTGGTCGGCAATATTGATTCCGGCCACCAGTATGACGCGATCAGGCAGCGACGTTTAGGGTCGGTGGTGAACATAATGCTGCGGTCAAAAGAAAATTCGTCCTGTATTGCCTCCAGTGTCCTGGGTATAAATTCATCAGGGTTAAGGCTGTGATGGGGTACGGTTAAACAGGATGACGGTTTTTTAGAAGTGGGAGCGGCCACGAAAGGTTTATCCGCGCTTATCTGGCTTAAGTTAATGGTTGATTTGATCAGCGTGGCCCGTAGCGTGGTTAAACCGGGCAACTGGAGGTCATAGAATTCTCGAGTATTTTTCATATCCTGATCGACCTGTTGCAGTAGAGCGTCAAGATTCAGTTGGTCAATATCAATAATTTCAAACACAGCGCTCTGTAATGTAGGGTGGCTGTCGTGAGCTATAGAACTTATGCCTTGTATCCAGGCGATATAATTTGCGAAGGAAACGATAGTGATTTCCGTATTAAATTTAGTGTAAAGCGAGACATCAGTCGGCTGGCTATGGTGGTAAGCCACGATTGCGGTAATTGATGCCGGTAATTGCCATTCCAAACAAAAAACACGCCCCATCTCGGCATGCGTTATTCCGAAAAAACGTCGCTCTTCTTCAATGGTTGAATACCTGTTTCTATTTATGGAATCAATAAAATCGCTGTAAGTCACGCGCCCATAATTTTCCATAACGACCTTGCCTATATCGTGCAAAAGTCCTCCCGTATAAACCAAGTCCGGGTCTGGATGCTTAAGTGCAATCGCTATTCTCTTGCTTAATGAGGCTACATAAAGGCAGTGTTGCCAGAAATACACCAAGTCAAACTCTTGAGTTGAATCCTGTCGTATCAGATTGTTATAAAACAGCAGGTTTAACGCAAGCTGACGTACGGCGGAGAACCCTAGCATATTAACTGCGCGTTTAATGGAGGTTGTTATATTGGGCAAGCCGTATGTAGCCGAATTAACTTGCTTTAGAATTTCTGCAGCCAGTACCGGCTCTGTTTCTATGATCTGGGATAGACTCTCAATTCTGGCGTTGTCGTCATTGGTTAGCTTTAATAATTTCAGGGCGGCCGAAGGCATAAGATGAAGATGCTTGATTTCATCCCTTAGAATTAAACTAGCGGCTTTTTTGATTAGCTGGACATCATCGTCGTCAGTCATGACATCATCTCCTGTGGCTAGAGATCCATTTTTATGCGGTAAATCGAGTCTAATAGATTTTTATAAGGGATTATGAGACATGTTGAGCAAAAATCTTTAAGTATTTCCTAAATCCTGCAAGCCAACGTCCAACATTATTTAATAATAGGAATTAATCAATGACATAATATGAAAACTAAGTTATTTCATAGGTCATTATTTTAATGAAAGGAAAGCCTTCAAAAAAACAGAATAAAGCTGCCGCTCGCAAGCCTGCAGGCAAAGTTAAAATATCAGCAACTGCGTCCGGCCTGACCAGCCAGGCCGGACTTATACCCGTCGTAAAATTCCTAAGCCGCATCGACTTTGAAAAAACAGTCAACCAGACGATCCCGCATCAACGCGGCAATAACGCAGACTATCAATTGTCCGATATGATGTTGCTGGCAGTAGTGGGCGTGATTGGTGGTGCCACCTCCATCGCAAAACTCTGCACTGTTTGGTCAGATGGCGTCTTGCGTGAGGTTGCGGGCTGGCTAAAGCTGCCTGTTGAAACGACGATTAGTCGACTTTTTAAGGAAGTCACAGAAAAGCAGGTCAGTCAGTTTGAAAGCGTCACCCACAAATTACGTGGGCAGATTTGGCGCAAAGCCAACCGTGCAGGCGTGTCTAAAGTTGGACTCAATCCAGTGCAATGGATCGATATTGATTCCACAGTTGATTCAGTGTGCGGCACACAAGAGGGAGCAGCTAAAGGCTACAACCCCAAGAAAAAAGGCGCGCTTTCCTATCATCCGCAATTGGCTTTTTGGGCGGGAAGTAAAGAAATTCTGCAAGCCTGGTTTAGAACGGGGAGTGCCTATACCAGTAATGGCATTGTTGAATTCGTCAAACAATTACTGGCCCATTTACCTAACAAAACGCAGCTTATTATTCGAGCCGATAGCGGTTATTTTGTCGGAGCCTTATTAGACTTGCTGGATGCACATAAGCATGGCTATCTAATCAAGGTAAAACTCAAAAACTTAATTGTGCTTTTAACGGGGCAACAGTGGACTGCAATAGCACGGCAACCGGACTGGGAACAGTGTGCGTTTGAGTATCGCTGCGGCGAGTGGACAGTGATGCGACGTTTTGTTGCGGTGCGCAGGAAGCAATTTAAAGAACAAAGCCCTCAAGCCGATTTACTGGAAACCTCCGAATACGACTATGACTATTTCTGTTATGTCACGACTGAATCCCTTACGCCGTGGCAAAGCCATAAAAAATATGGCGAACGCGCAACTTGCGAAACCTGGATCGAAGAATCCAAAGGGCAGATGGGAATGGGTAAGATAAGAACCGCTGATTTCCTGGCTAATGCAGCCTTATTTCATTGTGCGGTACTGGCTTACAACACGTTGCGCTGGATGGCTATCATGAGTGGTAGCCAAACGCTTCGGCAATGGGAACCCGAAACCATACGCACCTATTTGGTTCGTGTAGCGGGCAAGTTGCTAACAGGGAACAGGCAGTTGACAGTTAAAACGCCTGACAACCATCTTTACCCTCAGGCTTGGGATGATTGGGTGGCCGTTGGTTTAGGATCGTGATCCTATAGATAAATAAAAACACCAAAATCAATGGATTGTCATTAGCCTTCGTTCGGGAAGGAGGATTAGACTCAGCCTGTCACCAGAAAATCGACTTAATTTTTTGTAATTTCGGATATGTAGAGGGTCAAATGCCATAAATGCATGGGCAGAACCGCATCAGCGGATTTAAAAAATAAAATTTGAGCATAAAAAAGCAGGCATTGATGCCTGGTTTTTAGAGCTTGCAGGATTTAGGTTGAATTCAAGTCACGCTTTATCGAGCTGCTGGGCAATGCGGCAAAAGGCATTATTTACGAATACCGTTTTTTTGAACTCCCCTCCGAGCAAAAGCCCTGGTTCGATACCGGCCTTGATGTTGAAGCGGGCGATAACTTTACCTCTTTCGCAGCCGGGCAAACCCGATTTAAAGACCTGCCCATCACCCTGGAACCCAACTTCCAGCTGTGGTTTCGTATCGGCCAGGACGGCGAGATATTCCGCGGCACCCGCGACAGCCATAGTTTTACCGTAGCGCAATCGGGTCGGCTTTATCTGGCCAGTTATTTTCCGGGAGAATGGTCCAGCAAAACCGGCGATCTGGCAACACCTGCCGAAGTGTACGACATGGTCACCGGCAGTCTTGCCGTGCTGCTGATCCGCTGGCAAGTCGATACGTTGGATGGCCTAAAATGCCTTGCCGGGAACGGCGACGCGAACAACCTGATCGCAATGGAAATCGACCGACTGGTTTCGCCGGTCATTACGCCGGAAGGCTGGGAATATCTTTGGTTCTTAGGGCCTGCGGAAATTTACCAGTCCTATGCATCACCGGCAAAAGAGTCGGCAATCTGCTGCCACACCCACAATGACACCGGCCTGTTAATAAAACCGGTTTCCCTGCCGTTTAAACCGGATACCCGCTTGCGCTGGTCTTGGAAAATGGATGTCTTGCCCTCATCTGTACGGGAAGACACCCTGCCCACTCACGACTATTTAAGCATCGCGGTCGAATTCGATAACGGCCAGGACATCACCTATTACTGGAGCGCCGAACTGCCTCCCGAAACGGCCTATCGCTGCCCGATACCGACCTGGACTGCCCGCGAG
>JANYKK010000046.1 GCA_025361585.1 Methylobacter sp. | reverse complement strand
CGGATCGCGATACAGGAACGCGGCATTCCCGGCTTTGAATTAATGAGCCGGGCAGGGAATGAGGTTTTCGCGTCGCTCAAAAAGCAGTGGCCGGATGTCCGGTCGATAGCTGTTTTTTGCGGCTCCGGCAATAATGCGGGGGATGGCTATATTATTGCCAAACGGGCATTGGATGCCGGATTGCAGGTTTGCGTCTATGCGGTTTCAGATTCTGAAAAACTGCAAGGCGATGCGCAGGCCGCCTACCTGCAATATATAAAAGTTAATGGAAAGGTTACGCCGTTCCAGGCCGGACAGGCGGTTAATGCCGATGTGTTGGTTGACGCATTGTTGGGTACAGGGCTGGATAGACCGGTTACCGGGCTTTATGCCGAGGCGATACAGGTCATCAATGCCCACTCTGCTCCAGTCATTGCCGTGGATATTCCGTCCGGTTTGCATGCCGATACCGGCAACGCGATGGGTTGCGCGGTAAAAGCCGAGTACACGGTGACTTTTATCGGCCTGAAGCAGGGTTTGTTTACCGGACAGGCGGCCGAGTATTGCAGCGAGATTTGCTATGCGCAACTGGGAGTGCCGGATGATGTATTTGCCGGGATAAAAGCTGCGGCGATGCGTGTCGTCAAAAAGCCATTGCCGCGCCGCGACCGTTGCGCGCATAAAGGCAGCTGCGGACATGTGTTGATCGTCGGCGGCGACCTGAGTTATTCAGGTGCTGCCAGAATGGCGGGTGAGGCGGCTTTGCGCGTGGGTGCGGGGTTGGTCAGCATAGCGACACGGCCTGAGCATTCCGGGCTGATGAATCTGGGCAGGCCGGAATTAATGTGTCATGGCGTGGAAACGGTCGAACAGCTTTCGGCCTTATTGCCAAAAGCTAGTGTCGTCGTGGTTGGGCCGGGCTTGGGGCAGAGCGCTTGGGCAACAGCGTTATTTAATGCCGCGATAGCGTCGGGAAAACCGATGGTCATTGATGCAGACGGCTTGAATCTTTTAGCCAAGTCACCTACAACAAAATCTAACTGGGTTTTAACGCCGCATCCCGGCGAAGCGGCTAGGTTGCTAAACTGCGCTACTGCCGACATACAGCAAGACCGGTTTGTCGCAGCCTCGTCCATCCAAGCCAAATACGGCGGCATCGCGATTGTTAAAGGCGCGGGGACAGTGATCGCCTCCGAACAACAGCTTGCCGTTTCCAACACCGGCAATCCGGGCATGGCCTCCGGCGGCATGGGCGACGTACTGGCCGGGGTGATCGCCGGTCTGTTGGCTCAAGGCCTATCGTTGCAGGATGCGGCGCAGCAAGGCGTACACAATCACGGTCTGGCAGCCGATTTGGCCGCAGCCAAAGACGGGGAAAGAGGCCTGCTGGCTAGTGATTTAATGCCTTATCTTAGGCAATTGGCAAATTGAAAGGTATTCATAATCAAATCGGGATAGGCGATTTAAATTTTTTATTCACCACGAAGACACGAAGAAATCAAACTTCGTGCTCTTCGTGTCTTCGTGGTGATAAGTTTTTAATCGATTTTTTTATAATCAATAAGAAGTGATCCAAATGAAAACCTATTTAAAGGATACCGAAGCGACCGAGCAGTTTGGCGCGAAACTTTGGGCGGAGTTGCCGTCAAAATGCCTGATATTTTTGCATGGCGAGCTGGGCGCAGGAAAAACGACGCTGGTTCGTGGGTTCCTAAGGGCGGCAGGCTACACCGGCGCGGTCAAAAGCCCGACCTATACGCTGGTCGAAGAATACACGATAGGCGAGCGCAAGATATTCCATTTCGACCTGTACCGGGTTGCCGATCCCGAAGAGCTGGAATGGATAGGCATACGCGATTATTTCGACCAGGACAGCGTGTGTTTTATTGAGTGGCCGGACATGGGCAAAGGCTTTTTGCCTGAGCCGGACAGGGTCATCAGTTTGGTTGCGGAAGGAAATGGTCGATCAGTAGTTATGCGTATACCCCCCCATAATTAAAAATAAGTTACACAACCACCCTAGAAAAACAATTACATACTGCTATAATCTAATCCTGATTATCACTTTGTGAGTTGTGTCGATGGGAAGTTGCCGGAAGGTCTTGTTTATTATTGGATTACAGTTATTGGCTGTGCCCGGTTATGCAGGGCAGGTCAATATCAATTCTTTGCGTTATTGGAATACGCCCGACCAAAACCAAATGCTGTTTGATGTGAGCTCCTCGCCTGAACATCGGGTTTTCCTGATGAATAATCCCTCGCGCTTGGTGATCGACATACGCAATGCCAATATCAAGCAGGTGTTAAGCCAACCGCCAGCATCTCACCCGCTGTTTTCCCAAGTGCGCGTTGCACAAAAAGACAAAAACGATTTAAGAATTGTAGTCGATTTAAAAAGAGAAATTAGCTCAAAAAGTATGTCATTAAGAACCAATAGCATGGATGGGCATCGTCTGGTTATTGAATTGCTGGGCAAAGCCCCGGAGAAATATGCAAAGGTTGAGGAGAGGGCGGCGACTAAAACAACTGCCGACAAAGTGGTTGATGTCAAAACGACGAAGAGCCAAAAAATTGTAGAAAGACCTGTTAAAGAGCAGCAACCGGTCGCTGTTAAAACGAGTACATCCACACCGACTGTACCAACAAAGGTTGCCAAACAAGATAAAGACGTTATTGTTGCGGTTGATGCAGGTCACGGCGGCGACGACCCCGGCGCTCATGGACGAAACGGCACCGAGGAAAAAATAATTACTCTGGCTATTGCCCAAAAACTGGCGAATTTAATCAACAAGCAGCCAGGCATGAAGGCCGTTCTGGTTCGCAAAGGCGACTACTTCGTCGATCTTAGAAAACGAATGCAAATTGCCCGGAAAGCCAAGGCCGATTTATTTATCTCAATCCATGCCGATGCTTTCCAGAATTCAACCGTCAAAGGTGCTTCGGTGTTCACCTTGTCTAATAAAGGCGCAACCAGCGAGGCCGCGCGTTGGCTGGCAGACAGTGAAAACGCAGCCGATTTGGTTGGCGGCGTCAGTCTGAATGATAAAGAAGATGTGTTGGCTTCGGTATTGCTGGATTTATCGCAGACCGCGACCCAAGATGCCAGCGTGAATGTAGCGAGAAAGGTGTTGAGAAATTTTGAAAGCCTCGGTGAATTGCATTACGCCTCGGTGCAAAAGGCCGGTTTTTTGGTGTTGAAATCGCCCGATGTGCCGTCTATTCTGGTAGAGACGGCATTTATTTCCAATCCGTCGGAAGAGCTTAAATTGGTCAATACCGCGCATCAATCAAAAATAGCGCTGGCCATTTTTAATGGCGTACGCAGCTATTTTAATAAAACCTCCCCAATGGAAAGCAATGTTGCGGCTTTGGATATGTGATTTCTAAGTTCCAAGTTCAAGCCTGATGACTGTCTTTCCACAAGGCAGTGTGAATAATCCCCCCAGTCATATAAAATACGCGTTTTGCTTTAGGTCGGCTGATGCGTATCCATTCACTCCCTACACAACTGGTTAACCAGATTGCCGCAGGCGAAGTGGTCGAAAGACCCTCATCCGTGGTTAAAGAACTGGTTGAAAATTGTTTTGATGCGGGAGCCAGCCAAGTCACTATTGAAATCGAGCAGGGTGGCGCACGGCTGATAAAAATCAGGGATAACGGCTGCGGCATCGTCAAAGAAGACTTGCCGCTAGCCTTGTCCCGGCATGCAACCAGCAAGATCGCCAGCCTGAAAGACCTGGAACAGGTGGTCAGCATGGGCTTTCGCGGTGAGGCCTTGCCCAGCATCAGCTCGGTTGCAAGACTCACGCTGATTTCACGCACCAGCGACGCCGATTGCGCCTGGAAGGTCAATGGCGACGGCACCGAGCAAAATTTTGATCCGCAACCCGACCCGCATCCGCAAGGCACCACCGTCGATGTGCGCGACCTGTTTTACAACACCCCGGCTCGGCGCAAGTTTTTAAAAACCGAAAAAACCGAATTCGCCCACATAGAAACCTTGATCAAACGCATGGCGCTGAGCCGTTTTGATATGGGCTTTACCCTGTCGCACAATCAAAAGGAAATACTCAACCTGAAACCGGCGGCAACGGATAGCGAGCAGGAACAACGGATTGCCGGTATTTGCGGCTCGGCCTTCATCGAAAACTCGGTCAAAATCGACTTTGCGGCATCGGGCTTGCAACTAACCGGCTGGGTCGGGTTGCCGACCTTTTCCCGCAGCCAGCAGGACATGCAGTTCTTCTACGTCAACGGCAGGCTAGTCAGGGACAAGCTGGTAAGCCATGCCGTCAAGCAGGCTTATCAGGATGTGTTGTTTCATGGGCGGCATCCGGTTTTCGTCCTGTACCTGTCGCTCGATCCTACGCTGGTCGATGTCAATGCCCATCCGGCAAAACTGGAAGTCAGGTTCAGGGAAGGCCGATTGGTGCATGATTTCCTGTTCTCGGCGCTGCACCGGTCGCTGGCCGATTTAAGGCCGGGGCAGGGTATCGAACAAAATGTAGGCCGGGTTAGTCCGGCGCATGAAAGCATTCATGCGCCGGACGTAGCCCGACAAGCAATGCCCGAATCATCGCCACAACTCCGTCCCCATTTCGACGCTAAACCGACCTACAGACCGCCCCAACAAGCATCGCTACCGTTGCATGTAGAAGAGGCCATTCAAGCCTATGCCTCACTATATCCGAAACCCGAGCCGATGGTGGCGCAACCGACCCAAGCGGAAGCAAAACCGCTAGGCCATGCCATCGCGCATCTGCACAATATCTACATCCTGTCGGAAACTCCTACCGGCATTATCCTAGTCGATGCCCATGCCGCGCACGAACGGGTCACTTATGAGCGCCTAAAACAGCAATACCAAAACGGCGCAGTGCCCAGCCAGCCCTTATTGCTGCCGATTAAAATAAATGTCAGCGCAGCCGAAGCGGACTTGGCCGAAGACGAGCATGAATTCTTCCAGGCAATGGGTTTTGAAATCAACCGTTCCGGCCCGGAAACCATCGTATTGCGCTCAATCCCCATTTTATTGGGCAATGCCGACATGGAAACCCTGATTCGCGACGTGCTGGCCGACCTGACCGAACACGGCATGAGTCAGCGGATACAGGAAAAATCCAATGAAATATTAGCCAAGGCCGCTTGCCATGGTTCCGTGCGCGCACACCGCCGATTGACCGTCGATGAAATGAACGCCCTGCTGCGGGATATGGAACAAACCGAAAGGATAGGGCAGTGCAATCACGGCAGACCTACCTGGGTGGAATTATCGACTCATGATCTCGATAAATTCTTTTTGCGCGGGCAGTAAATTCATATACCGTAGGGGCGATCCGGCCGGTCGCCCGCACTCAATCCCTCCAAATTATGCAAAATAAACCCAACCCTCCCGCCATTTTCCTGATGGGCCCAACCGCCTCAGGGAAAACCGCGCTATCCGTGCAACTCGCCCAGACGCTCAACGGCGAAATCATCAGCGTCGATTCCGCGCTGGTGTTTAAAGGCATGGACATCGGCACCGCCAAACCCACGATGGATGAACGGGGAGGCATCCCGCATCACTTGATCGACATACTCGACCCCGCAGAATCTTTTTCCACCGGCCAGTTCAGGAAACAGGCGTTGGCCTTGATGGACGACATAACCCGGCGCGGCAAAATCCCGATACTGGTCGGCGGTACCATGCTGTATTTCAACGTGCTGAACAGCGGCCTTGCGGTACTGCCCGAAGCCGATCCGATCATCCGGGCCAAACTCGACCGGGACTTGGAACAACTGGGCAAAGAAGCTCTGCACAGCCGACTGGCCGAGATCGATCCCGAATCGGCGGCGAGAATCCACCCCAACGACCCGCAGCGCGTCCAACGTGCGCTGGAAGTCTACAAAATCAGCGGCAAACCGCTATCGTCTTTTTTCACCGAAGCACAGGCGCAAGACATCCCCTATCGAAAAATAAAACTGATCATCGCCCCGCAGGAGCGGGCCATCCTGCACGGCATCATTGCCCGGCGCTTTAAACAAATGCTGGAGCAGGGCTTTATCGATGAAGTGGCGGCGCTTTATCAACGCGGCGATCTGAGCGAAAAAATGCCCTCGATCCGGGCTGTCGGTTACCGGCAGGTTTGGTCGTACCTGCAAGGCGAATACGACCTTGAAACCATGACCGAAAAAGCCATCGTCGCCACCCGGCAACTGGCCAAACGCCAGTTTACCTGGTTGCGCAGGGAAACCGATGCAGCAAACTTCCAGACCGGGCAGAAGGATTTATTAGCAAAAGTGCTGGCGGAAATTGATAGTCAGTTGCCGGACAGAAAAGGGTAGAACCCAATCCGTATTAAAAAACTGTACGAAAAAAACCGGGTTATCCACCCTTTGCCCGCTGACTACGAGCGAGAAAGAAGGGCTCTTCGTCAGCGAAAAAAGCCTGGATAAACCTCCACAGACTTTTAAGAGTTAAACCGAGTAAAACAGAATTGCTAAGGCAAGTTAACACCATTTGATGGCAAAAACAGGTCAGACCGGTGCTTTCATAACCCGTTTAACCCAGAGACTCTTTGAAATCGTTAGGTTGGTTTGAGGCGAAAGTGCGCGGATAGATTCATCAGGAGTCCTGAGGTAATAAAACCTCTTTCAAGAGACCGGATATATGGCTGCAATCATGATCTCTTTTGAAAATTTATCTTGCAATAATCGGGGAGTCCATATATGGGTTGATGGTGTCGTATTTGTTTGTACACCATGTTCTGTTGCGGTAACATTGATTTAACAAAAATAAATAATTAGAGGGCTGCATGAAGAATATATGGCAAATTGAGTTTTTTATACGACAAATGGCATCGTATATATTACGTTAGCCCAACATCATGGGAAAAGATTTACTTTGTGCTGTTTGCAATGAACCTTGTTCGCTACTTGATGTTGTGGATTTCAATAAATCATGTGAGGAGGCAAAAGGAAAATTTCTCAGCCTTTCAGGAATTCCCGTTTACTATGCTCTGTGTAGCAATTGTGGCTTCTGTTTTGCCCCGGAAATTGCAAATTGGAATTTAGATAAATTTGAAGAAATGATATATAACGATGAATATATCCTCGTCGATCCGGACTATATCGATATCAGGCCTAGAGCAAATGCAGTTAATTTAATTTCCATGTTCGGAGATCGAGCGCATTCTATTAAACACCTTGACTACGGTGGAGGGGACGGCCTTCTCTCGAAAATGTTAAGAATATTTGATTGGCAATCCGTTTCCTATGATCCATTTGTGGATAAAAACGTTACCGTCGCTCAACTTGGGAAAGCTGACCTGATTACAGCATTTGAAGTTTTTGAGCATGTGCCTGATCCTCAGTGCTTAATGTCAAACTTACGGTCATTGCTTTCCCATGATGGAATTGTTTTATTTTCGACTCTATTGTCAGATGACAATATTCATGCCAACCAAAGAATAAATTGGTGCTACGCGTCTCCTCGAAATGGACACATCAGTCTATTCTCAAGGCATAGCCTTGCAATTCTTGCCGAAAAAAACGGTTTCAACTTTGAAAGTTTTTCGGTAGGCTTTCATATCCTCTTCACAAAGATACCTCCATGGGCTGATCATCTTGTTCGTACTGGCTTAGCTCATCATTCCACCTGATCCGTGTAAAATGCCGTGCAGATTGGTAATTTAAACGTTAGTTCTGTTGGTCGGGCCTGTTTTTTATGTCCAACATTACGATGTTTCAATATGGCGGCAGATTTCGGATTTGACCATGCACATTCCTCCACCGGATACCAAAATGTTGGGCAACGAAAAGATGTTGCCCAACCTACGCGATGCATCTACAGGATTCAACATTCCCCTTAAGCAGTCATTTTCCAG
>JANYKK010000045.1 GCA_025361585.1 Methylobacter sp. | reverse complement strand
AACCTGAAACCGGCGGCAACGGATAGCGAGCAGGAACAACGGATTGCCGGTATTTGCGGCTCGGCCTTCATCGAAAACTCGGTCAAAATCGACTTTGCGGCATCGGGCTTGCAACTAACCGGCTGGGTCGGGTTGCCGACTTTTTCCCGCAGCCAGCAGGACATGCAGTTTTTCTACGTCAACGGCAGGCTGGTCAGGGACAAGCTGGTAAGCCATGCCGTTAAACAGGCTTATCAGGATGTGTTGTTTCATGGGCGGCATCCGGTTTTCGTCCTGTACCTGTCGCTCGATCCTACGCTGGTCGATGTCAATGCCCATCCGGCAAAACTGGAAGTCAGGTTCAGGGAAGGGCGGCTGGTGCATGATTTCCTGTTCTCGGCGCTGCACCGGTCGCTGGCCGATTTAAGGCCGGGGCAGGGTATCGAACAAAATGTAGGCCGGGTTAGTCCGGCGCATGAAAGCATTCATGCGACGGACGCAGCCCGACAAGCAATGCCCGAATCGTCGCCGCAACTCCGTCACCATTTCGACACTAAACCGACTTACAGGCCGCCGCAACAAGCATCGCTGCCGCTGCATGTGGAAGAAGCCATCCAAGCCTATGCCTCGCTATACCCAAAAACCGAGTCGGTGCCCCAGGCAACTGAGGCAACCCAAGTGGAAGCAAGACCGCTAGGCCACGCCATCGCGCATCTGCACAACATCTACATCCTGTCGGAAACTCCCACCGGCATCATCCTGGTCGATGCCCATGCCGCGCACGAACGGGTCACCTATGAGCGCTTGAAACAGCAACGCCAAAACGGTGCGGTGCCCAGCCAACCGTTGCTGCTGCCGATCAAGATCACCGTCAGCGCAGCCGAAGCGGATTTGGCCGAAGACGAGCATGAATTTTTCCAGGCCATGGGCTTTGAACTCAACCGTTCCGGCCCGGAAACTATCGTACTGCGCTCAATCCCTGTGTTATTGGGTAATGCCGACATGGAAACCCTGATTCGCGACGTCTTGGCCGACCTGACCGAGCACGGCATGAGCCAACGGATACAGGAAAAGTCCAACGAAATCTTAGCCAAGGCAGCCTGTCACGGCTCCGTACGTGCACACCGGCGTCTGACCGTCGATGAAATGAACGCCCTGCTGCGGGACATGGAACAAACCGAAAGAATAGGCCAATGCAATCACGGCAGACCGACTTGGGTGGAATTATCGACTCATGACCTTGATAAATTCTTTTTGCGCGGCCAATAAATTCATATACCGTAGGGGCGATCCGGCCGGTCGCCCACACCCAATCAGCCCAAATCATGAAAACTCAACCCAATCCCCCCGCCATTTTCCTGATGGGCCCAACCGCCTCAGGGAAAACCGCGCTATCCGTGCAACTCGCCCAGGCGCTTAACGGCGAAATCATCAGTGTCGATTCAGCGCTGGTGTTTAAAGGCATGGACATCGGCACCGCCAAACCCACGCTGGATGAAAGAGGCGGCATCCCGCATCACTTGATCGACATACTCGACCCCGCCGAATCTTACTCCACCGGCCAGTTCAGGAAACAGGCGCTGGAGTTAATGGACGATATAACCCGGCGCGGCAAAATCCCGATACTGGTTGGCGGCACCATGCTGTATTTTAACGTGCTGAATAGCGGCCTTGCGGTACTGCCCGAAGCCGACCCGGACATCCGGGCTAAACTCGACCAAGACTTGGAGCAACTGGGCAAAGAAGCCCTGCACAGCCGACTAGCCGAGATCGATCCCGTAGCGGCGGCGAGAATCCACCCCAACGACCCGCAGCGCGTCCAACGTGCGCTGGAAGTCTACGAAATCAGCGGCAAACCGTTAACGTCTTTTTTCACCGAAGCCCAGGCGCAAGACATCCCCTATCAAAGAATAAAACTGGTCATCGCCCCGCAAGACCGGGCCATCCTGCACGACATCATCGCCCGGCGCTTTAAACAAATGCTGGAGCAGGGCTTTATCGACGAAGTGACGGCGCTTTATCAACGCGGCGATCTGACCGAAAAAATGCCCTCGATCCGGGCCGTCGGTTACCGGCAGGCTTGGTCGTACCTGCAAGGCGAATACGATCTTGAAACCATGACCGAAAAAGCCATTGTCGCCACCCGGCAACTGGCCAAGCGCCAGTTTACCTGGCTGCGCCGGGAAACCGATGCGGCAAACTTCCAGACCGGGCAGAAGGACTTATTGGCGAACGTGTTGGCGGAAATTGATAGTCAGTTGCCGGACAGAAAAGGGTAAAGCTCAACGATCAATCATGCTTATGTCGGCGACACAAAATGTGTTTGCTCTCGCTTATGCACCTTATGTGGTAGACTAAACTAACTAAACTTGATTCAAAGAGGTTTGCCATGCAGACAATCAATATCCACGAAGCCAAAACCCAGTTGTCGCGGTTGATAGAGCAAGCGGTAAAGGGCGATTCCTTCATAATCGCCAAGGCAGGGAAGCCGCTAGTTAAAGTGACCCGGCTGGATGCGCCATTGTCAGGACAAGTGAGAAGACTGGGTTTTATGGCCGGGCAGATTACCGTTCCTGACGATTTCGACCGCATGGGCAGCAAAGAAATCGAGCAGCTTTTTAGTGGCGAAGAATGAAGCTGTTACTAGATACCCACTTGTTGTTATGGGCTGCCGGTTCGCCTGAACGCATTCCAGTAGCGGCACGGCCACTGCTGGAAGACGAGCTGAACGAATTGCTTTTCAGTGCGGCCAGTATTTGGGAAATAGTCATCAAACGCGGCCTTGGGCGTTCCGATTTTCAAGTGGATGCAAGAGTGCTACGCCGTGGGCTACTGGACAACGGTTATCAGGAGTTGGCAATTACCAGTGAACACACCGTTTTTATCGACAGCTTGCCACCCATTCATAAAGACCCATTCGACCGCATCCTTGTTGCGCAGGCGACCGTTGAGGGAATTACCTTACTAACTGCGGATGCTTTGGTGGCGAAGTATCCAGGGCCGGTGCGACACGTTCGCTAGTTTCGAAGCTGGGATTGGCGGTCAGAGCACAGTTTGGGAGTGCAGCGTATGCGCCGGTTATCATTCGGCGCAATACGCGATAAAGCTGCTATTGCGTCCTACGGGCAGCTGTATATTACGTTAATATGCTCAAGAGGTTCATAAATGGCGGAATGCATTATTTGTAGGGAGGAAAAGACTTCTTTTTCTGATGAGCATGTAATACCTGATGCGCTGGGCGGGTATTACCATATCTACAGTGTCTGCACTCAATGCAATTCAGACCTCGGTTCGTTTGTGGATTCTAAACTTGTAAACCATAGCTTTTCTGAATTTCAACGGTATCTGCTTGGCCTCAAAGGCAAGTCGAAGAAACTTCCTAACCCTTTTTCAGGTACGCATCAGATGGAAGGTGATGAAAACAGTAAAGTCCAGTTGCGATTGAACGAAGATGGCAAACCTACACCATACAAAATCCCAAGTGTCACATATGCCGAGAACTCCGACAAAAATGGAAGTATAACGGTTAGCGTCACGTTAGACGCAACTGATGAACATGAATTTGATGGAATATTAAAGAAAATATCTAAGAAGCTCCAGGTTCCTATTGAGGAACTGCAAAAGGCAGAGAAGAGTTTTGTAAGCATTCATCAACCAAGTATCCACTTAAAGCTTTCAATTGATCTAAAGGAATTCAAAATAGGTCTTTTGAAAATAGCATATGAGTTTGCTGTAGATTCGTTGCCCGAGTACTTTGCCGATGAGTCGTCCCGAGAAATCGCAAAAATATTGAAAAACGCAGAATACGATGCAGCGGAAAGCCATGTAAATATTGGTAGTGGCTTTGAACATGAGCTATTTGCCTCAATGTCAGATTATCTTGATCTGGATAGCAAGAGACATTTTCTAGTGCTTACCAGCTCAATCAGTGAGGGACTTCTTTGCTTTGTTCATCTTCACGGTATGTTTTCAGTTGGTGTAACGCTTTCGCATAAGTCTTACCCAAGTGAGTTAATGGTGTTTGGTGTTAATGATATAGACAGAAAAATATTCCGTAAGGTATACCCTGAACAACTCCTGTCGGAAATTTATGCGCCGCCTGAACTACGATTTCAGTACTACTTTTCAAATGAGCGAGAAATGAAGGAATTTCTAATGCTACAAGAAGGTGAAGGGTTTAGTTTTCATGCAGAAGACGGAACTCCATCCTTGTTTGATCGCGCTGGAAACCGACTTGAGTATGACCTTTATCAAAAAATGAAACAGATGGAAATGGTAGTTATTTCAGAGCCTTTGGAGAGTGGTGGTTTGGCTCACACATTTCCGATAGATGGCGAGGTGTATATAAAAATAATGCCATCGGAGAAATTAGTCAGAATAGTTGCCGTGAGTGAAGAATTTCAGCAAGTAGCCAAACTATGAATGAGTTCTGTAGGTTGGGCATGTTTTTTATGCCCAACATTACGATGATTCAATATGGCGGCAGATTTCGGATTTGACCATGCACATTCCTCCACCGGATACCAAAATGTTGGGCAACGAAAAGATGTTGCCCAACCTACGCGATGCATCTACAGGATTCAACATTCCCCTTAAGCAGTCATTTTCCAG
>JANYKK010000394.1 GCA_025361585.1 Methylobacter sp. | reverse complement strand
GGCCAAAAAGCAAATTGATTGCTGATGATATGATTCATTACAGCGATGATAGCATCACGCATTTAGCCAACCCGGTGATGTATTTTTACAACGAGGAAACGCCGCCGTGGATAATCAAATCAGAAACCGGTGTTTTGTCTGCCGACGGCAAAGATTTATTGTTAACCGGCCAAGTCTATGTTGACAGGGCTGCTGCTGAAGGTGTCAGGGAGCTTAAAATCTATACGTTCAATTTAAAGGTAAAGCCGGAAATCAGTTATGCAGAAACGGATGCCTGGGCGGAGCTGATCAGTTTGCCAAGCTGGACGACGGGAGTCGGTATGAAGATAACATTTGCGGATCCGATCCATCTGGAATTGCTCTCTAATGTAAAGGGTAACTATGAAACAAAATAAAAAAACTCGCAGCTTTGCGTTACGCGGGAGTGGCTGTTGTTTGCTGTTATTGGCGCTTTATAGTGCGGGTGTTTCCGCGTTGGAAAGCGACGGCGATCAGCCGATCATTATCGATTCGGATAGGGCGACATATGACGATGTGAAGGCTATCAGCACTTATACAGGTAATGTGGTCTCGATTCAGGGAAGTATCAAGGTAGGCTCGGATAAACTGGTGGTTTATTTTATCGACGGCGAAGCCGACAAAATGGTGTTTACCGGTAATAAGGCAAAGTTTAAGCAAACGCCTCACGAGGGCGACAAGGATATAACCGGCGAAGCGTTAACAGGCGAGTATTATCCTAAAAAAGATTTGTTGATTCTGATTGATAAAGCCACCGTCTGGGAAGGCAGCGGTGCTTATACCAGTGACGTTATCGAATACGACCTGAAAACCTCGCTGGTTAAAGCGGGAGAAAAAGAGTCGGCCAGCAAACGCGTCCATGTCGTATTGCAACCGAAAGATAAAGAAGAGTCGAAAGCTAAGGATAGCGCTAAAGATAAAGAGCAGCCGAAAGTTAAAGATGAGTCCAAAGCCAAAGAACAACCGCCAGAGTTAGAACAACCGACTAAATGATTAGGCGAAAAATACTAAACGATATGTCTTTAGCTTTTAGCTGTGTACAACCTTGATCCCGTTTCCAAATTATGACCAGACTAGCCGCAAAACAGCTGATTAAAAACTACAATAAACGCAATGTGGTTAATGGCGTTTCATTGCATGTTGATACCGGAGAAGTCGTCGGATTATTAGGCCCTAACGGTGCAGGAAAAACTACCAGCTTTTATATGATGGTAGGCTTGATTAAAGCCGATGAAGGCGAGATTACTCTGGACTCACAAGACATTACCCATCATCCGATGCATTTGAGGGCGCAGTTAGGGATAGGCTACTTGCCTCAGGAGCCTTCGGTTTTTCGTAAGCTGAGTGTGGCTGATAATTTACGCGCAGTATTGCAAATTCGTAATGATTTAACCGAAGGTCAGGCGGAATTGGCGATTGAGGAATTATTGCAGGAGTTCCATATCCTGCATTTGCGTGACCAAATTGCCTTGGGTCTGTCGGGTGGTGAGCGGCGGCGGGTCGAAATTGCCCGAGCATTGGCGACCAACCCTCAATTTATATTATTGGACGAACCTTTTGCCGGGGTTGACCCGATATCGGTGGATGATATAAAAAAAACCATAGAACATTTGAAAGATCGCGGCATAGGCGTATTGATTACCGAACATAATGTCAGGGAAACACTAGGCATTTGCGACCGTGCGTATATACTTAACGACGGCAGAGTGATTGCAGAAGGCGGGGCGGAACAAATCGTTGCCAATGAGGAAGTGCGTAAAGTTTATTTAGGCAGTAACTTTAGCCTTTAGCCTTGCATCTTTAATTTTGTATCTTTAACCTGAAATGAAACAATCCTTAAATCTTCGACTGGGTCAACAGCTGTCAATGACGCCGCAATTGCAGCAGGCGATCAAGTTGTTGCAGATGTCGACATTAGAGTTGCAGCAGGAGATTCAACAGGCGCTTGAGTCCAATATGATGCTGGAAGTCAATGAGGAAGAGAGCGCCGTTCAGGAAGCCGAAATAACGCCCGAGAGAAAAATCGATAATGCGGATTTGCTGACCAGCCAAGGCTCGCAAACAGATATACCGGATGAGTTGCCCATCGATTCCTCCTGGGATGATGTGTATGAATACGCGATGGAGTCGGGGGGGAGTTCCGCCGAGACGGTTGAATTCGAAACGCAACGCAGCAAGTCCTCAACCTTGTTGGATCATTTGCTATGGCAAGTGGAGCTGACCTCGTTTTCAGAGCGGGATCATGCTATTGCTATGGCTATCATTGATTCGATTAATGACGACGGTTACCTGATCAGCAGCCCCGAAGAAATTCATCAAGGTTTGCAAAGCCAGTTAGACGATCTGGATTTCGATGAAGTGAACGCAGTGCTGCACAGGGTGCAAAATTTTGATCCGGTCGGGGTTGCCGCGATTGATTTAAAAGATTGCTTGAGATTACAAATACAGCAGTTGCCGGAAAATACGCCTTTCAAAGAGGAAGCTTTGGTTCTGGTGACCCGCTATCTGGATTTGCTGGCGACCCATGAGCAGTCGAAACTGATGCGCAAGCTGGGTGTAACCGAGAGTCAGCTGAGTGAGGTGGTGGCATTAATCAGAACCTTAGACCCCAAGCCGGGTGCGCAGATACAGGAATCGGATTCCGAATATGTGATTCCCGATGTCTACGTGGTCAAACGGAACGATAAATGGCAAGTCAATCTGAATCCCGATATAGCGCCCAAATTACGTATCAATCCCTTTTATTCGGGCATGATAAAAAGGGCGGATAACAGCAAGGACAATACCTGCATGAAGGATCATTTGCAGGAAGCCAGGTGGTTTATCAAAAGCCTCCAGAGTCGTAACGACACCTTATTGCGCGTCGCCCGTTGCATCGTGGAAAAGCAGACCGGCTTTCTTGAGCACGGTTCTATTGCGATGAAGTCCATGGTGTTGCGGGATATTGCTGAAGAGCTGGAATTGCACGAGTCGACCATCTCCAGGGTGACCACGCAAAAATACATGCATACCCCTAACGGTATCGTCGAGTTCAAGTATTTTTTTTCCAGCCATGTTTCAACGGAAGGAGGGGGAGAATGTTCATCGACGGCCATCAGGGCGTTTATTAAAGAGCTAATCAGCAATGAAAATCTGGCAAAACCGCTAAGTGATAGTAAAATAGCCGAGCTATTAAAAGAAAAGGGCATCAATGTTGCTAGAAGGACAATTGCCAAGTATCGTGAAGCGATGCTCATTTCATCATCAAGTCAGCGCAAGCGCATTTTATAGCGCAGCCTGCACCGTAAAAATCATTCACCATTATAAAGGAGTTAATCACATGCAAGTTATCGTAACAGGCCATCATCTTGAAGTAACGGATGCATTAAAAGCGCACATCGATTCAAAATTTGAAAAATTAGCGCGTCATTTTGATAATGTTACCGATGTGCACGTCATTTTAAGCGTGGAAAAGTTAGTTCAAAAGGCTGAGGCAACGTTGCAATTGAGCGGCGCTAAACTGTTTGCCGAAGATCATCAGGAAGATATGTATGTGGCTATCGATCATATGGTCGATAAATTGGATCGTCAAATTACCAAGCATAAAGAAAAAACTGCGCAACATAGATAAATAGGCAAAAGGTTCAAGGTGAAAGGTTTTTTGAACCTTTTGCCTTGAACCTGATTTCATGAAACTATTAATCGTCAGCGGCCTTTCCGGTTCGGGTAAAAGTATCGCGCTGGATACTTTGGAAGATTGCGGCTATTACTGTATCGACAATCTCCCCGTCACCTTGCTAGAAGACTTTATCAACCACGTCATGCTGGTCGATAAGCTTACCTATGCCAAAACGGCGATAGGTATTGACGCCAGAAATCAGAGCGAAAGCCTAGTCAATTTTTCCGAAAGCCTGGAGCTGATCCGCAACAAACAGATCGATTGCGAAATCATCTTCATGCAGGCTGAAGAAAGTACCTTGTTGAAACGCTACAGCGAAACCCGGCGGCGACATCCGTTGACGGATTTAAATGTACCGTTAAGAGAGGCGTTGAAAATTGAAAAGGAAATGCTGACGCCAATTGCCAGGCATGCCAGCGTGGTCATTGATACCAGTCGGACGCATTACCATCAGCTGCGCGAACTTATCAGGGATCAGATCGGCGAAAGGAATGCCAAGCATATTTCCTTGCAGTTTCAATCGTTCGGATTCAAGCATGGCGTTCCGCTGGATGCGGATTTCTTGTTTGATGCCCGTAGCCTTCCCAATCCCTTTTGGATACCGGAATTGCGGGGATTAACCGGGAAAGACCAGCCGGTCATCGATTTTCTTAAAGAACAAGAGCTGGTGGCTGAGCTTTTTAAGGATGTGACCAGTTTTCTTGAGCGCTGGATTCCCCGGTTTGAGGACGAAGGACGTAGTTATTTGACTGTAGCGATAGGCTGCACCGGCGGCCAGCATCGCTCGGTTTATCTGGTTGACTCACTCGCTAAACAGTTTAAAGGCCCGTTTTTGAATGTAATAGTCCGGCATCGGGAGCTGCAATAAGTTACTTTTGGGTGTAATCTTTGGCAAGCGATCCTGTGTGCTGCTTAAAAACGAGTTCTTTGTAGTCCAGCTGATCAATTTGACTTGCTTAACGCAAGTTTCAAGTATTTCGTTCAAAATCAACAGCGCCGAATCGTTCGAAAAATCCAAATCTGAATTATAATTGATGCGTTTTTTGGTGGATTGGAATAACTATGCGGCAGACAATTAAGGCAAAACACGAGCTGCGCTTGTATGAGCTTAAAAAAGCAGTGAACGAGTTTCTTGAGTTCACCGAAAATTTAACGCTCTTTCAAGCGATTAATGAGAAAGCTCAGGAGATGGCGCAAGCGGTTGATGAGTTGCAGCAACTGTTGCAACAGGGTTTGGCCGCCACTAAGCTGGTTAAGGCGCTTAGCGCTACCGAGGCTGCAACGCTGCTTGATGAGATTGTCGATGCCGATGCGGTTAGCGAACTGGAATCTTATATGCTGTCGGCAGCGGAAGGTATTGAAGATGCCGAGGTCACGCAGTTTTTAACTGAGGCTATGGACAAGGTTGAGCTCAAATACAATCTGCTACTTGAAAAAGCGCATGCTTATAATGCGCTGCTTAAGGGTTAATCCAACAAGCTTTAGTAATTACGCTGGACGGAAAATTTCGCCAATAAGATTAATGCTTGCTTGTATTCAGAGTCAGGCAGCACACTTAATGCGCTGATCGCTTTTTGGGCTTCCTCGTCGGCGCGTTGTTCTGTGTACTCAATGGATTTAGTGCTTTTCACGATGGCGTAAACTTCGTTGAAGGCATCGCGGTCGCCATTTTTGATTGCATCGATAATGATTTTGGCTTCACTTTCGTTGCTGTTTTGTATCGCATAAATCAGCGGCAAGGTCGGCTTGCCTTCGGCAAGGTCGTCACCGAGATTCTTTCCTAACTCGTCTGTGCTGGCTTTGTAATCGAGCGCGTCATCAATCAGTTGAAAAGCAACGCCCAGATGTTGACCGTATAATGCCAGGCCTTGTTCGGTTTCAGCCGATGCGTCGGCAATAACGGCAGCTAACTTGGTCGCTGCGCTGAATAAAATAGCAGTTTTCCGGGCAATAACTTCAAGGTATTTCTGTTCGGTGGTCTCGGGGTTGTTGCAGTTTAACAGTTGCAACACCTCGCCTTCGGCAATGGCGGTGGTGGTTTTCGACAGGATTTCCATGACCCGCATATTACCGGTGCGCACCATCATTTCAAACGCACTGGAATAAAGGTAATCACCTACCAATACGCTAGCTGCATTACCCCAGACCGCATTGGCGGATTCTTTGCCGCGCCGAAGGTCGGAGTCGTCAACCACATCGTCATGCAGCAACGTGGCGGTGTGGATAAATTCAATCACCGCAGCCAGCAGCAGGTGGTTATCGTTGGCCCCTCCCAGCGCTTTGGCCGCCAGCAACAACAGCATCGGACGTAAGCGTTTGCCGCCGCTGCCGACTATATAGCGGCCCATCTGGTTGATCAGGATAACGTCGGAACTTAGCTCGTTGATAATAAGCTGATCGACGGCTTTTGCTTCAGCGGTGGTTAATTGCTTGATTGAATCAAAATCAATGGGGGCGGGAGCGGGAGATTGTAAATGCGATGCCATTAGGGTGTGCTGCGTGTATATGTTTGGGTTACGTTTCAGGATGATAGCTATGAAAATCAAAGTCTGCTAAACTATTATAACTTAATAAAACGTTAATCGCCCATGCTATTGATTGGGTAGGTTGGCGACGATAGCTTATTCGAGCTATTTTGCTAAGATATTTAGGGTGTCCATTTAATTTAGATTGACTTAGCCTTGATTTAAAAATATAATTTTTTGTTCACTTTAAACAGATTAATGCTTGATGGAGCTTGCGCCGATGTATGCGGTAATTCAAACAGGTGGTAAACAGTACCGCGTAGAAGAAGGTACTTACTTAAAAATAGAAAAACTGGAGCTAGGCGAAGGCGACAGCATTGAATTCGATAAAGTACTGATGATTCAGTCAGACGATGCGGTTAAAGTCGGCATGCCTTTTATCGAAGGCGGCAAAGTTACAGCGACTGTCCTGTCTCAAGGCAGACATAAAAAAGTCAAAATCATTAAATTCAGAAGACGCAAGCACCATATGAAACAAATGGGGCATCGTCAGTACTATACAGAAGTCCAGATCACTGGCATTTCTGCTTAAGATATTAGGAGTTACAGATGGCTCATAAGAAAGCTGGTGGTAGTACCCGTAACGGACGCGACTCTAATGCGAAAAGATTAGGTGTTAAGCGTTACGGCGGCGAGAGCGTAGCGGCAGGCAATATCATCGTTCGTCAACGTGGAACCCAGTTTCACGCAGGTGATAACGTAGGTTGCGGAAAAGATCATACATTGTTTGCAACGGCTGATGGCAAAGTGGTTTTTCAGGTCAAAGGGCCTCATAACCGCAAATTTATCAGTATTGTTGCTGCGTAAGAAATACGACTGTATCGCCCTATAGTATGGCGGAACGGTTGGGTCGGGCGGTATAGTCCGGCAACTTTAAAAAAGCTCCGCCGTTGTTATGGCGGGGCTTTTTTTGTTTTTATCGGTTGAGCTTGAAGTTTGGCGGCATGTGATTTATGAGATTTGTTGACGAGGCAGAAGTTCGCGTAGAGGCGGGCGATGGCGGCAATGGTACTATCGGCTTTCGGCGCGAGAAATACATCCCTATGGGCGGGCCAGACGGCGGCGACGGCGGCGACGGCGGCAGCGTTTACCTGATCGCAGCAGAGAACGTTAATACGCTGGTGGATTTTAGATACCATGCCGTGCATAGAGCGCAACGCGGACAAAACGGCATGAGCCGCAACTGCACAGGCCGGAAAGGCGACGATTGCTATGTGCCGGTACCGCTCGGAACACTGGTTTCCGATGCGGAAACGGGCGAGGTCATCGGCGATTTAACCCAAATCGGCCAGACGTTGCTGGTTGCCCAAGGCGGTTTTCATGGGCTAGGTAATACCCGCTTTAAAAGCAGCGTTAACCGGGCGCCGCAAAAAGCCAGCAAAGGCAGCGAAGGCGAGCACCGCCGACTTAATTTGGAGCTGACGCTGATTGCCGATGTCGGTTTGCTGGGCATGCCCAATGCCGGGAAATCCAGCCTGATTCGCTCGGTATCGGCAGCAACGCCCAAGGTTGCCGACTACCCCTTTACAACCTTGCACCCCAATTTGGGCGTGGTCAGTGTCGATGATTTGCGTAGCTTCGTTATTGCCGATATTCCTGGCGTGATTGAGGGTGCGGCGGAAGGCGCGGGTCTTGGCCTGCAATTCCTGAAGCATTTGCTGCGCACGGGTTTGTTGCTGCATGTGATTGATGTCGAGCCATACGAAAGTGCGGAGTCGCCGGTACAGGCAGCCAAAAAAATTATTCACGAAGTTGAAAAATGGAGCGATGAGCTGGCCGCCAAACCGCGCTGGCTGGTACTGAACAAGATCGACCGCCTGCCTGCTGATGAAGCCGATCAGCGTTGCCAAGCGATTGTTGATGAGCTGAAATGGACGGGGTCGGTGTTTAAAATTTCGGCAATTAACGGCAGCGGTACGAGAGAGCTGATGTTTGCGATTATGAATTTTTTGGAACAGCAAAGGCAGGAAAAAAGTGAGCAGGACTGATTTCGCCAACGTTAAGCGGGTTGTCGTTAAAATTGGCAGCTCATTATTGACTAAGGGCGGAATGGGGCTTGATAAGGCCGCTATCGCCGCCTGGGTTGAGCAGATGGCTGGCTTAAGACGGCAATCTATCGACGTGGTCCTGGTTTCTTCAGGTGCTGTCGCAGAGGGGATGTGCCGTTTGGGCATGAGGGTGCGGCCCAAGACATTGCATGAATTGCAGGCAGCTGCGTCTGTCGGTCAAATGGGCTTGGTGCGCGTTTTTGACGACAGTTTTCAGCAGCATCGCCTGCATGCGGCGCAAGTGCTGTTAACGCATGACGATTTGTCCGACAGGCCGCGCTATTTAAACGCCAGAAGCACGTTGCTGACTCTGCTCAAGTTTGGCGTAGTGCCTATTATTAATGAAAATGACGCCGTGGCGACCGAAGAAATCCGCTTTGGCGATAACGATACCTTGGCGGCATTGGTAGCCAATCTGGTCGAAGCCGATCTGCTGATTATCTTGACCGATCAGCAGGGCTTGTTTACGGCCGATCCCGGCTTAAATCCCGATGCGCAACTGATTTCCGAAATCAGTGTTAACGATGACCGGCTGGACATTATGGCTGGCGACAGCCGTAGCGGCTTGGGTCGGGGCGGCATGTGCACCAAAGTGCGGGCGGCGCGGCTGGCATCCAGATCCGGCGCTGCCACAATCATAGCTGCAGGCGCTGTCGATAATGTGATTGCCGCCGTCATTACGGGAGCGGATTTGGGTACACATCTATTGCCGGACATCGAGCCGCTGGCAGCCAGAAAACGCTGGCTTGCCGGGCAGTTGCAGATCAAGGGGCAGCTGGTTTTGGATACGGGTGCGGTCAGAATGCTGCAAAACGAGGGCAAAAGCCTGTTGGCTGTCGGCGTAAAATCCGCATCAGGCAGGTTTGAGCGGGGCGAGTTGGTTTCATGTATGGATGAAACCGGCTTGGAAATTGCACGAGGGCTGATTAATTACGGCAATGCCGACACCCAGTTAATCGCGGGCAAGAGCAGTTCTGAATTTGAAAGCATCCTCGGTTACTTCGACGATTCTGAGTTGATCCATCGAGATAATCTGGTGGTGATTTAGGCGAGCCAATTAAATCATCAGGCAATAAAAAAGGCCGCAACTCAAAGAGTCCGGCCTTTTTTATTGCTTGATGCTAAAGCTATTAAGCGATAGCTTTTACTTTTGCATTCAATCTGCTTTTACCGCGTGCGGCTTTATTCTTGTGAATAATGCCTTTGGTAACTGCGGAATCGATAATTGGAACAGCAGTGTTATAGGCGGCTTGCGCTTTTTCTTTATCGCCAAGTTTAACTGCGGCAATGATTTTTTTGATGAAAGTGCGTAAGTTGCTACGTTGTCCTGCGTTGCGAATACGGCTTTTTTCCGCTTGTCGCGCGCGCTTTTTAGCTTGTGCTGTATTAGCCATAGTGTCTCGATTCTTGGTGTAAGTTAATTAAGCCGTGTATTATCTTTTTAATTGATATTATTGTCAAACTTTTTGACGCTCAGCCTCAATCAAACCCTGCATAGCCGCCAAGTTACCGTCCATGACACTGGATACCAGCATTCCTGCCGACATGACGACTCTGGGACATGCTTGCTTGTGTATAATGCCCTTCGACAAGTCAGGACAGGCTTGGGTAGGCTTATTCCAGCCTACGCTTTGCAAGTCTTGAATGTTTTCGTGCTTTTTGTGTTTTTCGTGGACGAAATAATTTTTCTAGATAAAATTAATCTTGCGTTAACCTGACTTCCGCTTCGCGGTATTTTGCCGCGCAGTATTCTGCTACATCGGCGGGTAAATGCGGCCCCGGCGCGGTTTTATCCCAGTCCAGCGTTTCCAGGTAATCACGGATATATTGCTTGTCGAAACTGGGCGGGCTGATGCCGACCTGATATTGATCGGCAGGCCAGAATCTTGATGAATCGGGGGTTAAAGCCTCATCGATCAGATATAAAACACCGTTATCGTCGACGCCGAATTCAAATTTGGTATCGGCAATAATAATGCCCCGCTCTTTGGCGTAAGCGGCGGCTTCCTTGTACAGTTTTAGGCTGGCGTCGCGGACTTTTTCCGCCAAATCCTGCCCCATCAACTCGACGGTTTTTTCAAAAGAGACATTCTCGTCATGCTGATCCACTTCGGCTTTTGTAGAGGGCGTATAAATCGGTTCAGGCAATTGCTGTGCCTGCTGCAAACCTTCAGGCAGTTTAATACCGCAGACTGCGCCGGATTTTTGGTAATCCTTCCAGCCGGAGCCGATCAAATAACCACGCACGATGGCTTCGACCGGCAACGGTTTTAACAACTTGACGACGATAGCGCGGCCTTCAATCTGCGTGCGTTCGGCAGGATCTGGAACCACTTGTTCCAGCGGAATGTCGGACAGGTGATTGGGCATCACGTGCTTCATTTTTTCAAACCAGAAATTGGACACGTTGGTTAAAACACGACCCTTGCCAGGAATAGGGTCAGGCAAAATCACGTCGAATGCAGACAGTCGGTCGGTGGTCACAATCAGCATGTGTTTGTCATCAATGTCGTAAATATCCCGCACTTTGCCGCGAGCGCGAAGCTTTAAAGACGATAGTGTTGATTGGTATAGAGCTTGTGGGGCGGTCATAGGTTCTCGCTGGAGTCAAATAAGGGTAATTCTATCAGTTGTTAGTCAATTCGACCCATTTTAAAGCATAGCTTATCAACGGAACATATCCTTATTAACCGCTTTATCCATAGCCATTTTTGCGGTAATCATGCCCTTATCGACCAGCTCTTTCATATTCTGATCCAGCGTCTGCATGCCGTCTTTGCGTCCGGTTTGAATCGCCGAATACATTTGCGCCACTTTGGCTTCACGGATCAGGTTCCTGATAGCCGCCGTACCCACCATGATCTCATGCGCGGCAACTCGGCCGCCGCCTATTTTCTTCAGCAGGGTTTGCGAAATAACCGCTTGCAACGATTCGGAAAGCATGGCCCGGATCATGTCTTTTTCCGCAGCAGGAAATACGTCGATAATACGGTCGATGGTTTTAGCGGCCGAAGTGGTATGCAAGGTGCCGAACACAAGGTGACCGGTTTCCGCTGCCGTCATCGCCAGCCGGATGGTTTCCAGGTCGCGCATTTCGCCGACCAGGATAATATCGGGATCTTCCCGCAGTGCTGAACGCAACGCTTCATTAAAACCATGGGTATCGCGTTTGATTTCCCGTTGGTTAATCAACGATTTCTGGCTGGTATGGACAAACTCGATAGGGTCTTCCACGGTCAATATGTGCGCATAATCGTTGGTGTTGATATGATTAATCATCGCCGCCAGCGTCGTTGACTTACCAGAACCGGTCGGGCCGGTCACCAGAACAAGGCCGCGCGGTTTTTGGCATAATTCCTCAAAAAACTTGGGAGCCTTTAACTCGTCCAGACTTAATATGACGGATGGAATCGTCCTGAATACTGCGGCAGCGCCACGCTCCTGATTAAATGCGTTAACACGAAAGCGGGCAACGCCGGGCAGTTCAAACGAAAAATCGGTTTCCAAAAATTCCTCATAATCTTTGCGCTGCTTGTCATTCATAATGTCATAAATCAGCGCATGCACCTCTTTATGATCTAAGGGGGGGATATTGATTCGCCGAATATCCCCGTCAACCCTGATCATGGGCGGAAGCCCCGCCGACAAATGTAAATCCGACGCCTTGCTCTTAGTTGAAAAGGTTAGTAATTCGGCAATATCCATAACATCCTCTTGACGATAAAATTAAAAACTCCTTATACCATAGTTCATATTTTTATTTTTTGAATGTGATTTGTTGTGTTAATTTTTAATGGTTGTGTTGTTTAATAACCGACAACTGACTGACAACGGACAACTCATGACAACAACCATCACTGAACGATTCAAACAAATACGCAAGCAAATCAGCGAGGCAGAACTAGTCTGCAACCGTCAGCCCGGTTCGGTGCTGTTACTGGCGGTCAGCAAAACCAAGCCTGCCGAAGATATTGCCGCCGCCTATCAAGCCGGGCAGCGCCATTTCGGCGAAAATTATTTGCAGGAAGCCTTGAGAAAGCAACAGGAACTGGGCGCTTATGATATTACCTGGCACTTTATCGGCCCGATACAATCCAATAAAACAAAAGCGCTGGCGACGTATTTTGACTGGGTGCATAGCGTGGATAACTTAAAAATAGCCAACCGTTTGAGCGAACAGCGCCCGGCCCATTTGCCGCCGCTCAATATTTGCCTGCAAGTCAATATCAGTGACGAACCGAGCAAGTCCGGCATTGCCCTGGCCGAATTGCCGCAATTGTGCGAGCAAGTCGCCAAGCTGCCCAACTTGAAACTGCGCGGCGTCATGGCCATTCCCGCCCCGCAGGACGATTTTGAGCAGCAACGCCAGCCATACAAAACATTGTATCAAGCTGTGGCAAAGCTTAAGCAGCCTAGGCTTGACACCTTTTCGTTCGGCATGACCGGGGATTTAAACGCCGCGATAGCTGAAGGATCGACCATCGTCAGAATCGGCACCGCATTGTTTGGCGAGCGGGATTATGCCTAAATGGATGTAGGTAAGGGGCGTGAGTACGACTGCATGGACAGGAAATGATCCTGTCATTTCTCTGCATTCTCCACATCCCTGTGGGTTATGCAGAAGGTAGAGCACCAAAAGTAGGCGCTTTAGGCGACGCAGGAGCAGTTGCCGAGGAACGGATGTGGGTGAGACTCCCCGCAATAAGCGAAAGATTACATCCCCCGAGCTTCGACTATCTCAGGAGAAACGGAATTTAGGAGTGCTCCGATCACAACAGCCTGGCGAATCCCGATACGTTCAGAATTAGGGCTGCAAAATCAGCTTTGGCTTACATACATTGACGGCCTTTTGCGCCACAATGACGCCGTAGCTAAATCGTTTAACGTAAAATTCAAAACCATAACCAAACCTCGGGCGAAGTTCCTGGAAATAATAAAAAGGGAGAAAGCATGTTAAATAGTACTACTCTGGAAGTCGCAATCGGCCTAGTTTTTTGTTACGCTTCCGTCGCGTTAATTGTCAGTTCCATCAACGAGGCCATTGCCTCAGCCCTTAAACTACGATCCAAATCGTTGTTAACGGGCGTCAAAACGCTGCTCAACGACCCAACGTTTACTGGACTTGCGCTCAATTTATACAACCACGGCTTAGTGAGTCCTCATGATTCGGGAACTGCGACAGATGAAAAAGCGCTCAGCAACAAACCTTCTTATATCGATTCCCAGCATTTTGCCATCGCACTTATCGACAGCATACAGACCAAAACCGGCGATTTCATTCAGCTGGGCGCGGACATCAACGCAATCCCCGATCCCCAGATAAAACAACTGCTGCAAGGCATTTACGCACGAGCCTCGGGAAAGATTGAAAGTGTTCATGCCGAGTTGGCAACATGGTTTGACTCCAGCATGGATAGGCTATCAGGCAGCTATAAGCGCCGCTCCCAGCTTTGCTGCTTCATCATCGCCTTGGTTATTGCCGCCCTCTTCAACATCGATAGCTTTCACCTGTTCGCCACGCTTTGGCAACATCCCTCAATTACAGCCGGGATCACTCCGCCCGCTTCTTCGAAAGACATTCCATGGGAAATGCTCATGTCCTTACCTATCGGCTGGACAGACGGCACAACGCTCAGCAGCGCAGCCAGTGCGATAAATTTTTCTCAATCAACAGGCTGGCTAGTGACCGCATCGGCTACGCTGTTCGGAGCGCCATTTTGGTTCGACCTTTTGCAGAAACTGGTACGCCTGCGCGGTACCGGCAACAAACCGGGTTCTGACGGAAAGCTAACCTCCAGTTCGACTTAGAATTGATAGTCTAAATTAACTCAAGCTTACACATTCAGTCGTCAGCCCCAACATTTGCTGGAGGCAGACGGCGACAGTGTCATATCATCTAATTGAGGGCAACAACATGACAT
>JANYKK010000393.1 GCA_025361585.1 Methylobacter sp. | reverse complement strand
GTGTCGAACGGGTAGGCCGCGTAGTTGTGCTGATCGACTAATCCAAGTTTTACTAAAATAGTATGAGGCAGTTTCTTGGTTCTTCCTTCCAGAAAGTTTACCGCAGCATTGAGGGTCACCCGTGCCTGACTGACGCCTTTGGTGTCGGCGGAGGCAAAAATTTCGCCCTTGCGGATAAAATCGGCAATCTCGCGAGTCAGGTCATAGGAGACAATCCTGATTTTTCCGCTGAGTCCGGCCTCTTTGATCGGCAATATCGCAGCTGGCGCACAGCCGGTACAGCCAAGCACATAGTCGAGTTTTTTGCCGTGCTCGGCGAGCAATTGCGCCGCTAATTGCGACTGCTCGATCCGGTCGCTGTCGCCGTATTTGATGTCGACAATATTGACCTTGATGGCTGCTTTATGTGCCGCTTCGCGGGTACCCTCGACTTCGCCCTTGACCCAGCCTGCATCAGAAGGGCCGGGCAACAGCGCGATATTGATTGACTTCAAGCCTCGTTGCTGCGCATCGTGGATCACCCATTGTGTGGCTTCGATGCCCATGCCTTTTAGCGAGGTCGTCACCTTGATCGTCAAGTCGTCGCTGGTGCTGTCGTTCGCCAATTCGAAGACCGGGATGCCCAGTGCGCGGGCTTTGGCTATCGAGGGATTGTTGGCCGTTAGGCTGAGCGGTGAAATGACGATGGCGTCGTATTTTGCCGCAATGGCTTCGTCCATTTTGCGCAACTGGCCTATCAAGTCGTTATATCCATCTGCCGGAAAGATGTCCACTGCGACGCCTAGGCGTTTGGCTTCGCTAATCACGCCGTAACTACAGCCGACCCAGTAAGGATCTTTCATATGCGGAAACAAGAAAGCAATACGCCACGGCTTGTCGGCCGTCACGGCCGTCGCGTACTGGCCGTTTACCACATGGCCGCTAGCCAAGGCTTGATCTGCCGCCCCCTGTTGCTTGACCGGCGGATAAATGGAATGGATCGGAATAGGATCGAATTTGTCGGCAGCAGGTGCCGCTATGGCGTCTGCTGATACAGAAGGGGAGGCCGCACTTAGCAAAAGAGTGTATAGGATGACTTGACGGGAAAAGACTTTTGCAAAACTTATTGTTTCCATTTTCTCTGTTTCGGGTTTCAAGAAGGGGAGCAATTCTTCCGATATTTTCATGGCGCGTATTATCCTCCTGAATTTTGCATAAAGGAAACATAGCATTGAGTTTGCGCAGAAAATCAACTCTCAGCAATGTCGGCAATTGACTGATAAAGGGGGCTATTTGGCTCAGGTATTGTTGGGAACTGAAAACCTATAATGCCACTGCGGTGTGTAGGCTCGCGTCATTACTTTTCCGAATCGGGCGTTGGCTGAGGAGTAAATTCCGGGTGCGCAACGCTAAGTTTCGCGCCGACTTCTCCCATGTAAAATACAAGGATTTTGACCGGCTCTTCGCCTATATTGCGGCCATTGTGGAGTACGCCGACAGACTCGGGCAAAACGTCGCCCGGATGCAGTATTTTAGTTTTGCCTGTGGCAAGCATTTCGCTTTCCATGATGTAACCAATCGAAGGTATGGGATGTTCGTGCCATCCGGTCTCGCCCTCCGGCGCAATTTCAACGATTAGGGCGGTGACTTCGCCTTGCCCTTTGGGATAGATGATCGGTTTGCCATCCCAACTGGTGGTTGTTTTAAGCAATGGAGTAGCTTTGATAGCCGTGTTTTCATCCAGGGCGGACGCTGCAAGCGGGCAGCATAACGCAATGAAACATATAAAGTGCGCTTTGACGTTCATTTTAAAATTACCGGCCAATTTTTTGATTTACTTAACCTGGAGGCCAAGTCATTTGCCGACCGCCCAAAAGATGCAAGTGTAGGTGATATACTTCCTGTCCGCCTTTTGGGTTACAGTTAAACACGGTTCTATAGCCCGCCTCAGCGATGCCTTCTTGTTTAGCCAGTTTTGCCGCCGTTTGTAATAGCTGGCCTGACAGCAGGCTGTCGTCCAGGTCATTCACGGTTGCGATGTGGCGCTTGGGGATAATCAGGATATGCACCGGAGCCTGAGGATTAATGTCCCTGAAAGCCAGGATATTTTCATCTTCAAAAACCACATCCGGTTTGATAACACCGGCAACCATTTTGCAAAATAAACAATCAGTCATATTCTTTAATTTACCATTTTTTGGGGGGGAGGGAGGTTCGAGCTGCTGGACTTTGAATATACGCTTCTTCGCCATCAAGTAAAAGGCTGGCATTGCTTAAGTCAGGGGCAGGGTTTGTATAAAGTCCATGGCAATGTAATTTGTTGCCGACATTTTGGGAGCCGACCACTTCGTAGGTTTGGGTCGCGACGGCGTAGCCGTGCTGCACCTTGGGATCTATCCATATCTCGCTGTTAGGCGGCAGCTTCGGCGGCGGGTTGAGTAACTTGTCGTTGCACGATTCGGATGCCTCGACACCAACGCAGGTGGCCCCCTTGGGACGCGGCTCGGCATTGTTGAGGGTGAAGCTGAAATCGCCGCTCACATAATGGTCGGGATTCAGGGTGCGCGACATGACGTGGCAACCCATGCAGGTGGAGGTATCCTGCGAGAAACTCTCCATCGTGGTGTTACCCAGCAGCGAGGGGAACACCTGAAAGTCGGTCTTGGTCGTTTTCTTCGGATTATGCATTGGCCACTGGGTATTAACCAAGCCATAGTTGGACAGTGGCGATCCTGTCTGGGCCAGAGATTTCTGCACATCGCTATTAAGCTGTACGATGTTGTCCACCGCCGCATTAAGTAGTGTGCAGTTCGGGTTCTGTGCGGGAATCGGAATCACGCGAGTGAGTTGGGTGGGCACACCGTCGGGCGTCTGCTTGTTGGGCGGACACTGACTAGCCGAGCAGTCTGGGTTGTTGAGCGGCTTCACCGTCTTGTGGATCGCTGTGACGTTGTCGGTCTGCTCGTAGGTGGACCAGATCCACTGCGGCGCAGCGGCAGTCTTGGTCATCAGGTGGAAACCGGCAAGGGCAGTGCAGGCATTTCGACCCCGTGTGTTGCCAGCCAAGCACTCAGGTTTTCACTGTTGAGTACCGTTGTAGCGGTAAAGTCAGTCAGTTGCAGGTTGGAAGGGATGTCTTCGAACAGATACGCATTGTGGTCATGGATAGCGATGAGGATCATAGCGAGATGCCGCCAATTATATTGGGTACCTGATCGGTACCCGGAATAAAGCAAAACATAGTGACTCCCCTCTGTTGGAACCAGTTTGATGCTGTTGGTAATTCCCGTCTGATAAAGCGTCTGGTAAGGCTCGTCCATCGTTTATCAATGAATAGGGGCGGAATAATTCCGTTATCCATCCGGTTTTCAGGCTCTGATTGTTGTCGCCTGTAGTTCGAAGCGTTATCCCACTGTGAGTGAGAACATCTACGAGACAGCATGGTCTTGATATTGAACCCGTTAAAGCAACTTGCGCCAACTTCTATACCCTTGGTTAAGCCGCCAGTGCAGCACTACGTTTGCTTTTTAGTATGCATTAGGGCGAATTTGCAAGCCGGTATGGTGACGGGTCTTAGTTATTGAAGTTATTGTTCGTCATCAACCACTGATTGTAAGCGGCAGAAAGGATAAAAACTTTAGGGAGTCTCTAGCAATAAATTACGCGCTTGTTTTTGCGATTTTGCTATGAGATTAATTTATAAGTAAAAAAGGGGGGTGAAATGAGTAGGCTGGTTTGAAATATCGGCTCTGGGTTTTGGAGGGTAATTACTTGGTTTTTAAGGCTAGGCCATTGTTGAGCAGTGAAAGTAAAACATGGTAGCGAGGGTGGGGTGGTAAGACTCGCCTCGGTAATTAATTGCTCCTGCATTCATGTAATTGTAAAGTGCCTGCTTTGGGTGCCTGCGCTTGCAAGCTCAGTCCGCACTCCAGTTGTCAGTAGCTTCCACGCTTAACGAAGCAAGAACAAGTTAATGGAGGTGGCTTTTACATCCCCACGCGGCCATTAAACGCATGCGACAACGTGCCGCTGTCGGTGAATTCCAGCTCGCCGCCCATCGGTACGCCGTGGGCGATACGGCTGGCGGCCACCTGATTTTTTCTAGCCAGTTCGCCGATGAAATAGGCCGTCGCTTCGCCTTCAACCGTGGAGTTGGTCGCCAGGATCAGTTCCTTGATATGGCCTGTCGTCAGCTGTTGCTCCAGCTGATCCAGGCCGAGTTCGTCCGGGCCGATGCCGTCCAGCGGCGATAAGCGGCCATGCAGGACGAAATAGCGGCCTTTGAATGCCGTGGCCTGATCGACAATCCAGACATCGGCGGGGCTTTCCACGATGCAGATGATGGAATCGTCTCTTGAACTATCGGCGCAGATTTCGCATGTATCACCTTCGGTTAAGGTGCGGCATTGTTTGCAATGACCCATTTCTTCGATGGCTCTGAGCAGCGTTTGGGCCAGCATATTGGCGCCGTTGCGGTCGCGCTGGAGCAGATGAAACGCCATGCGTTGGGCGGTCTTTGGGCCGACGCCGGGCAGACAGCACAAATTCTGGATTAACTGCCCTAATAAGCCTTTTCTATGCATATTAGAATGGCAGCTGGAATCCGGGAGGCAAAGGCAGTCCTGATGTGACATCCGCCATTTTTCCTTTTTTCATTTTTGCGACTTTGTTGACCGCATCGTTGATGGCCGCTGCAACTAGATCTTCCAGCATATCCTTGTCGTCGCCCAGCAGGGAAGGGTCGATGGTGACTTTTCTGGCTTCGCGTTTGCCGGTCATCAAAATAGTCACCAGACCGCCGCCGGACTCGCCCATGACTTGCATGGCGTTTAGTTCTTCCTGCGCTTTCTTGAAGTCTTCCTGCATTTTCTGGGCTTGCTGCATGATGTTGCCGAGTGCGTTTTTCATGTTTTTCTCCGCTTGATTGTTTTACCGGCTTTGTCGTGCCGGGCGTTCTGGTGCGAGGGCGACCGACCGGTCGCCCCTACGGTTATTATACGGGTTCTGTAGTGCCGGGCATGACCCTGGCACCCAAGTGTTCTTTTAGGGACTGGACATTTTCGTCTGAATTGATCGCATCTACCGCCGCCTGCTGTTTGTCCTCGCGCGCTTTTGTCAATTGTACGGCGGGTGTGGCAACCGTGGTTTTTTCGGTGGTAATGACCAGCTTTAAAGGCGTTTTGCGATAAGTCTGCAATGCCTTTTGCAGATTTTCTTCGGTGCGGGTGCTGCGCAGTTGTTTATGCCCAGGATCCAGAATCAAGGTGCAGACGGTATCGTCAATATTTTCCAGTACGCAATTATGGGCCAGCTCACGGGTTAAACCGCTGATCTTCATGGCGGCAACCATTTCCATCCAATTGCTATCGTGGTTTTGCACAACAGTTTCAGGAGGGCTTTTTTCGGCGACGACAGCAGGTTGTTCCGATATTGTCGGCTTATAATCTGGCGGAGCTGGATTAAAAGCAGGCTGCGCTTGAGGTTTGCTAATGGGTTGGCAAAGCTGAGCAGGTTTAGCAGGATTAGATGCTGCGCCAACCGGCCTGAAAGTCAGCATGCGCAACATGACCATTTCAAAACCGCTACGCGGGTCGGGTGCCAAGTCCAGGTCGCGTTGCCCTACCAAGCCTATCTGGTAATAAAGCTGCACATCTTCGGGGGAGAATTTGGTCGCCAAAGCCGCAATCATGTCCACATCGAAATCATGGTCGATAGCGTTAGGTATTTGTTGCAGCAAGGCAATGCGGTGCAGGACTTGCAAAATCTGTTGCAGCACATCGCTAAAGTCCGGCGTCAAGTTGGCTATCTCGTTTATTTTGTCGAGTATCGCCGCCGCATCGCCTTCGGCCAGAGCCGTCAATATGTCTTCGACGGGTTGTTGCGCCACGGTGCCCAGCATCGCATTGACGTCTTCCGTGACGACCTTGCCGTTGCCGTAAACGATGGCTTGATCGAGCAGGCTTAAGCCGTCGCGCATACTGCCGTCGGCGGCGCGGGATAATAATTTTAACGCACCGGACTCGGCCTCAATGTGTTCCTGTCGGAGGATAAATTCCATCTGGGAAAAAATCTGGCCGGGCAGCAAGCGTTTGAGATTAAACTGCAAACAGCGAGATAGCACAGTAACGGGGATTTTATGGGGATCGGTGGTGGCCAGCAGGAACTTGACATGCGCAGGCGGCTCTTCCAACGTTTTTAGCAGGGCATTGAAACTGTGCCCGGACAGCATGTGCACTTCGTCGATCAAGTAGACTTTATAGCGGCCATGATTGGGCGCGTATTGCGCGTTGTCGAGCAGGTCGCGGGTGTCTTCGACTTTGGTGCGCGATGCCGCATCGACCTCGATCAAATCCAGGAAGTGTCCTTCATCCAGATCGCGGCACACGCTGCATTCGCCGCAGGGATTAAAATCCCGAAGGTTTTCGCAATTGATGGCTTTGGCTAAAATCCGGGCTATGGTGGTTTTGCCTACGCCGCGCGTCCCGGTAAATAAATAGGCGTGATGGAGCCGGTCATGTTGCAAAGCGTTCATTAACGATTTGACGACATGCTCTTGTCCGACAACTTCTGTAAAATTATGGGGACGCCATTTTCTGGCGAGAACCTGATAATTCATGGCAGGCTCGAAAGGTAAGTAGTGTTTGGGCGGCGACCATGCCAGCCACATCCCGGCACACGAATCTGCTGCTACCGTTGCTCCCTTCCGGGCCTGGCGGGGTTTACAGCGTATCGTTGCGGGAGGACCGACACGGTCACCATTAAAACATCAGCCGTACTGGCTAAAGGACGGCTATTATCGTTGAAGCGGTTCAATAACACAAGCCGGAATGATTTATGTTTTAAGCATGGCGCATTTGTTTCATTCTCATGCACCCCGATTGGGCCGTCTGATTGCATCCTGTCCCGGCCAAATAATCACCGCCGTCCTGAGCCGGTTCTTGCCGAAACTGGACATTTTTTCGAAGTCCTCGCAGGCGATAGGAATAAACTGGCAATCGAGTTCGCTTTGGCGCCCTTCTTCCGGGTCAGGGTCGTGCATATACAGGCAATCGTCGTCGAAGCCGCTCATCACCACCCAGTGCGGGGCTTTTTTTCTGTCCATACGGAAAGTGCTGATCAGGATCAACGGTATCGCCCCGGACTTGAACGCGCTGATCAGGTCGTTCTGGCTGATATTGGCGTGATGCAGTTTGATGCCTTGCTCTTGCGCCTCGCGTTTGAAGCAGTTATCGACCAGTTCCACGACCTGCTTTTTTTTCTCATCCCGTACGCCGTCGATAAACAGCGTACCGGTCTGGTTGATCCAGACTTCAACGGTAAATTGCCGCCGCTTGGCCGCCAGCGCCAGACCTATCGGGTGGCAGCCGCCATGTCCCGAGGTCATGAAGATGGTTGTGGCTTCGCGCCACAGGTTGATCTCTTCTTCCTTGGATGGTTGATAGGCCCTGTTTAAGCCGTGCATCGCCATCATCAGCGATGCGGGGCCGCAGGTAAACGGCGTGTTTTGCCTCAGCCAGTGTACCGAGCGGTGTTGCAGGGTATCGCGATAACGGCGGATGCGTTTCTGGTAGCGCAACGCGTCTTTGTGGTCTTCATAATAATCGCGGTAGATGCCGAATTTCTGGTAGCCCAGCGATTCGTAAAGCTTGATCGCCGCCGAGTTATCGACGCTGACTTCAAGCCTCAGATGCAATCTGCCTGCCTCGTTGGCGGCCTGCTCGCCAGCCGCCATCAGCAATTTGGCGATACCCGAGCCTCGTTGATTAGGCGCAACGGCCAGCGAATAGACACGAGCAAGACGGGTGCCGGGGTGGTAAATAATCAGCACGTACCCCAGGATTACTTTTTCTTGCTCTGCAACCAGCAGGGCGCGATGTTCCGTAGTGATCCAGTGTTTGAAACTGCGCCGACTTAATTGGTCGGTGTCGAAACAGGTTTTTTCAAGCTGAACCAGCTGATCGAGATCGGCTAACAGGGCGGGGCGAATTAAAATACTCAAGACGATACCCCCGAGAGTCCTTGGGCAATCACTTGTCTGGCGCGGAACAATACCATTTCCTGCCACGCCCGATCGCTTGGGCAAAAATGTCGACGCATGATTTTGCTGTGTTCCAGGCGGGCTTGCTCGTTGCCGGATTGCGCCCACAACTGATGATCGCGCAACAGGATTTCAAACAATTGGTCGGTGCTGAACGTGCCGAATTCCAGAGTGACATAACAACTGCGTTCGTTCATGATCGCGTGCCAAGCATAATCCAGCAGTCCGGTTTTCGGCACCGAAGTGGATGTGCCCAGCAACGGCAATGCGACCGAATCGCCGTACCAGTTTTGCGCAACGCGCGTTCCGGTGCTGTCCGGCTGGTGGTCGCAAATAATTTCGCCATAGCCGTAAGAACCAAGACCGGTGTGCAGGTCGACGACGGCTAAATCCCGGTCTTGTAAGCCGTATCGTCGCATCAAATCTTCGCAGACCAAGCTGCCGTGCGCGGGTGCTTTGCCGCCGTAAAAAGGCCCGGACGGGTCACTGTATTGTCCGGCGCTGATCGCTTTTTCCAGCGCTACGCGGCCATATTGCTGTTCAAACTCGGCAAGGTCTATTTGCCTTTGAGCGGCATCCGCTAAATACAACGTATCTTTGATCAACTCATAGTCTTTGTTTTCCGGCAACGGTCTGGAAAAATCGACGCTATTGCGGTTAAGGTCAACGCCATCCGCATCGCAACGCCG
>JANYKK010000381.1 GCA_025361585.1 Methylobacter sp. | reverse complement strand
AATTCTTCATGAACTCGCTCAGGCTATAGCCTTTTTGAAATTGAACTTTGTTTTTCATGACGTTATCCCATTCATATGGTGATACTGTCAGTATAGACATTTTTGTAACATTGGCTGTTCTTTATGGGTAATCAGGTATCCCCTTAACCACTCCCAGAATACGGCAGCCGAATTCAACGAAGTTCGCCTGCCGTTGCGGTAGCCAGAAAATCAACTGTCGATAATTTCAAGACAGACGATCATCGTATGACGCATGATGAAAAAAGTCATCGCTATCGGGTAAAGTGCGTAATGGCGGGTGATCAGCAGACTGATCAGCACAAACCCCACCAACACGCTGATGTTGAAGCGCACATGTTTTTCCAAAAAACGCAGATGCACGATAGATTCCAGGTCGAAATATTCGCTTTTGTTGATCAGGGTCAGCGTTACGATCGAGGTTAACAGCGCGAAATACAACGGAAAGAAAAAGAACATCGGCGCGTCGCCCCCGAACTGAGGCTGCCAGTAGGCATACCAGACCAACAGGCAGCTGCTTGCAAAGCCGTCGTGCCAGATCATGGTGGGGGCTTTTTTCAAATACCCGGCCAGCAGGCTGGCAGCCATGATCGTCAAGCCGATACCCAGAGCCACGGGCGTGGCAAGTAGTTTTAAAAAATCGTTATGATTCTGCACCAGAACCGCAAGTGTAATGCTGCAAAGAATAAATCCGATCATGATTGAATGCCCCGTGAATTTTTTCTGACTATAACACCGTAAGCGGGAGGAACAAAAGCCCGAAACCGACCCCATTGCGTTATTGACGATTCTTGGTATTCTGGCACGTCTTAGGTCTTGAAGAATTTGTACTGTCTTCACTTTATCAACCACACCATAAATCCAATACCTGATGAAAATCGGCATACAAACCTGGGGTTCCAACGGCGATATTCGCCCGATGCTGGCCTTGGCCGATGGCCTGCAAAAAGCGGGTCACCGCGTAACGCTGGTAGTGAGCAGCATCGACAACCACAGCTATCAAGGGGTCTGCGAACAACTGGGGATAAACTACCGGCAAGTGCCGGAGCATGTCGATTTCGATATGCAGGATTTTGCCCAGCGCTCGTTCAGGATGAATACCCTGCAATGGCTGCAAGCCTTGCTGGATGCTGCTTTCTTCCCTTACGAGCAAGTCGTGTATCAGGCGGCGCTTCAATTGGCTGCCGATAACGATTTTGTGATCGGACATCATTTCCTCTACCCGCTAAAACTGGCCGCGCTGCAACAGCAAAAGCCGTTTTTCAGCGTGACTTTTTGCCATGTTGCGATACCCGATCCAGTATCCCCGCCGTTTAGATTTCCTGATTTAGGTCGTGCTATCAATCCATTGAGCTGGAGGCTGGTAGATGCCGTGTTCAATTGGGTACTGAAAAAACCGTTGAGCCGTTTATGGCTGGAAGCAGGACAAACGCCGCCAGCTAATATGCTGACTGAACTGCTGACTTCGCAACAACTCGATTTGGTCGCGGTCGATCCGTTGTTTTGCCGTTCAAGTAAGCACTGGCAAGCGCAACACCAAGTCTGCGGCTTTTTGAATTTAACCGAAGATGCCCAACACTGGACGATGCCAGACGCGCTGGCCGAGTTTCTCGATCATGGCGAAGCGCCGGTGTACATGACGTTCGGCAGCTTGCAACAGGCGGTGCCCGACTGGAGCATGGCGCTGTTTTTGGAGGCAGTGGCTTTGGCCGGTTGCCGGGCCATCATCCAGACCAGCTCATCGCGTTATGCTGCGGACAGCCAAACCGATCAGGTCTATTTTATCGGCAGGCATCCGCATCAGCCTCTGTTCAAGCATTGCGCGGTGATTGTTCATCACGGCGGCGCAGGCACCACCCATGCAGCAACCCGGTCAGGCTGCCCATCCGTGGTGGTGCCGTTTATGGATGAGCAGTTATTCTGGGGTAGGCAACTGCAATCACTGGGTTTGGCTGGCAAACCCTTGCCCGCCAAAAACGTAACTGCGATCGCCTTAGCCGAGGGTATACGAACCGTGCTGGATTCAAAAGCTATGCAAGACAACGCCAAGCAGGCAAGCCTAGCCATGCAAGGTAACGACGGAGTAGCAAGGGCGATTCAATTGCTGGAAACGCAGCTCGCTAACGGAGCAGCCTCTCTTGATAAATTAAAAAGCCTCACAGAGCGTTGAATAAGTCCGTCATACAGCTCAGAAATCCTGTGGAATCGGTTCGATGACAAAAGAATAAAACGCTTGCCGTAAGTGCAAGTATTGATGATAACAGCAATGCAACAGGCACTTTTAAGCCGTTTTGATCTGCCGTGGACAACTCGGCTACGCCCATCCTTATTTCGGGAATATCAGGAATTTCGCTTATCGTCTCCCTGCTGCTCTGTTCTGCTTCCCTGGGAATAGACGGTGAGGGTTGTTCCACAATTTTCGGAACAGGTTTATCTGCTGCTGGCTGCGATGCCTGGTTTTTTATTTCCCTCTCCCTTTCCTTTTCTCTTTCTCTGGTATTTAGCAGGCAAATATAATGAAAGACATCGGTTACCAATCCCATTCTCTGCGTTGCTTCATAGATGTCCAGCGCATCAACAACCGGTTTTTCCCGTTCGAAAGCAACATTGAATGACCTGTCACACAATGAATTGATAGTACGCGGCGTCCCACCGGCACCAAATGCAATGGATAGCGCCTCCCACCCCGTATCGGAAATGAGAGCCGGGGTACCACCTGCTACCTGAATGCGATGCGAAACATAGTTGCGCATTGTATCGACATTCATCTTTCCCAGAACTTCGAGTGTAGCGATGCGCTGTTTAAAGGGCTCCATCTCAGGCCTGTTTATGATTTCCATTAATTCTTCCTGACCGAGGAGCAGCATCTGGATGAGCTTGATTGATCCTTCTTCAAGATTGTTCAGCAAACGGATGCCGTTGATAACATCGTCTGACATCAGATGCGACTCATCCATGATGATTAGGCACTTCTTACCTTCGGAATTGAGCTTTAAAAGCACATTTCTGACATCCCTCATAACAAAGGTCTTCTCTGTCGATGACGGTTTTAATCCGAGTTCCTGGGCGAGGAATAAATAGAGATTAGTGCTGTTTGCAGGCGGTTCGCCCATCCATATTAATTTGATATTTCCGGGGAAATCGAATTTTATCATTTGGCTGAGGGTCGTCTTGCCGGAGCCTATCGGCCCGATGACAACGATTAAACCCCGACCGCTTTGTAAAGACCCGGATATCTGTTTCCGTATCAAGGCATGGTCGCCATAGTCGTAAAAAAACAGCGGATCCGGTACATTCTCGAATGGGAGTAACTTGAGGTTAAAGTGTTTTGTGTACATGTCCATTAATTCTGTCCTTCTTTAGGCCCAAGCTTTACCTCAACCCTGCGGTTTTTTGCCCGGCCCTCTTCTGTGTCGTTGGAATCTATCGGCTGGGTGTCGCCATAGCCGGCTACGGATATCCGGTCAGGCGAGATACCATTAGAAATCAATATATTCGCGATGGCTTTTGCCCTGCGTAATGACAGAACCATATTGTCAACGTTCAGCTTACCGGTCGGGATATTGTCGGTATGGCCTTCTATAATGACGCGACTGCCTTGAGCTGCGGATATTTCATCGACAAAACCCTCAATCGTAGATAAAGCAACCTCATTTACAGCAATCTTCCCAGGGCGAAACGTCTCTCCGTCAAAGACCGCCAGGATTCGTGGCGTATTATTTCCGACATCTGGAGGTTTAATGCTTCCTGGGACTTGTTCTTTTGTTTTGAGTTTATCCTCAAGCTGAATAATAGTCGCCTGTAAGTCTGCAACAATGACCCTGTTCGCCTCCTGATCTTCGGCCAATTTTTTTATGATATTGCTTGATTCAGAGGTTATCTCTTCCAGGTTGTCCTGATACGGCGTTTTCTGAACCGGGAGCCCCTGTGCCTTAATCGTGATAATTGCCGATAAGGTAAAAAATATAATAGACAGTCCAGTAATAATGACTCGCATAATCAGGTACTCGATTTAAGATGAGGGCTATACACGGCTACATAAATGCTTTCAGGCTCCTTCAAACATCCCTGTACAATCGCCGACAGACGCAGGTTGAATTTACGTCAATTCGACGATGCCTTTAATTAAACGATATAAGACCTGAGTCAATAGGGCAATCAGTACTAACACCTAATCCTACGCGATTGAATGTCGGATTCAACTCCGCTTCATACAACACTGACTTTCCAGCGGCCAATAGACCCGCAGATATTCACGCTGCCAGACGTGCCCCGTGGCTGCGCGTTGCTCTCGGGTAGTATAAGAATAGCGGTATAACAGAGCGCGCAGATAAACTGGCGAGTTTTCCGGGAAAGGGTTAAGCTCCAGCAATGACAGTACTTGCGGCGAACCTTCCTTCAGCTTACCCATAAACTTGGCGAACCATGAATCCGCTGCCGGTTTCTCCATGGCCGCGAACCACATTTGCCAATCCAACCTCGGTTGATGGGGAATGTTCCATTTCAGCGGTTGGCCAAGATTCCCCGGCTTGTATTTGAACTGATAAGCCTGCCAGTTCTTACCGTCGTTTGAACCCTCGACAATAATCTCAGGACGCTCCGTGGTCATGATTGCAAAAGGGCCGTAATCGTTGACCAGCGAAAATGTCGATGTCAGTTGCACCAAATGATTCAACGGCGCAACAAGCATACGCTTGGCATGGTACATCCAGATATGCAGCGCACAGACCAAAAGCACCAGGCCCGCCAAGAACTTGGCTGCGGCTTTGGCAACAGGGCCGGGGCTGGATTGTTTTTGCCAAATAGTCGAAATAAGCCGCGCCGGAAGTATTTTCTCAACATCCTCGTCGTCGAATAAAAACAGGCACAACAAAATCGTCAGCACATTAAAAAAATTGTAACTGCCGGTCAGCATAATGCCGCCTTGCAAAACGATAAAACTCCAGGCGGCAAAAAGGCGGAAGCGCCGGGGCAGGAACACAAAAAACGGCACAATAAGTTCGATAACCAATACCGCCGCAACGCAAAACTCATTAAACCATTGCGGCAGATAATAGGCGTAAAAGGCAAGCGGCGACGGCAAGGGCTGGGTTTGGTAATGATGGCTTAGCGCCGTCAGATTAGACCAGGAAGGATCGCCGCCAGCCAGCTTAACCACGCCGCCCATAAACATGAAGCGGGCGATTAGCCAGCGGTATAAAAAAACGATCAGTTCCGAACCCCAGGTCAGAAAT
>JANYKK010000374.1 GCA_025361585.1 Methylobacter sp. | reverse complement strand
ATATCACAACGCTCACAATTACTAATGCCACCGCAGCGGGAAAAATGGGTAGCTTCACGTTGATTCTGACGCAGGACGCTACAGGAGGCCGGACACTGGCCTTCCCCGCCGCCGTGAAATGGTCGGGAGGTACCGTGGGGGCACCGTCCACCACTGCTCTCCACGATAACGTATTGGCGATGTATACCGTCGATGCGGGCACGACATGGAGAACAAACTTGGTCGGCAAGGATTACGCTTAAAATGTTGGCGAATAGATTGCTCCTGGGCTCAGTAATCCCGACACGTGCGCTGTGGGCGTGGGGGTATAACGCAGCGGGGCAATTAGGGCTCGGGGACGTGGCGGCACGATCCTCCCCCATACAAGTGGGGGCGTTAACTACTTGGAGTAAGGTATCCAGCAAAACTGCTCACACGGTTGGGATAAAGACTGATGGCACCTTATGGGCGATGGGATCCAATAGTTCCGGTAAATTAGGTACGGGCAATATCACCAATTTTTCATCGCCGGTACAGATAGGGGCGCTAAATACTTGGGCTTCAGTTTCGGCGGGCGGAGTGCATACCGCGGCGATAAAAGCCGATGGCACTCTGTGGACATGGGGATATAACGCTTTTGGTGCTTTGGGACTAGGGGATGCGGTGGATAGATCCTCCCCCGTACAAGTAGGGGCATTAACAACCTGGGCTAGCGTAGTTACTGGACTCCAGCATACACTCGCGCTAAAAACGGATGGTACCCTATGGGCTTGGGGGAGGAACACGATCGGGCAATTAGGGCTCGGGGACGTGGCGGTACGATCCTCCCCCGTACAAGTGGGGGCGTTAACAACTTGGGCGGCGATAGCCGCTGGAAGGTATCACGTTCTGGGGGTGAAGGCCGATGGTACTCTGTGGGCTTGGGGGAGGAACAATTCGACGTATTTAGGAGGTGCCCTGGGTTTGGGGGACACTGCGCACCGATCTTCCCCGGTACAGGTGGGGGCGTTAACCACTTGGGCTTCAGTTTCAGCGGGCGGTTATCATACCCTAGCAATACAGACGAACGGTTCATTATGGGCGTGGGGGGGCAATAATCAGGGACAATTAGGGAACGGCGGTACCGTAAACAGGTCTTCGCCGATTCAGATAGGCACATTAACAACCTGGTCAAAAATTTCGGCGGGACAATATCATTCAGCAGCCATAAGAACTGGAGGGCTCTGGGCGTGGGGAACGAACTATAACGGTGAGTTGGGGCAGGGGAATACGATACTACGCTCTTCCCCCGTACAAATCGGAGCCTTAACAACGTGGTCGGATATCTCCGCCGCCTCTGGGGTTACTTTGGGCATAAAAGCGTGATGTATTTCCTCTCTGGACTCCCGCGTTCCGGATCAACAGTTTTAGCAGCGCTCCTTAACCAGCGCCCAGACGTTCATGTTACCCCCACGTCCGGGCTAATCGATATCTTCGGCGCGATCTGCCAAGCGTGGGAACATAATCCAACCACTTTGGCGAACAAGCAAACCAACGAGTACCTATATTCTACCCTTCGCAAGTTAATCCCCGAACGGGACGACGGGAAGATAGTAGTCGATAAATCCCGAGGTTGGGCGGAGCCAAAAATACAAAGCACTATGTCCGAGGTATTGCAGTCCCCTCCTCGGATAGTGGCAAGCGTCAGAAACGTCGCCGATTGCGCGGCATCTTTTGTGAAAATAGCGAAACCGAATAACTTATCCGAGTTCTTCCACGGCCCCCTGATTCAGCACCTACGAAGCGGTTATATATCCTTGCAGGAAGGATATTTGCAGAATCCTGAGAATATTCTCTTCATCGACTACGACGAATTAATGGAAAACCCCAGGGCAGAAATAGCAAAGATCGAAGCCTTCTGGGGGCTACAACACTTTGGGCACGACTTCTTCGCCATCGACGGAGCCTCCGTAGAAGAAGACGATGAAAACGCTTGGGGAATTCCGGGGCTGCACACCGTTGGCCGGGAATTACAACGGAGCGATACCGACGCTGCAAAAATACTCGGGGAGTACCATTACCGGTTCCAGATTCCCGCCTTTTGGAAAGATGAGCCGGAACTCCCTACCGACCCATTAAATATTCAAGTTGAGGCTGCTCTCCGGGGCGATTTCGAAGAGGCAGAGGCTTTATGCGCGGCCATTCAAGAACTGCGCCCAACGGACAACAGAGCTGCTTTTAATCGGGGATGGTACGCGCTTCGACATGGGCGGATGGCGCAGGGGTTCGAACTTCTGGATAGAGGGCGAGCGGAGGGAGTATTTGGGAATCCGAATCCTTCAGCTATGCCTAAGTATGAAGGGCAGGTATTGAACGGTAAAACAGTCCTCTTAGTCTGCGAAGGCGGTCTGGGGGATCAGATTCATTCCGCTCGGTGGGCGAGGGATATAGTAGGTCGTGGTGGGCGGTGCGTATTGGCTTGCGCTCCAGAATTAGCGCCTCTACTATTACAAGCAGAGGGGGTATCCGCCGTAGTAGAATCCAGGGCAGCCGGAGGCGTATACCACCACTTTCACGTCTTAGGAATGTCGGGGTATTTAAGCTTCAGGGAAGTTAACTCCGCGCCCTACATCCCGTGCAGGACGAAGATACGGCATACGGGACGAACGGGCTTACGCTGGGCGGGGAATCCTGAGTTTGAGCATGAACAACACCGCACCTTTGACCCCACGCCGCTATTTAATCTTCCGGGCGAATTAGTTAGCCTGCAACGAGATACGAATACGGATATAATTCCGCCGCACGTACAGCGTCCTTGCCTTGATACATGGCTTGATACGAAAGCAGTAATTGAGAGCCTCGATTTGGTGATCACATCCTGTACTTCGGTCGCGCATCTTGCAGCAGCGATGGGGAAAGAGACTTGGATTATCGCCCCAATACTCCCGTATTACTTATGGGCGGATGGGAAAGACGGGTCGATCTGGTATCGAAACGTAAAGCTGTACCGGCAAGAAACATTCGGGGATTGGAAAGCCCCTATAAATAAAATACTCGGAGAATTAAAAACGTGAAGATATTGGTAATGGGTCTGCCGGGTTCCGGCAAGACGAAACTGGCGAAAAGCCTAGCTAAAAGTTTGAGAGAATTAAGAATCACGGTCG
>JANYKK010000111.1 GCA_025361585.1 Methylobacter sp. | reverse complement strand
GCTTCGGCGTCAATCTGGCCGGACGTATCTTCAGGCGGCGCGTAAAATCCTGGCTTGATGCCGCCAGCCGCCAACCAGTAACGCAGCTTCATATTGTGCGTGCCGACCGGGAAAGTCATCGCCATGTTGAAGGGCTTTCCCGCGCTTTTGTACTTTTCCAGTACCGGTTTTAAGGTATCGGCTTTGATCGGATGCACCAGCTTGCCGTCTTTAACCGGAATTTGCGGCTTCATTTGTTTCCAAACCTCGTTGGATACGGTAATCGCATCGCCGTTTAAGGTCAGGGTAAAGGCGCTGATAATATCGGCCTTAGTGCCATAACCGATAGCCGTACCAAAAGGCAGCGTCGCCAACATGTGCGCACCATCCAATTCGCCGCTGACGACGCGATCTAACAATACTTTCCAGTTGGCTTGCGCTTCCAGCTGCACGGATAGCCCTTCGTCCTCGAAATAGCCTTTTTCCAAAGCCACCGCCAAAGGCGCCATATCAGTCAGTTTAATGAAACCGAGCTTTAAACTGTCTTTTTCCAGTTTTTCGGCTGCGTAGGCACTGGAGGCAAAAGATAATGTTGATACAGCAGCCACAGCAATGAGTGCTGTAACCAGTTTTTTAATGATAAATCGTCCGGTTTGTTTCATATTGACCTCAGCAGGTATAAAAAAATCAGCCAAAAAAAAGCGTCACCCTACGGAACACTGATGTATTCAGCCGGGTAGACGCCTTTGTCTGTTTGGGTTCGCCATTGAACCGATGTTTTTTTAGTGCTCCATCATTGGAGCCTCTGCATTGTATAAAGCAATCGTTATGCCAAAGCTTATTTCATAGCTTTAAGATAGGAATATAGCCGGTCACGACTGGTATTGGCTTGTAAAGGTGGTTCGGTTTTATGTCGTTAATGCATCAATTTTGTGCGTCTGGCTGTCTGTTTGCACCAATGATGATAATTTAAGTAGTCAGTGAAACGTCTTTTAACCTTTTTTACCACGAAGACGCAAAGTGTTCTGTTTTTCTTCGTGTACTGGCGGTGAACAAGAGGATAAAGACAACCCAAGAATATTTGCGGCACGTCCTACGGATCAAAATTTCTCCCAATCGCCATTGCCGACAAGTTGTAACTGTAGTTTTTGGCTGAATGGTAAATTCTTACCGGCACCTGCTTTTCTATTCGTAGTAGAAGCCTTCACCACATCCATGCGGATTATGCAGGCGTATTAATTTTAGTCGCCCTGCCTCCATTACAACTACAACCCGGCATAAAACCTGCTACGTCTTAGATAGTCATTATAATTACCAGGTTTCTTAGCTATGTCTAAAATGGATCATATCAATGCGATTGAGGAATACGAAGACCATCGACCAACTATTCATAATCTGATTTCGGCTATAAAGAAGACAATTTGATATGAAAACGTTTATTAAAGTAACGGAAATCTGGATACCCACAAAAGATCGTACCCACTTGGAGTTTAGCGCAGGATTGTATGGCGACTTGAATGAATTTCGGGGCGCCAGTGAAAAAGAGTCCTTCGCTTATGATGAAGGCTTACCCGGCAAAGCATGGGCCGCAGGTCACCCTGTGGTATTGACTGAATTCGATCATTCTTATTTTAAAAGGACAAAATCGGCCAAAAAAGCCGGTTTGACCTGCGGTATTGCCATTCCTGTTTTTTCGGGCGAATTTCTAATGGCCGTGGTGGTTTTTTTATGTGGAGACGATCAGCACCATGCAGGCGCTATCGAGTTATGGAGTAACAGCTTGGAGAATAACACTGAATTAACTGTTATTGACGGATATTACGGTACGTTGGATGATTTTGAAGACATATCCAGAAAAATAACATTCGCCCGAGGCTCCGGTTTGCCTGGACAGGTATGGGAAACAGGCATGCCAGTACTTATCGAAGACTTAGGTCTATCATCTGCGTTCATCAGGAGTGCGGATGCCCGAAAAGCCGGGATAACGACGGCGCTGGGCATCCCGGTTTCGGTAGTTGCCAATCAAGTTTATATTATGACATTTTTGTCGGCTAAAGCGACGCCGATTGCCAAACGGTTACAGATCTGGGTGCCGGATGAAAGCAGTCAACAATTGATATGTCAGGCAGGATACAGCAAACAAAATAATGAGCTGGCGGAAATATTTGAAACCGTTTCAGTCCGCAAAGGCGAAGGACTATTAGGCAGGGTATGGCTGACCGGAGTTCCAGTGATCAGGAATAACTCAAAAATGGCCCTTGCAGAAGGAAGCTTGAATTCCATGCTGGCCATGCCCGTCATAGATAACGGGTATTTAAAAGCGGTGGTTACGTTCCTGTTTTAACGACCATTACATCTTTACTCACAGGGTCATTTAGAGTCCCTTACCCTCCACGAAGGACACGAAGAAATAAAACTTCGTGTCCTTCGTATCTTCGTGGTGATCATTTTTTTAAGTATCTATTGCCCTTAGATTAGCTATCCTTCCATATCTTCAAGCTCGATGTTGAGTGCTTTAGTTGAAAGTAATAACTCACTGACTGAAGCCAGCAGCGATAAAACGATAAAGGCCATACTGAAGCCAAAAGTAATGTTGCCGTAATTTTGTAAGCCGTAAAAAATCAGCCACATGGCGAGTATGCAGCAGATAATCCCTATAACCGCCAGCAACTGCATCGCCACAATAAAATGAATACGCAGCCTTAAACTGTCGATCTGTTTTTTAGCAACCGGGCTTTGGGTTTTATTGAACAGATTATGCTGCTCCCTGATCCGGCTGGCTATCGCCAGAAAGCGATTGGAATAAGCCAAAAACAAAACCGAAATGGCCGGAAATAACAGGGCTGGCGTGGTTATGGTAATGTCCATGGCTTAATATATGAGTCGGTTTAAAATTCTTCCCAGTCGCCGCTAACAGTCGCCGACATTTGAGGTTTCGGTTTGGCTGTCTCAGAGATTTTATCAGCATCTGTTCTGGCTGGTGCCACTTTAATTTGTGCCGCTGATGATGCGCCTCTTGAGTTTTCATCCAATTTAAAATGAGTCACCGTAACGGCTAGGTTTTGCGTTTGTTCTTCTAGCGATTCCGCGGCGGCGGCGGCCTGCTCTACCAAGGCGGCGTTTTGTTGGGTCACATCGTCCATCTGACCGATGGCCTGATTGACCTGCTCGATGCCTGATGTTTGCTCCATGGAGGCGGCGCTAATTTCAGACATAATGACTGTCACGCCACGAATAGCACTAACAATTTCTTCCATAGTTTGTCCTGCCTGGGCAACCAGCTTGGCACCTTCTTCAACCTTTTCTACCGAATCGCCAATCAGGCTTTTTATTTCCGCTGCGGCAGCAGCAGCACGCTGTGCAAGATTACGTACTTCGCCAGCCACCACAGCAAAACCTCGACCTTGCTCACCGGCACGAGCCGCCTCCACTGCGGCATTGAGCGCGAGAATATTGGTCTGAAAAGCAATACTGTCGATTACCGAGATAATGTCCACCACCTTACGTGAAGATTCATTAATGCCCTCCATGGTCGATACCACCTGACCGACCACATTGACCCCCTTACCCGCAATGTCCGCTGCACCGACAGCAAGCTGATTGGCGTGTTTGGCATTATGGCTATTGGCCTGCACGGTAGAAGTCAGCTCTTCCATGCTGGCGGCGGTTTGTTCCAGACTGGCCGCCTGCTCTTCGGTGCGATGCGAAAGATCATTGTTGCCTGCGGCAATTTCTTTTGCTGCGGTATTAATCGTCTCGGAAGCTTCCTTGATTTGACCGACAATCTCTTGCAGTTTTTCCACGGTGGAATTGGAGTCATCTTTAAGTTGACCGAAAGTTCCCGAATAGTCACTGGTAATGGTTTCGGTCAGGTCGCCTCGGGACAGCGCACCCAGTACACGCACCACTTCATTCAGGCCGGTAGAACTGGTCTCCATCAGCTCATTAACGCCCTGCGCCAATTGCAGGAAGAAGCCTTCTTTATCCCCCTCGTTAATACGCTGGTTGAAATCGCCTAACACTGCACCGCTGACTACTTTGGCGACTTCCTGCTCAATGGCCACTTCAGCAGTTCGGTCTTTCCATTCCACCACGACCCCGAGTCTCTCGCCGTGTTCATTATTGATGGGGTTGGCAACCAGATAGAAAGTATGCGCCGCAACGGTAATTTCGCTTCGGAAAGTTGAACTAAGCCCGCCAAGCAATTCTTTCTGGTGCGCAGGATTCTTGTGAAAAACGTCCATATTTTCTCCCAATAATTTACTGGAATCAAATCCGGGTAAAACCTTGCGTAGGTCGGACTCGGCGTGTTGCAACATAGCAAGTACCGCCGGATTTATATAGATAATGTTACGTTCGTTATCAGCCACCATCACGTTTGAACTGATGCTGTCCAAGGCCGTCTTGATGCGCTGGGCATCGTCATGTTCCTTGCGATCCGCCGTTATACGTTCAAGGAGCTGTTGTTGCATGTTTTTCATATTTGCCAGCAAACTGTCACTATCGCCTGGATTAACAGCTATGGCATTATCCAGTTTACCGCTGGCGATGTTCCTGGCTAAATCTGTAACGTCACTAGGCTCACCGCCCAATTGACGGATAATGCCGCGACTGATTAACATCGTCAATGCTACGGACACCAAGACGCTGAAAGCGAAAATACAGATTCTGATGATGCCGTACTTGCGAATCGTGTTTCGAGCTTCCGCCTCATCTTCTGTATTGCGTTCAGTCGTCAGTTGCACCACCTCATTAATGACCGCGCGATGGGCTTCGTAGGCTTGTTGCATTTTTTGTAAACTGACTAAGGCAGCCTCCCTATTGGCAGTTTGAATAGCGGGGAAGAAAGATTGTTGCGCTTCACTATAAAACGCTAGTGCTGATTGATAGGAGCGTTTTAATAGCGGCTCGTTTAATTCGTCTTCTAAGTGCTGATCTTGCCAATACTGGTGGCGCGTGTCGTATTCGCTTTTTAAAACCTCCAGACGTTTTTTTAACGTTTCAATTTCTGTTGTATTTTCGGTCTGAATAGTTTGCAATACCACCAGATAAGATTCGATAATATATTCAGGCGGCGGCAATACATCGGCGATAATATCCTTGCCCTGAACAATACGCTGATAAATTGTACCGTTAACATTGAGTATTTTCGCCGCTTTAAGTGTGACGAAACCGAATAATGCAAAACCAATGATTACGGAGGCAACAATAATCATAAATCGTATTTTGATAGTTAACCGACCCGATCTTTTTATCTCATTTGGCATGATACATTTTCCTATTTTTATTTTTAGCGCATAGCTGTATTAACGATTAACTATCAAAATTGGGCATGAGTTTTTCAATGTGTTAGACATGTCGAGCCTAATTTCTGAGGCAACCCATATGAGAAGCAATAGATGAGCCAAAACTAACAGGCTATTATTGAATTCATTATATTCAATAGGTTATATGTTATTTTGTGTGGCACAGTGCCTTTGATAGGTGTCTACGACGCATTAATATAGTGCGACTTCTAAAAACATCGCACCAATTGAGTTCTTTTGATGTCTATCGCGTAGAGTGAGCAACATGGAACAATTGCTCTACCTCTCTCCGAACTTGGCTTTTGTTGATGACTGTTTAAATTAAACCGAATGCCGGAATTCATGCCCACTCGGCGGCAATATCAATTAATAAAACCCGCTCATCGTCCAACCTAAGCGACAAGGTTTTGCACAATATGTCGGTATTAAAATCCCGGTAACGTTCCGACGTTACAATGCGATAGCTGTCCTTTTCTGCTTCAAGCGCCAGCAACTGATAAAAATAGGGTCGCCATGCCCAGTTAAAGCCGATTTGCGAGGCATCCTCGAACCATTTGGCATCGGCAAAATTGAAATTGGATGAGATTTGGTCGCCTTGGTTATTGCACAAATAAAACCGCAGAACGCCGCTGGCTTCAAACGGATGCGCAGATAATTCATTAAGATTAAAGTCGGTTTCCAGGGCTTTTTTCAGCAGTTCGATCAAGTCCTTAATCTTGGCAATAAACTGGATCTTGTGCTCTTCTTTGGCTAAATTTTTCTTCAGGAAGGTCTTTCTTAACAAGCCGATTTGCTGTTGATAATGCAGCGGATCTTTAAACTCGGCTGTGGCGGGCGAAAACAGGTAGCCTTGCATGTATTGGGCACCGCAGCTCAAGCCGAAATGGAAGTCGTCAGCAGTCTCCACGCCCTCGCAAACGATACGGCAACCGGTACGTATTGCCAGTCGCGATAACAAGTGCACTACATCGCTGGCTATGCCGCCCCGGGTTGCACTCTGGAATAACTGCATATCCAGTTTGATGATGTCTGGCTGTATGGCCATGACTCTTTCCAGCTGGGAAAAGCCCGCGCCGAAGTCATCAATCGCTATTTTCAAGCCGTGCTTGCGATACACGCTGACAATTTCAACCAGCTTGTCCAATTCGCCTTTCGATTCGGTTATTTCAATAATGACGCGGCTTTTGTCGACATTAAGCTCGTCCAGCATCAGTAGGGTAGGCAATGAATCAAAGTCGGTGATCCGGTCGATCCAAGCGGCTGAAATATTGATGGTTAAATAACCGTTGTAATTGGATTGAGTGAATTGCTCCAGCGCTAACCGACGAACCCTGCGATCCCACGCGATCAGTTGATCGGGCGCAATATCCGGCGAAGAAAATAATTCGCCGGCCGAAATGACCCGGCCCTCTGCATCGTGTTGCCGGGCCAATGCTTCATAACCGATGATAGTACCGCTGGCTGCGCCGACAATGGGCTGAAAATAAGGGAATAGGTTTTTTTCTTGATCCATATCGATATGATTTATTTATGGGGCTCTGTCATTGAACCCGATTTTTTAGCGCTCCGACGCTGGAGTCCCTGTATTGTCCAAAGCAATCGATGTGCCAAAATTGGCGGAGCGTCATGATCGCAATTTTGTTTGCCCAAAATAAACGGTTATCGCTGTTATCCGAAGACGGCATATTTGCTGAACGTGGTTCTGCAACGCCTCAAATTTGTGCGGCTTTCCAAGCTATCGCACCAATTAAGTTCTTTTATTCTGCGACACCGGGCATCTTGGGTTGCTTGAATCAGTTCACGCTCGACTTGATACCTTGGCATAAAACCTGCTGATTCATGGATAGTTATTATTAACTCCCAGGATCAGAGCATGTCTGAAATAAGCCATATCAATATAAAGAAAACGATTTAATAACAACGTAATCAAGGCAACTTATAATCATGGTTTCAACTTGAATCCGTATCACAATAAATTATCAATCGAGATTATGACGACAAAATATACCCCGCTAAAAGATCACGACACCCCTATCAAGGTATTGTTTACCGGCTATTTGTGTACGGTTGGCATCGGCTATTTGTTCGCATTAATCCAAATCTTGTTTACCCACGGGATGGCGGACGGCAAATTCGGCTTGTCTGTTGACGACATTGTTTACAGCTATTACGGGAACCGTTCCGGCACGGTTTTGGAGCAGAAACTGAATGGCTCAATGAAGGATAACGCACCGGAACAGGAGCGTTTTAAAATCATGGAATGGGTCAGGGATGGCGCGGATAGCGATGATTACAAGGAAGACGGCATCGACAAGATTATCGAGAGCCGTTGTGTGATGTGCCATAACAAGGATGCGTCCGGCATACCGGATTTTACTAAGCTTGAGCCGTTAAAAGCCTTAACCACACAGGATACGGGAGCAACATTCGCGTCATTAACGCGGGTCTCACACGTGCATATGTTCGGTATCAGCTTCATTTTCATGTTCGTGGGACTTATTTTCAGTTTTGCGGAAACCCCGACAACGCAATATAAGTGCATTGCTATCGGCATGCCCTATGTGTTTCTTGTTGCCGATATTTTGTCATGGTGGTTAACTAAAATTCACCCGATGTTTGCCTGGCTGGTTATTTTTGCCGGGATGGGCATGGGCGTTTCGTTCATCTTTATGTGGGTAACGGCTATCCTGGAAATGTGGCTATTCAAACCGGTATTTATCGATGGCTTCGGCTCACGTTATTTGCAATACAGAGATAGCACTGATACTTCATTTGCCGACAGGACATGGTTTTACCTTAAGGCATTGGCAAAGCAAGCCAAACTCACGGCGGCTTTTGCAACAGATCAATGGCTGACGCGCGGCTGGCCAGTTGTGAAAGACTGGTTGAAAAAATACCGTAGTTAGGCAGACTGACTCAGGAGCTACAGCAACCCGACCGGGCTGCTGTAGCTCTATCAATGGCGGTTATTTAAGCAGCTCCGCCATAGCGATAACGTTTTTCGCCATTTCTCCGATGGCGATATTGCGATCCATCGCCAATTTTCTCAGAGTGTGATAAGCATCGTCTTCGGTAAAGCCACGGGTTTTGATTAAAATACCTTTTGCCCGATCTATCAATTTACGCTCTTCCAGCTTGGATTTTGTTTTTTCCAATTCATTTTTAAGCAGCTGCCGTTCGTTAAATCTCGCGACAGCGACAGTGATGATGCTGTTAATGCGGCTGGCTTCCAGACCATTGACAATATAGGCGCTGACTCCGGCCTTAATGATTTGATTAATGGTGTCAGACGTATCGTCGGCTGTAAAAACAATAATGGGGAGCGGATGATTCTGGTTAAGGACGTGAATGAACTGGAAATATTTTTGAGGGCTGTCGATATTAAAAATGACAAGGTCGATTTTGTTGTTCGTCACTAAGGAGTGAATGTTTATTTCAGGCATTGCAGCGCTTGTGACCGAATAGCCCTCAGCGACCAGTTTTTTTACCAATAACGGGTCGGTAGCTTCATCTTGAATAAGTAATATATTTAAGGCGTTCATTCTCAAATAATTAGCACAAACTACGCCATTTATGGAGGATGATTGAATCCCTTCATTGATTCCTATCGCTGTAGCGGATAATGCGGATATATGTCGGGGGACGACAAAAACATAAACGACAGCGCACGATTAACGGGCATTTTTTTTTCGTACGCACCATCGTGGCTCATCAGGATGCTTGATTTCCAGCTTAACCGCCCACCAATCCCTTAAGATCGCTGCCTTGCTCATTCTGGCATAGCCATTGCTCTACACCCCATAAACAGCAAACATCGTTTCCGAGGTTGTATATGAGCGTAAAACAAACATTGGTCGTCATTGGCAACGGCATGGTCGGTCAGCATTTTCTGGCGAACCTAACCGCAAGTCCGATTAAAGAACACTATGACATCATTACTTTTTGCGAGGAACCCAGAGCGGCCTATGACCGGGTGCATTTGTCGGCCTTTTTCACCGGCACGACTGCGCAGGAATTGTCTTTAGTTGAAGACGGCTTCTTTGAACAACATGGCATTACCATTCATCTGGGCGATAAAGTCGCCACTATTAATAGAGCCGATAAAACCGTCACCTCGGCAAAA
>JANYKK010000359.1 GCA_025361585.1 Methylobacter sp. | reverse complement strand
ACTTCAACGGTGATGCGCTTTAGTTCGCCCTGTTTTTCCAGTTGTTTGATGAAGTCGCGCAGGTCTTTGTAGATCATGCCGCGATGCCGTTATGTCTGAGTAAGGCGTCAATCGTGGGTTTGCGCCCACGGAAGTTGATGAATAATTCCATCGCGTTTTGGCTGCCGCCTTTTTCAAGGACATTGGTCAAGAAGGCTTTGCCGGTTTCCTGGTCGAAAATGCCTTTTTCTTCAAACAACGAAAAAGCGTCGCTGGACAACACTTCCGCCCATTTGTAGCTGTAATAGCCCGCTGCGTAACCGCCTGCGAAAATATGCGAGAAGCTGTGCGCGAAGCGATTGAATTTGGGCGGACGAACTACGGCAACCTGTTCCCTGACTTGTTCCAGCGTTTCATAGATACGGCCGCCTTGTCCGGGATCATAATCCCGATGTATTCTGAAATCGAACAGGCTAAATTCCAGCTGCCGTACCATGATCATGCCGGCCTGAAAGTTTTTCGCGGCGATCATCTTGTCAAACAAAGCATCCGGCAATTTCTCGTCGGTTTGATAATGGCCCGACATTAGCGCCAGCGCGTCCTTTTCCCAGCACCAATTTTCCATGAACTGGCTGGGCAACTCGACCGCGTCCCATTCCACGCCGTTAATGCCGGAAACGCCGAGGTGGTCGACCTGGGTCAGCATATGGTGCAGGCCGTGGCCGAATTCATGGAACAGCGTGGTTACCTCGTCATGGGTCAGCAGTGCCGGTGTATCGCCGGTCGGTGGGGTAAAGTTGCAGGTCAGGTAGGCGACCGGCGTTTGAATGGTATCGTCAAATCGCTTGCGGCTGACGCAATCATCCATCCATGCGCCGCCGCGTTTTTTGGCGCGGGCATAGAGATCGAGATAAAACTGGCCGCGCAGTGAACCGTTTTGGTCATGGATCTGGAAAAAGTGGACATCGGGATGCCAGCTGTCGAAATCGCTGATTTCAGAGATTTGCAGGCCGTACAGTTTTTCTACGATAGCGAACAGGCCGGGCAGGACGCGGGTGATTGGGAAATAGGCTTTAACTTCTTCCTGCGACAGCTGGTAAAAATGCTGGCGCATTTTTTCCGAATAATAGGCCCTGTCCCAGGATTGCAGGTCGTTAATGCCGAAATGTTGTTTGGCGAATTCGCGCAATTCGGCTAAATCTTTGCGCGCATGTCGCCATGATTTGTCGGCCAAATCTTCGAGAAAATGGGTGACGTCATCCGGCTTTTCGGCCATTTTTGCCGCCAGCGACAGTTCCGCGTAATTGGCAAAACCCAGCAAACGGGCTTTTTCGTGGCGCAGAGCCAGGATTTTCTCCATATTTTCGCCGTTGTCCCATTGTCCTGCATGCGGGCCTTGGTCGGAAGCGCGGGTTGCGAATGCTTCGTAGTGTTCGCGGCGTAATTCGCGGTTGTCGGCGTAAGTCATCACCGAAATATAGGACGGGAATTGCAGGGTGATCATCCAGCCGGTTTCATTGTGGCTTGCTGCCGTCTGCTTGGCTTGGGCCAACGCGGATTCGGGCAATCCGGCCAACTCCTGTTCGTCCCTGATGATCTTGCTCCAGGCATTGGTGGCATCGAGCAGATTTTCTTCATAGTTGCTGGCAAGCGCGGACAATTCCTGGCTGATGTCTTTGTAGCGCTGTTTTTTCTCGTTATCCAGGTCGATGCCGGACAGTTTGAAGTCTCTTAAGGCGTTGCGGATGATTTTTTGCTGGGCGGTGTCGAGTGTCGCAAATTCATCGCTGTCCGCAATAAAGCGGTAAGCCTTAAATAAGGCTTCGTTTTGGCCCATTTCAGTCGAGTAGGCGCTGAGTTTGGGGAGGCAGGCGTTGTAGGCGTCGCGCAGCTCGTCGCTGTTGACCACAGAATTCATGTGGCTGATTGGAGACCAAGCTTTGTTGAGCTTATCGTCGGCATCTTCCAGAGGCTCGATCAGGTTTTTCCACGTATAGTGTTGCGTGGCTGCGAGATGCTGTTCGACGGACGAGCGGGCTTCGGCCAAGAGTTGGTCGATAGCCGGGACGATATGTTCCGGTTTAATCTGGGAAAACAGCGGCAACGCGGAGCTGGCTAATAACGGATTGTTCATAAGTAATATCAGGAAAGAAAGTTCATGGCTGCTTTAATGCGATGTTGCGCCTTGTGCAGTATATCCAAGGAAAAATCGGCGGTCAGTTTGCCGTTCTTGAGTTTAGTGTAGGCGGGTATCGAGTTCAGGTACGGGATTTCCTTGGCCCGGCTGGTGCCGAAATAACTGTGCAGTTTGGCCAGGATGACGACATCAATCAGGTTTAATTTATCGCCCTCGCTTTCGTAGAACCAGTCTTCGGCGTATTTGGGGATGCAGGCTAATTCAGGGGCAAAGCCCAAGGTGTGTAGCACCAGGGAACCGACCGGCGGGCTCAAAAACGGGATGGCCGAATCCAATACGTCTAAGTTCGGGTATTCATTCGGATATTGCTCGGCAAAATGCAATATCGGTATCGTGCCGATGTCGGATACCAAACCGGCTAATAAGGCATCTTCCGGGTTAACGGTGCCGTTTTCCTGCGCCAGTATGAAACTCAAGCTGGATACATAGAGGCTGTTTTTCCATAGGTTTTGCATTTTTTCCATCAGTTGCGGATTTTTGCAACGGAATAATTGTTTCAGACTGATGCCCATGACCAGTTTTCGCGTTTGATCCAGGCCGATCCGGGTAACCGCCGCATGGCAGTTGGTAATCGGCGATACGGGCGAGTATAGCGGGCTGTTGGCCAGTTGGATCAGCTTGGCTACGATGGATATGTCTACCTCGATAATTTTGACTGCCTCACTGATGCCTAAATCCTGCTCCATTGCCTCTTTTAATTTTAAAGCGACATTGGGTAATGAAGGCAGGCTTAATTTATTTTCCCGGTAGGCATCTGAAAAACTGGCAAAAAAACGGTTGCCTGCAATTTGTTCGGGCAATTCAATATCAAGAAGTTCAACGGCAACAGACTGCCGGATATCTTTGCCAGACCATCGGCAGATAAATTCGCCTGAAATCGCTAGGATAGTGACGTCTGTTTTTGCGTATGCCGTTGCTCCGCATAGCTTTCCGCTATTGAGCGGCAGATTGGCTAGTGATGACTCGGCAGATAGGGTATAGCGGTTGTCGCTATCCGGCTGCATATCAAGGCTCCCTTCAAGCAGGTAAAAAATTGAATTGGTTTTTTGGCCTAGCCTGAAAATGACGGAGCCTGCGCTATAGCTTAGCGTGGCATGGATAAGTTGCTCAACATAGGTATCGTCCATGTCCCGAAGCGGAGCCAGTTTTTTTAGCCTGGTCAATGGCAGTTTTTTATGTTCGGTGGAGACGGGTTTCGAACAAGTAAACTGATTATTTGGGCTGGTGGAGGGTGGTGTGATGTCTGGTTTTTTTGCCGGGGAGGGACTCTGGGGATGCTTGGAAAATAGTTTAGTAAACCAATTCATGATGACATCGCTGATAAATGTATTGTTTGGGAAAGGAGCTTAATGAGGTGTGCTAAGTGTCGAAAAACAGGGCTGTTTTGGACAAATGATCGTGCCAGCTGCGCTGGTTTTTATCAATAAGAATCCACCAGAAACCCAGTCCGAAAAATCCCCATGAGACAATGGCGACCGTGAAGCGGAGCAAAGCCTGTTTCCAGCTGATGGGCTGCCTATCCCGTGTGAGCACTTTCATTTTCCAAGCGCGCAGGCCCAATGTTTGTCCGCCATGAGTCCAAAACCAAGCATAAAATAAGAAGCTGACCAGTAATAGATACAACGGAAAAAAGAATTGTTGGGCAGTAAAAGCCTTGCCTGCATTTAAAGGGAGCACCAACGCAGTCGCGACAAACAAAACAGCAATCAGCAACAGGAGGTCATAAGCTATTGCTGTCAGGCGGCGTAAAAAACCAGGCTTGGAAACGGAATCATGCCCCGGTTTTTGCCGCGTATCCTTTATCGGTCCGACCAATTAAAGTTTAAATAAGGCTAATTTTTGGCCAAAATACATGCACATCGCCATTAACCCTCCCAGCATTACGAGAGAAAATATAAATGGCGGCCTATGAAACAGAAGAATGAAAAAATCTGTTACAAAAATGCTGGTGAACAAAGGTTGGTCAATTAAGCTATTAAGAATCTTTTTATACATAACAATTCCAGTCAAGCACGCTAATTTGTGCGAGTGTTTAAAAAAATGGTTGTCTGATTTTTTGTCTGGTGTGTGCAATTGGATTTAACTAGAATTGCAAGTAAAAAATCAGAATGATGATTCTACTCCATTCAAAAGGGGAATGTAAAAGAAACTTGCCGATTGGGTTAGAATTCGATAGCAGTGATATAATCAAAACAATTAGAAAAATAAACAAGGTATAAAGACTATTTTAAACTTCTTTAAAAAAATTATTAGTCCCGCATCGAGAAAGGTTGAAGTGTCGGCTAGGAATGACACTGGGTCGGTCTCTGCGCATGTCAAAATATATACGCGTGCGGAACATAATGTTTCACGATCCCAGATCAGTGAAAATGCGCTGAAGGTTTTGTATCGTCTGCAAAAGGAGGGTTTCGATGCTTACCTGGTCGGCGGTTGTGTGCGTGATTTGTTGTTGGGACGAGAACCCAAGGATTTTGATGTTGTCACCAATGCCGATCCTGATCAAGTCAGAAAAGTATTCCGTAATTGCCGGTTAATCGGGCGCAGGTTTAGACTGGCGCACGTGCATTTTGGCAGGGAAATCATTGAGGTAGCGACTTTCAGAGGGGCAGGAGAAGAGCAAAACGATAAGCAGGTTCTCAATAATGAAGGACGCTTGTTGAGGGATAATGTCTACGGTACGATTGAGGAAGATGTTTGGCGCAGGGATTTTACTGTTAATGCGCTTTATTACAATATCAAGGATTTTTCGGTCGTGGATTATGTCGGCGGCATGGCCGACCATAAAACCGGGACGCTTAGGCTGATCGGCGATCCCGACATGCGCTTTCGTGAAGATCCGGTGCGCATGTTGAGGGCGGTGCGTTTTGCCGTTAAGCTCGGCTTCAAGCTCGATCAGGAGTGCGAAAAAGCGATACATAACGATGCCCAGTTACTGGTCGGCATACCCTCCGCCAGGCTTTACGATGAAGCGATAAAGTTGTTTTTATCCGGTTACGCACTGCAAACTTTTGAAATGCTCAGGCATTACGGGCTTTTTCAAGTGCTGTTTCCGTCCACGGAAGACAGTTTGGCGGTTGAAGAAAACGGCTTCCCCCGATTGCTGTTGATTAAAGCATTGGAAAATTCGGACAGCAGGATAGCCGAAGGTAAAACGGTTACTGCCTACTTTTTATTGGCGGCCTTTTTGTGGGAGCCAGTGCAGATGCGAGCCAAAGAAAAAATGGCGCAAGGCGAGGTTGAGTATATTGCCTATCAGGACGCCGCCAGTGAGATTATCGCCAGACAGATCAGAAGTACGGCTCTGCCGCGTCATATCAGCATGGCGATGCGCGAGGTTTGGAGTTTGCAGCCCAAGTTTAATGCGCGTATTGGCTCCAAACCCAGCCGCTTGATCGGGCATCCTCGTTTTAGGGCGGGCTACGACTTTTTGCTGTTGCGTGCCGAGACCGGCGGGGCAGATCCCGAGGTGGCTGAGTGGTGGACGAAATATCAGCATGCCGATGAAAATGAACAAAGAAAAATGACCCAGCCGCCGCGCAATTCCGGAACCAAAAACCGGGACGCAAAAGAAGTTATCCTAAAAAGGCTAAAGACAGTGCTCCAAAAACTTGAGTCATAAAGTATTCGGCTATGAATAACTCAGAAACTGATTGGATAACGGTTTATATAGGTTTGGGCAGCAATCTTGCAAATCCCTCTGAGCAAATAAAATCAGCGCGCACGGCAATAACGCACACGCTCGGGGTACGAGAACTGGCGTTTTCCAGTTTGTATCATAGCCCGCCGATGGGGCCGCAGGATCAGCCTGACTATGTTAATGCAGTGATATGTGTCGCAACCGAGTTGCCGCCGATGGATTTATTGCGATGCTTGCAAGGCATCGAAAACGATCAGGGACGGGTTAGAAAAGATCAGCGCTGGGGCGCAAGAACGCTGGACTTGGATGTATTGATCTATGGCGACCGGATTATCGACTTGCCTGATTTAATCGTGCCGCACACAGGTCTGGCTGAACGGGCCTTTGTCTTGTATCCCCTTTATGAAATAGCCCCGCAGTTGCTAGTGCCGGGAAAAGGCCATATTGCCGATCTGACTGCCAAGTGCCCCATGAATGGACTGAGACGGCTGGATTGACTCCTGCCCCAGTTAAGCTTACATCCATCTGAATACAATGAATCAATATTCTTCCACCGCTACGCTAAAACCGTTATCGATTATCGATCTGGCCGCCATGAAACAGCGTGGCGAGAAAATCTCGTGTTTAACCGCCTACGATGCCGCATTTAGCGCGTTAATCGATAAGGTTGGCGTCGATATGATGCTGGTCGGGGATTCGTTGGGTATGGTTATCCAGGGGCATGATACAACACTACCGGTCACCGTCAGGGACATGGTTTATCATGCAAGCTGCGTTAGCAATGCCAGGCAGCGGGCGTTTGTCATCGCCGATTTGCCGTTTATGACGTATCCCACGCCTGTTATTGCGGCCAAAAATGCGGCCAAATTGATGCAGCTTGGCGGCGCTCAAATGGTTAAGCTGGAAGGGCCGAAAATCGATTGCGTCAGTTTTCTGGTCGATCAGGGCATTCCGGTTTGCGGGCATTTAGGTCTACTGCCGCAATCGATCAATCAATTGGGCAGTTACAAGGTTCAGGGCAAGGAACAGGCGGCTGCCGAACAAATGCTTGCCGATGCGCTAAAATTGCAGCAAGCGGGTGCTGGGTTGTTGGTGTTGGAGTGCGTCCCGGCAAGCTTGGCTAAAGACATCAGCGCACAGTTAAAGATTCCCGTGATAGGCATCGGTGCCGGTGTGGACTGCGACGGACAGGTGCTGGTGCTTTATGACATGCTCAATATCGG